>NZ_JBFAUZ010000009.1:0-203669 GCF_040679555.1 Spirillospora sp. NPDC052242
CGGCGCCCGGACGGTCAGGTCGCGGTGGGCTCGGGACGGCGCGGCGCCGCGCCGCCCGGCGCGTCCGTCCCGGCCGGGGCGGGCGCGAAGCCCTTCGCGGTCGCGAACACGACCAGCACCAGGAGCGTCGGGACGGCGAACGCGAGCCGCAGGCCGTGGTCCGCGCTCAGCGGCTCCACGGCCCCGACCACGGCGGCGCCCAGGACGAACCCGACGTAGTTGAAGATGTTGACGCGCGCCACGGCGACGCCGAGGCCCGTCGGGTCGACCCGTCCGGCGGCCGTGAACGACACCGGCGCGATCACGCTGAGGCCCAGCCCGGCGACGGCGAACGCCGCGATCGCGACCGGCGCGTTCGGCGCCGCGACCACGCCCGCCATCCCGACGAGGCCCACCACGCCGCCCAGGCGCACCACCGGAACCGCCCCGGAGCGGCGCACCGCCAGGTCGGCGACCGCCCGGCTGACCACCATCGCGACCTGGTAGGCGACGTAGCCGAGCGGCGCCACCCAGTCCGACCCGCCCAGCTCGTCGTCGAGGTACTTCGCGCCGTAGTTGGAGATCGCCGAGTCGGCCAGGTACGCCACCGCCATCGCCGCGCCCACCACCAGGATCGGCCGCCACGGCACCCGCCGTCCGGCGGCCTTCAGCTCCGCGGCGGACGGCCCGTCGCCCTCCTCCGCGCGCCGGTACAGCCCGTGCCCGGTGGCCAGCGACCCCGCGATCCCGACGGCGGCGGCGATGCCGAACCCCGCGGACAGCGGCAGGTCGACGCCGTTGGCCAGCGACGCCCACAGCCCCCCGAGGATCCCCGCGACGCTCCACACCGCGTAGAACCCGGTGATCAGGCTCATCCCGTACCGGCGCTCCACCGCGACGGCCTGCGCGTTCATCGACGCGTCCACCGCGCCGACGAACAGGCCGAACAGCGCGACCGCCGCGTACAGCGCGAGATCGTTGTCGCCGGTCAGGCCGATCAGCACGATCGTCAGGGCCACCGCCGGCTGCGACACCCGCAGCACGGGCCCGCTGCCGACCCGGCGGAACAGCGCGCCGGACGCGACGCTGCCCACGCCCGCGACCAGCGGCACCATCAGCAGCACCAGCGACAGCGTCGCGTCGCTCAGCCGGTGCGCGTCCTGGATCCGCGGGACCTGCGTCACCAGCGACGCGAAGCACAGCCCCTGGACGGCGAACGCGGTGTAGGCCGACGCGCGCGCCCGGCGATCCCTGGTGTCCATGCGGCCCCGCTAACGTGAGGAAGATTCGCGTCAGCGTAGAGAGCGGGGAACCCGTCAGTCAATGAGGCGGCGGCGCATCCCCCGCACCGCGATCGTCCACATCAGCGCCGCGAACGCCGCCAGCACCGCCAGATGCCCGAGGTCCGCCAGCGGCCGGATCCCGAACACCATGTGCCGGACCAACTGCACGCAGTGGTACAGCGGGTTCAGCTTCGACGCCGTCTCCGCCCACGCCGGCAGCGCGTCCACCGGGAAGAACGTCCCCGCGATCAGGAACAGCGGCGTCACCACCCCCGTGATCACGTAGTCGAACGAGTTGATCGACGGCACCACCGACGACGTCCACATCCCGAACAGGCCGAAACCGAGGGCCGTGAAGAACGTCGCGACCGGCACCAGCAGCATCCCGAACGACGGGTCCAGGCCGAAGAACAGCGCCACGATCAGCGGCGTGCACGAGTACACCGCCGACTTCGCCGCGATCCACGACGCCTCCGCGGTGACCAGTTCGTGCACGTCCACCGGCGCCGCCAGCATCGCGTCGTAGGTGTGCTGGAACACCCGCCGGATGTAGCCGTTGAACATCCCCGGGAACACCGACGTGAACAGCGCCGCCGTCCCCACCACGCCCGTCGCCACGAAGTCCAGGTACCGGTAGTCGCCGATCACCGCGACCATCGACCCGAACCCGTAGCCGAAGCACAGCAGGAAGAACGTCGGCTCCACCATCGACGCGAACGACTGCGACGTCCAGTACCGCTTGAACAGCGCCAGCTCGTGCCGCCACACACCCCGGACCGGCGCCATCTCGAACCGGCGCAGCCGCTCCGCCTGCGCGCCGCTCATTCCACGCTCTCCCCGGTCAGCACCACGAACACGTCCTCCAGGTTGGCCGCACGGCGGACGCCGTCCGCGCCCAGCTCGTCCGCCAGCGACGGCGCGATCGTCTCGGCCTTCAGCACCGACACCGACGGCCCCGTCCGCCGCGTCGGCAGCCCCGCGCCCCGCGCGAGCCGCTCCACCTCCGCCAGCCGGTCCGGCGGCCCGTAGTGCTCCACCACCCGCTCGCCCGCGTACTCGCCGACCAGCTCCGCCGGCGTCCCCCGCGCGATCACCCGGCCGTGCGACATCAGCGCGCACTCGTCCGCCAGCCGCTCGGCCTCCTCGATGTAGTGCGTCGACATCAGCACCGTCGTGCCCTGCGCCCGCAACCCGTCGATCAGCCCCCACAGCTCCGCCCGCACCTGCGGGTCGAGCCCCACCGTCGGCTCGTCCAGCAGCACCAGCCGCGGCCGGTGCACCAGCCCCCGCGCGATCAGCAGCCGCCGCCGCATCCCGCCCGACAGATCGTCCACCTTCGTCCCCTGGCGCTCCGTCAGGTGCGCGATCGCCAGCGCGTCGTCGACCGCCCCGCGCCGCTCCTTGCGCGGCACCCGGTACAGGTGCGCGAACACCTCCAGGTTCTCCCGGGCCGTCAGCTCCTCGTCGAGGTTGTCCTGCTGCGGGACGACCCCCATCGCGGCCCGCGCGCGCTTGGACTCCCGCGGCACCGGGAACCCCAGCACCTCGATCGTCCCCTCCGTCGGCACCGCCTGCGCCGTGAGCATCTTCATCGTCGTCGACTTCCCGGCCCCGTTCGGGCCGAGCAGCCCCAGGCAAATGCCGGACGGCACCTCCAGATCGAGCCCGTCCACGGCGGTGAAGCCCCCGAACCGCTTCACGACCCCCCGCAGGCTGATCGCCGCCGCCGACCCGGCGCCGACCTCCTCCGGTGCACGTTGCAAGGTCATAGAGCAACCCTAAGTAGTGACGCGGACAAATCCCCACCCGTTTTCCGCGGCCCCCGCCGCTCCGCCCGTTAACCTCTAGGGGTGGACATCCCCTCCCGCCCGGCCGCCGAACAGGCGACGCGCGTCCGCGACCTGCGCGCGTCCGACGCCGACCGGGAACGCGTCGCCGCCGTCCTCGGCGAGGCCCTCGCGGACGGCCGCCTCACCATGGCCGAGCACTCCGAACGCACCGCCGCCGCCTACGCCGCCCGCACCCTCGGCGAACTCACCGGCCTCACGGGCGACCTCTCCCCCGAGGAGGCCCAGCCGATCCTCGTGGACGACCGCCCCGTCTCCGTCGTGTTCGGCCGCACCCGCCGCGAAGGCCGCTGGGTCGTCCCCGTCAAACTCCCGCTCGTCGCGCTCTTCGGCACCGTCGAACTCGATCTCCGCGAAGCCGTCCTGCAGCGCCGCCACATCGTCCTCGACTCGCTCGTCCTTGCGGGCCGCGTCCGCCTGCTCGTCCCCGACGGCGTCCGCGTCGACGTCACCGGCCGCACGATCCTCAGCCCCCGCGAGGTCCGCACCCGCCCCGCCCCCGACGGCCCCACCATCGAGGTAGCGGGCACGATGCTGTTCGGCTCCGTCCGCGCCCGCGCCCCCAAGCGCACGCTCCGCCAACGCGTCCGAGCCCGCCTAACCCGCGACTGACCCCCCACCCCACCCCGTCCGTCGACCGCCCGGCCCGCCCGCGCGCCGCCCGGCCCCGCGACCGCCCGGCCCCGCCCGCGCGCACCGTGCCGCGCACATCCGGCCCCCGCGCGTTCCCACCGCGAGTGCAGGGCCGTGCCGTGCGTGTGCCGGGCCGTGCGCGTCCGGTCACACGTGTCCCTGCCCGGCCGTGCCGTCCGCGTGTGCCTGGCCCCTCTGGTGTGCCTGGCCCCTGTGTGTCCGGGCTCCCCGTGCGGGCGGTGAAAAAGCGGCCCGGCCTGCGAGCCGTTGGGCGAGCAGGCCGGGCCTTGTGCCTCAGACCGCAGAGTCGAAGTTGATCGCGCTGTAGGCCCGCAGCTTCGACAGCTTGTGCTCGCTCGAGACGGTGCGGATCGTGCCGCTGCGGGAGCGCATCACGAGGGAGTGCGTGATCGCGGTGCCCTTGTCGTAGCGGACGCCGTCGACGAGCTCGCCGTCGGTGATGCCCGTGGCGGCGAAGAAGACGTCGTCGGACGTGACGAGGTCGTCGGTGGTCAGGACGCGGCGGAGGTCGTGGCCCGCGTCGATCGCCTTCTGGCGCTCCTCGTCGTCCTTCGGCCACAGGCGGCCCTGGATCACGCCGCCGAGCGCCTTGATCGCGCAGGCGGCGATGATGCCCTCGGGGGTGCCGCCGATGCCGAGGAGGAGGTCGACGCCGGTGCCGGGGCGGGACGCCATGATCGCACCGGCCACGTCGCCGTCCATGATGAACTTGATGCGCGCGCCCGCCTCGCGGACCTCCTTGACGATGCCCTCGTGCCGCGGACGGTCCAGGATGCAGACGGTCACGTCGTTCGGCGCCGAGCCCTTCGCGCGGGCGATCGCGCGGATGTTGTCGCCGATCGGGCGCTCGATGTCGACGACGTCGGCGGCCTCGGGCCCGGTGACGAGCTTCTCCATGTAGAACACGGCGGACGGGTCGAACATCGACCCGCGCGGCGCGACGGAGAGGACGGCGATCGCGTTGCTCATGCCGAGGGCGGTGAGGCGGGTGCCGTCGACCGGGTCCACCGCGACGTCGCACTCGGCGCCGCCGCCGTCCCCGACCTCCTCGCCGTTGTAGAGCATCGGGGCGTTGTCCTTCTCGCCCTCGCCGATCACGACGACGCCCTTCATGGACACGGTGTTGATCAGCTGGCGCATGGCGTTGACGGCGGCGCCGTCGGCACCGTTCTTGTCCCCGCGCCCCACCCAGCGGGCGGCGGCCATGGCGGCGGCCTCGGTCACCCGGACCAGTTCCATCGCCAGGTTGCGGTCGGGCGCCGCCGGATCGGTCGTCAGCGGGGAGGAGACGGTGGTTTCATCGGACATGTCGCGGCGGCCCTTTCGGTCGATGGTCACTCGGATTCTCCGTTGGCCGACGCCGGGCCACAAATTGGACCAGACCAGCCGGAGTCCGGAGCGAACCGGCACCGGGAATCGGACGGTCCTCCGGGCAAGGGATCGTTTCCCACCGGGAGAGGGCGTAATCTCAGGGCTCATGAGCAGCGACATCGACGTTCCCTCCGGCGAGGTGACACAGAACGGCGCCGCCGGGACGCCCGCGCGGACGTCCGACCGGGGGGCCGCGACGCGCGGGGCCCTGCTGGCCGCGGCGCGGGACGTCTTCTGCGAGTCAGGGTTCGCGCAGGCCGCGGTGACCGACATCGTCGCGAAGGCCGGGGCCAGCGTCGGCAGCCTGTACCACCACTTCAACGGCAAGGCCGACCTGTACCTGACGCTGTTCGAGGAGTTCCAGGTCAGGCAGCAGGAGCGCACCCGCAAGGCGATCAACGCGGTGCGGGAGGCCGGGGAGACCGACCCGATGCGGCAGTTCATCGCCGGCGCGGGCGCCTACCTCGACGGCTGCCTGGAGGAGCGGGACGTCTCGCGGCTGTTCATCTCCGGGGACGGCCCGCCCGGGTTCGACCGCGCGATGCGGCAGCGGCTCGGCAAGTGGGCCCGCCGGAACGCGGCGCTGTTCCACACCGCGGACGGCGGCGTGGACGAGGCGCTGGTGATGGTGCTGACGGGCGCGATGGCGGGCGCGGTGTCCGACATCTCACTGATGGAGGACGAGGACGCCGCGCGGCGGCTCGCCGCCGAGATCATGGGGATCGTCGGCACGATCCGGAACCCGCGTACCGCACCCCCTGTCTAGAGCAGCCGGAACCGTAGGGGATCCTGAAAGGGTGACCGACAAGACCCCTGACACCGTTACCGAGGCGGCTCCTTCCGGACAGGAGCCGATCCCGGTCAGCCCGGGCGTGCACAAGCGGCTGACCACCGGGATCGGCGGTTTCTCGCTGGCGATGGGCGCGTCGCTGATCCTGGCGCTGATGATCTACGTCGTCACGCCCCGGGCGGACGAGCAGATCCTGCCGACCGTCGACTACGGCTCGCAGCTGTGGGTGATGCGCAACGACGCCCCGTTCACCGTGCGGGCCCCCGAGGGACTGCCCGCGGGGTGGCGCCCGACGAGCTCGCGGGTCCACGGCCTGGACGGCGGGGGCGGCGAGCCGGTCGCGTGGCACCTGGGGTTCGTGACGCCGAACGACCATTACGCGGCGCTCGAGCAGAGCAACGAGAAGGCGTCCGAGTACGTCCCGCGGATGACCAACAGCAGCAAGCCGCTGGGGACGATGCAGGTCGCCGGGCACACGTGGCAGAAGTACCACCGGGCGGACAAGGAGGCGAACTCGCTGGCGCGGACGCTGCCGGGCGGGGTGAGCCTCGTGGTGACCGGGACCGCGCCCTACGAGGAGCTGGCGGTGCTGGCCGGGTCGCTGAAGGAGCAGCCGAAGGGCGGCGGGCTGAACGCGTCGAGCCCCGCCTCGCCGAGCGCGTCCGCCGGCACCCCCTGACGTCAGAACGGCGCGCCGGTGTCGCCGTCCTCGGGCTGCGCCATCGCGGCGGCGAGCCGGGCGCGGGCGCCCTCCAGCCACTCCTCGCAGAGCGCGGCGAGCTTCTCGCCGCGCTCCCACAGCGCGAGCGACTCCTCCAGGGTGAGCCCGCCGGCCTCCAGCCGCTTCACCACGTCGGCCAGCTCGTCGCGGGCCTGCTCGTACGAGGGCCTGGGCGCCCTCTCCTCGTGCTCCGACACCCGCCCCACCCTAGTCGTCGAGGGGACCCGCGGCGGTCACCCCGAGCCGTCCGGACGCGACGCGCACCGTGAGGTCCTCGCCGGCCCGCACGGACGCGGCGTCCCGCACGACGGCGCCGTCCTCCCGCTGGACGATCGCGTACCCGCGGTCCAGCGTCGCGGCGGGGGAGAGGGCGAGGAGGCGGGCCCGGGTGTGCGACAGCTCGTCGCCGGACCGGTCGAGCGCGCCGGACAGGCACCGCCGGGCCCGGTCGCGCAGGGCGGTGACCTGCTCGGACTGCCGTTCGATCTCCCGCACCGGGTCGGCCAGCGCGGGCCGCGACCGGACGGACTTCAGCCACGCGAGCTCGCGTTCCACGCCGCCCGCGAGGCACCGGCGCCCCCGGTCGCGGAGCTGCCGGACGAGCTGGAGCTGCTCGCGGACGTCCGGGACGGTCTTCTTCGCCGCGTCGGTCGGGGTGGAGGCGCGGACGTCGGCGACGAGGTCGAGCAGCGGCGTGTCCTGCTCGTGGCCGATGGCGCTGACGACCGGGGTGCGGGCCGCCGAGACCGCGCGGACCAGGGCCTCGTCGGAGAACGGCAGCAGGTCTTCCATGGCGCCCCCGCCGCGCGCGATGATGATCACATCGATCTCGGGATCGGCGTCCAGCGCGCGCAGCGCCGCCATCACCTCGCCGACCGCGTAGGAGCCCTGCACGGCGGTGTTCTCCACGCGGAACGCGACCGCGGGCCAGCGGCGCCGCGCGTTCTGCAGGACGTCGTGCTCGGCGTCGGATTCGCGCCCGCAGATGAGCCCGATCCGGCCGGGCAGGAACGGCAGCGGCCGCTTGCGCTCGGGGCGGAACAGCCCCTCGGCGGCCAGGGTCTTCTTGAGGCGTTCCAGCCGGGCCAGCAGCTCGCCGACGCCGACGGGCCGGATCTCCAGCACGCTGAGCGAGAAGGTGCCCCGGTTGATCCAGAAGTCCGGTTTGGCGTGGACGACGACGCGCGCGCCGTCGGTGACCGCGGGGCCCGCCGCCTCGACGACGCCGCGCTGCCCGACGAGCCGCACCGACATGTTCGCCACCGGGTCGCGCAGCGTCATGTAGACGGTGCCGCCGCGGGCGTTCAGGTCGGTGATCTGCCCTTCGACCCAGATGCGGCCCAGCTTGCCGATCCAGCCGCCGACCGCCTGCAGGACCGTCCGCACCGGAACCGGGGATTCGGCCGTCGTCTCCATCGCCATGCCCGGCAGCCTATTGCGTGTGACGCGGGGGACACGCTCCGTCCCTTCAAAAGTTAGCCCAGCTAACTTAGTCTGGCTAAGTATTATCGAGGAGAGACCGTGACCGTTCCCGAACGCGAGCTCGCCGAGCAGCTGAACCTGCGGCTCCGGCACGTCGTGCTGATGCTGCGCCGCGCGACCGCCGACCAGCCGGTCACCGCCCAGCAGCTGTCCGTGCTCGGCTCCCTGGAGCACGGGCCGCGGCGGATGACCGAGCTGGCCGCCGAGCACGGCGTCCGGCTGCCGACGATGACCGCGCAGATCAACCGGCTGGAACGCGACGGGCTCGTGGAGCGCGGCCGGGACGGCTCGGACGCCCGCGTCGTCACCGCCCGGCTCACCCCGACCGGACGGGACGTCCTCACGGACGGGCGCGAGCGCCGGATCGGCTACCTGGCGGAACGGTTCGCGGACCTGACCGGCGAGGAGCGCGCGGCCGTCGCCGCGGCCCTGCCCGCCCTCGACAAGCTCTTCTCGGCCGGTTGACCTTCGCCCCCGCCTAAGGGCGGGGGATTCCACGGGTCGCCCCGTGGGTTTCCTGCTTCGTCGCCGACCGCCCCGTCCGGGAGGACTCCCGTTGAGGTCTTACACCAGCTCCACAGGCCGACACCGCCAGCCCGGCGGCCACAATGTTGCGCGCGGCGTTGACGTCCCGATCGTGCCGGGCACCACACCCACCGCACTTCCACTCCCTCACATCGAGGGGCATGTCCTTCTGGAGGGTCCCACATGCCGAGCATGTCTTGGACGAGGGGAACCACCGGTCGATCACCACGAGTTCACGGCCGTACCAGTCGGCCTTGTACTCCAGCATCGCCCGCAGCTCCCGCCAGCCCGCGTCCGAGATCGCACGCGCCAGCGAGTGGTTCTTGACCATGTTGCGGACGTTCAGGTCCTCGATCACGACCACTTGGTTCTCGTGGACGAGCCGGGACGACAGCTTGTGCAGGAAATCGTGCCGGCGGTCGGCGATCCGCGCGTGGACGCGGGCGACCTTCCGCTTGGCCTTCTCCCGGTTGGCCGACCCCTTCTGCTTGCGCGCCAGATTCTTCTGCGCGCTGGCGAGGCGTTCACGGTCGTGGCGCTCGTGCCGGGGGTTGGCGACCTTCTCCCCGGTCGACAGCGTGACCAGCGAGGTCACCCCGGCGTCCACACCGACGGCCGTGTCGACGGGATCGAGGCGGGTGATCGTGTCTTCGCACAGGATGGAGACGAACCATCGCCCGGCCGCGTCTCTGGATACCGTCACCGTGGACGGCTCGGCGCCCTCCGGTAGCGGACGCGACCACACGATCGTCAGGGGGCCGCTCATCTTCGCGAGCGTGAGTTCGCCGTCGCGCCACTTGAACGCCGACCGGGTGTACTCCGCCGACGCCCTGGACTTCTTCTTGGCCTTGAAACGCGGGTACTTCGCGCGCTTGTCGAAGAACGCTGCGAACGCGGCCTGCAGGTGTCGCAGTGCCTGCTGCAGCGGGACCGACGACACCTCGTTCAGGAACGCCAGCTCGTCGGTCTTCTTCCACGCCGTGAGCGCCGCCGAGGTGTCGACGTAGGTCATGCGGCGCTGCTGCGTGTACCAGGCGCGGGTGCGTTCCTCCAGTGCCCGGTTGTAGACCAGCCGCGCGCAACCGAACGTGCGGGCGAGCTCGGCCGCTTGCCCGTCGATGGGGTAGAAGCGGTACTTGAACGCCCGCTTCACCGTGCACGCCATGCCTTGCAATTTAACGATGCCGATGTGGGGGCGCAGGCGGTTTGGCGGAATCGGCAGGAGGAGAACGGCCCGGGAGGCTCGCCTCCCGGGCCGTTCTCGCTACGGCGTCAGCCTTGGCCGTTCAGCTTGGCGATGCGGCGCTCGTACATCTTGATGACGTCCTCACGGCCCGCGTGGTTCCGCTCGTACTCGCGCAGGAGCTTCACCTGCTCCACCGACAGCCCGCGTAGGCGCGCGCGCAGCTGCGGCAGGGTCGCCTCGTCGTAGTTCGGCACCGGCAGGCTCTCGGCGACGTGCTCGGCCTCGCTCTGCGCGGCCGGGCGCGACTCGGGACGCGGCGCGAACTCGTCCGCGGGCTTCGCCTTCGGCTCGGCGGCCTTGGGCTCGGCGGCCTTGGGCTCGGTGGCCTTGGGCTCGGCGGGCTCGGGCGCCGGAGCGTCGGGCGCCGCGGTCTCGGCGAGCTTCGGCGCCGGCCCGTCCGCGGGGACGGGCGGGGCCGCGGGCTCGGCCTGCGGCGCGGGCTCCGGGCGCGGCTCCGACGGCCGCGGCGACGGCGCCGGCTTCGCCACCGGCCCGTCCGACGCGCCCGGCTTGCCGACCGAGATCTCCTTGTCCGGCCCGCGCCGCGCGGCGGCGCCGTCCTCGCGCGCCGCCGACGGGCGCGACGGCCGCGCCGGACGGGTGCGCCGGGGCCGGACGGGCTCCGGCTCGGGCTCGGGCTCGGCCTGCTCGCCGCCGCGGACGCGCTCCACCACGGTGCCGACGACCTTCTCCGCGGTGTGCTGGACGTCGTGGCGGAGCCGCCCGATCACCGGCTTCACGCCGCCGCCCTCGGTGATCTCCTTGTAGTCGCGGGTCACGCGGTCGCCGAGCAGCAGCGCCCGGCCGACACCGAACATGGCCAGCCGGACGGCGTGCAGCGGGAGGTCGCGGACCTGCTCGCCCACCGTGTCCTGAACCTGCTGCTTGAGGCGGCGCGGCGATCTCGTCATGGTCTTTTCCTCTTCCTGCCGTCCTTATCAGGGAACTCGGGAGCACACGTACGGTCGTCGAATCTCACTCTGCCCCATGGGTGCGATCACGGTCACCCCGGGTTAATGTCTTTCTGTCCAAAAACGGCGTGCCGTCGGTCACAACCTGACCGGAACCCTTGCGCCCCGGGGCCTCCGCCGTCCTCGCGGGGCCTCTCCCCGCCGGGCGCGGGGCCCGGGCGGCGACTCGTACGATGGGGGCATGACCGCCAACACCCAGCCCGCGGGAACCCGGGGCCGCGTCCTGCTCGCCAAGCCGCGTGGATACTGCGCCGGCGTCGACCGGGCCGTGCAGACGGTCGAGATCGCCCTCGAGCAGTACGGGGCCCCGATCTACGTCCGCAAGCAGATCGTCCACAACGTCCACGTGGTGAAGACGCTGGAGGAACGCGGCGCGATCTTCGTGGACGAGACCGAGGAGGTCCCCGAGGGGTCGATCGTGGTCTTCTCCGCGCACGGCGTCGCGCCGGTCGTCCACGAGGAGGCCCGCAAGCTGGACCTGCGTACCATCGACGCCACGTGCCCGCTGGTCACGAAGGTGCACAAGGAGGCCGTCCGGTTCGCCGCGCAGGACTACGACATCCTCCTCATCGGCCACGAGGGGCACGAGGAGGTCATCGGCACCTCCGGCGAGGCGCCCGACCACATCCACCTGGTCGACGGGCCCGAGGACGTCGCGAACGTGCGGGTCCGCGACCCCGAGCGGGTCGCGTGGCTGTCGCAGACCACCCTCTCGGTCGACGAGACCGTCGCCACCGTCGAGAAGCTCCGCGAGCGGTTCCCCAAGCTGATGGACCCGCCGTCCGACGACATCTGCTACGCCACCCAGAACCGGCAGACCGCCGTGAAGGAGATGGCCGCGCAGTCTCAGCTCGTCATCGTGGTCGGCTCCACCAACTCCTCGAACTCCGTGCGGCTCGTCGAGGTCGCCAAGGAGCACGGCGCGGACGACGCCCACCTCGTCGACTACGCCGAGCAGATCGACCCCGCGTGGCTCGACGGCGTCACCACCGTCGGCGTGACGAGCGGCGCGTCCGTCCCGGACGAGCTCGTCCAGGGCGTCCTGGCCTGGCTCGCCGAGCGCGGCTACGGCGAGGCCGAGGAGATCGAGTCCGTCGAGGAGCACATGCGCTTCTCCCTGCCGAAGGAACTCCGCAAGGACCTGCGCATCACGCCCGTCTGACGCCACGGGTCAGTCCGCGTCTCCATGCCGCGGCGCGCGTGCGGCGGGGGAGGACGGGGACTCGTCCCACCGGACCGGGTTCTCGTTCTCCTCCTCCTCGAACAGCCGGACGCCCGCGAGCTTGTCGCGCAGCTCCCGCACGTTCGTCAGGAGCCCGCGCGGCAGCGTGATCAGCAGCACCAGCAGCGTGCCGAGGAACAGCCACGGCGCGGTCCCCGCCAGGGCGGTCAGCACCCCGACGGCGACGCCGCGCAGCAGCGACCCCTGCCCGATCGTGGTGACGAACACCGCGATCAGGGTGGCCAGGAAGAACACCACCGGCGGGCTGACCGCCAGCGCCAGCAGGTCCGCCGGACGGGTGGCTAGCGCGGCGAGGACGCAGCCCACCGTGAAGCCGCCCCCGGCGAGCAGCGGCATGTCGAGCCAGCGCGACAGCAACCCGCACAGCACGGCCGTCCCGAACACCACGACGATGCCGCCGCGTCCGGTCAGCGTCACCGGGCCGGTCGGCGCCGCCGCACGGGACCCGGACGAGCGGGCGCCGGACGCGCGCGACCGCCGCTGCGGGCCGCCGCGGCCCCGCCGCCGTCCCGTCCCGCGGTGCGTCGGCGGCGTGTCCTCGGGAGCGTCGCGTGCCGTCGATGTGCTCATTGCCACCTCTCTCGCCGATCGCTCTGCTCGGGGACGGCCCAGGTGCCGTACGGCGGGGAGCCCCCGCGCGTAGCGTCGTCCTCGTCCCGCGCGTCCTGCTCCTGTGGGGCTTCGGCCCGGGGAACATCGGCCCGGGGGACATCGTCGCGCGAATCGCCGCCGTACGGGGCCTCGCCGTTCGGAACCCCGGTGTTCGTACCCCCGCCGTACGGTTCGTCGTGCCCGTTGAGTTCCGCCGCCGAAAGCGCGCGCGGGCTCTCCTCCACCGGCCGGGGGCCGTCCAGGGAACCGTCGACGACGCCAAGGTCGTTCAGACGCCGCGCGCTGACGAGCACCCGTGTCTCCAGCGACCCGACCGTCCGGTTGTAGGACTTCACCGCGCCGGTGAGCGCGCGGCCCAGTTCGTCTACGTGCTGCCCCATCGTGCTCAGCCGTTCGTACAGTTCTTTGCCGAGATCGAACACCGCCCGCGCGTTGCGGGAAAGCGCGGCCTGCTGCCACGCGTACGACGCCGTCCGCAGCATCGTGATGAGGGTCGTGGGGGTGGCGATGTGGACGCGGCGCCGCATCGCGTACTCCAGCAGTTCGGGATCGCGGTCCAGCGCGGGCGCCAGGAACGCCTCGCCCGGGATGAACAGGACCACGAACTCCGGTGCCGGGCTGAACGCCTGCCAGTACGATTTCGCGGCCAGCCGGTCGACGTGGTCGCGCAGGTGGCGGGCGTGCGCGTCGAGCCGCACCGGGTCGCCGCTCTCGGCGGCCTGCAGGTACGCGGCCAGCGACACCTTCGAGTCGACGACGATGTTCTTGCCGCCGGCGAGCCGCACGACCAGGTCGGGCCGCACCGTCCCGTCCCGTGTCACCGCGCTCGCCTGCTCGTCGAAGTCGCAGTGGTGCGTCATGCCCGCGAGCTCCACGACCCGCCGCAGCTGCAGCTCGCCCCAGCGTCCCCGCGCCTCCGGCCGCTGCAGCGCCCGCACCAGCGTCCGCGTCTCGCGGCCGAGCTGCTCGGAGCTCTGCCGCACGAAGTCGACCTGCTTGGCGAGCATCGCGTGCGACTCGCGGCGGCCCGTCTCCACCTCGCGGAGCTGCTCCTCGACCTTGGCGAGCGTCTCCCGCAGCGGCCCGACCAGGTGCTCGACCGCCTGCTGCCGCCGCTCCAGCTCGCCCGCCGCCTCGGCCCCCGCCGCCTTCAGCCGCGCGTCGGCCAGTTCCAGGAAGCGGGCGTTGCTGGCGTCCAGCGCGCGCGCCGACAGGTTCTCGAAATGCTCGGCCATCCGCTCCTCGGCGTAGGCGAGCTTCTCCTCCGCCGCGCGCGCCCGGGCGATCAGCGCGCCCTGCCGTCCCATGGCCAGGGCCCATCCGGCGACGGCGCCGAAGGCGGCCCCGACGACGAGGCCGGCGAGCAGCGCGAGGTCCATCCGTTCATCGTGACAGCGCGGCCGCGAACCGCGACCGCGACGCGCCGGTAAGGGCGGCACGGCGGACAATCGGCGCACTGCCGACGATCGCCGGGCCGGCGCGCGCGGACGGACGCGCGGGCGGGCGCACGGACGGGTCCGTCCGGGCTCGTAAACTTGACGGCCGTGAGCCTCTCCATCGGAATCGTCGGGCTGCCCAACGTCGGCAAGTCCACCCTGTTCAACGCGCTGACCAAGAACGACGCGCTGGCCGCCAACTACCCGTTCGCGACCATCGAGCCCAACGTCGGCGTGGTCGGGGTGCCCGATCCGCGGCTGGCCGCGCTCGCCGAGATGTTCGGTTCGGCGAAGACCATCCCCGCGACGATGGAGTTCGTCGACATCGCGGGCATCGTCAAGGGCGCGTCCGAGGGCCAGGGCCTCGGCAACAAGTTCCTCGCCAACATCCGCGAGACGAACGCGATCTGCCAGGTCATCCGTGCCTTCGAGGACCCCGACGTCACGCACGTGGACGGCGAGGTCGCCCCGTCCCGCGACATCGACACGATCAACACCGAGCTGATCCTGGCCGACCTGCAGACCATCGAGAAGGCCCTGCCGCGCCTCGAGAAGGAGGCCCGGACCAAGAAGGACAAGAACCAGCTCGCCGTCGTCGACGCCGTCACCGCCGCGCAGAAGCTCCTCAACGAAGGCGTCACGCTCTTCGCCGGCGCCGACAAGGCGGGGATCGACCTAGCGCTGCTGCGCGAGCTGCACCTCCTCACCGCCAAGCCGTTCCTCTACGTCTTCAACCTGGACGAGGGCGAGCTGACGGACGAGTCCCTGCGCACCCGCCTGCGCGACCTCGTCGCCCCCGCCGAGGCGATCTTCCTCGACGCCAAGATCGAGGCCGAGCTGATCGAGCTGCCCGACGACGAGGCCCTCGAACTGCTGCAGGGCATGGGGCAGGAGGAGTCGGGCCTGTCCCAGCTCGTCCGCATCGGGTTCGCCACGCTCGGCCTGCAGACCTACCTCACCGCGGGCCCGAAGGAGTCGCGCGCGTGGACGATCCGCACGGGCGCCACCGCGCCCGAGGCCGCGGGCGTCATCCACACCGACTTCCAGCGCGGCTTCATCAAGGCCGAGATCGTCTCCTTCGACGACCTGACCGCCGCGGGCTCCATGGCCGCCGCCCGGACCGCCGGCAAGGTCCGCATGGAGGGCAAGGAGTACGTCATGCAGGACGGCGACGTGGTGGAGTTCCGCTTCAACGTCTGAGCCGGCCGTCAGGAAGCCCCGGACGGCCGACAGGGCGGCGACGACGCGCGGCGGACCCGGACGTCCACCGAGGACGTCGGCAAAACGTGTGACTCACGACGCTTGTCCTGTTGTGCCCCCGACGCACCGATCGGAGGTCGGGATAGGGGATCGTCACCGTTTGGCAATCCTTCCCGTTCCTGCTGAGGTGGATCGCATTATCCACAACCGCGTGCCGGGGCTGTGCTTCGCTCGGATGCGCTGGAACAATTGACGCTCGTGGTTACGCTGGGCCCGGGGTGGGTTCGGAAAGGACCACCGCGCAACATCTGGACCAGGCAATCAGAGCGCGCCGACCTTGGGGCGAGGCGCGAGCGGAGGCAGGATGGCTCGCAGGTCGGCCGTGAAACGCGGCCGTGACACCGCCGTGGTCGACGAGACCGCGGCGCCGGGTCTGTCCGTCGACCCGTGGGAGGTTCCCGACGACCGGGGCCGCGGCGGCCCGCGCGGCGGCCGCTGGTCCGGATCCGGCGGCCGCTGGTGGGTCTGGACGGGCCGCGCCGTCCTCTGGGCGCTGATCATCGTCATCCTCGTCAACGGCGTCCGCGCCCCCTTCGAGCGCTTCACCGCCGCGGAGGACCCCGCGACGACCGCCGAGCCCAAGCCGTCCCCCGAACGCGCCCAGTTCCCGACCAGCGCCGCCGGGGCATTCGCCCTGCAGTTCGCCAACGTCTATCTGAATTACAACCAGGAGAACGCCGCGGACCGCCAGGCCCAATTGCGGACGTTCCTGCCCGAGGGCGCCGACCCGCAATTCGGCTGGAACGGCACCGGAACGCTGCAGGTCCAGTCCGTGCAGGTCGCGGGCGTGCAGGCGCGCGACGCGCGCAACGCCACCGTCACCCTGCTCGCCCGCACCGGCGACAAGTGGCTGCGCCTCGCCGTCCCCGTCTACGCGAACGACTCCGGCGCGCTCGTCGTCGCCGCTCGTCCCGCACTGCTCCCCCCGCCCGCCAAGGCCGCACTGCCGCAGCAGGAGCCCGCGCCGCGCGACACCCCCCTCGAGGGCGAACTCCAGCCCATCCTCCTGACGTTCTTCCAGGCGTACGCGCGCAGCGACACCACCGCCCTCTCCCGGTTCGCCGCGGGCAGCCCCATCAGCGGACTCGCCGGCTCGGTCGAGTTCCTCCGCGTCGCCGAGGTCGTCGCGCCGCAGGGCGCCGCCGGCGCCCGCACCGTCACCGCGAGCGTCGTCTGGCGCGTCGCCGGCGGCGAACTCGAGCAGGCCTACGAACTCGACATGGTGCGCAAGGACGCGACCTGGTACGTCAAGGACATCCGCGGCACCACCGACCCCGACCCGTCATGAGAGGCCGCGAGATGAACACGCACCCGTCCCCCCACGCCGAACCAGGAAGGTAAGTCGATGCTGCACCACCTCATGGCGTCGATTCCGCCCGAGATCCTGGCGGCGCCCGACGACTCCTTCGATCCGGACGGGCTCGCCAGCTGGCTCCGGGGATTCTTCGGCCCGCTCTTCCTCGTCACCGTCTCCATCGTGGCGATCTTCTTCCTGTTCACCCGTGAGATCACCCGGTTCGCGCAGTTCATCGTGCTGGCGATCGGCATCGCCATCGTCTTCTACGTGCCCCAGATCATCGAGACCGCTGCCAAGGCGATCGCCACCGCACTGGGAGTGGACGGCAGCTGACCCGGAGACCGTGCTCGCATCCGTAGGGGAGTAGGGGCGTGGATCTACCCACGTACACGAACATCTGGCGCATCGAGAAGCGGTTGTACAAGCTGTACGACCTGCGGCTCCCCATGCCGCTGCCGCTCGTCCAGATCGGCGTGTTCCTCGGCGTGTTCGTGCCCTGGATCGTCATGCTGCAACTCGTCGGCGTCCCCTTCGAGTCCCCGTGGCACGTCATCTACATCGTCCCGCCCGGCGTCCTCACCTGGCTCGCGACCCGCCCCGTCATCGAGGGCAAGCGCCTCACCGAGCTGCTCCTCTCGCAGGGCCGCTACCTCGCCGAACCCCGCACCTGGTGCCGCCTCACCCCCATCCGCGAACCCCGCGAAGTCGTCATCGTCGCCCGCGTCTGGCGCCGTCCCGGCGCCCCCGCCCCGGCCCCCGAACGCGTCGCCGTCAAGTCCCGCCGCAGGCCCGCCCCGGCCGCCGAGGCCCCCGCGACCCCCGAGGTCCCGGCGCCCCGCCTCGAGGTGCCCCCCGCGACGCCCCGCTTGGAGGGCGCGCCCGGCAACGGCAAGCGCGGCCTCGTGTCCGGCGTCCGCCGCCCGGGCGCCCCCGGCTTCGCCACCGCGATGGCCCCCGCCGAAGAGCCGCGGCCCTCCCCGCCCCAGGCCCCCGCGGCCGCCCAGGCCGGGCCCGCGCCGGGCGAGACGTCGGCCGCCGCGCCCGGCGGCGAACCCGGGGACAAGAAGGTCGCCGGCCCCGTCCCGACGCGCCCCGACATCCCCATGGTCCCCGGCGCGTTCGGCGCCCCCGAACCCCTCGTCAACGAGGCCCAGCCGCGCCACCCCGGCACCCCCGCCCCCCAGCCCCCCGACCGCCGCGTGGCACCGGCACCGGAGCGCCCCCGGCCGCCGCAGGGCGAGCGTCCCGATACGGCGGACACCATGCCCGTCCGCTCGCCCCAGGCCCGTCCGCCCGCACCCGCCGCCCCGCAGGCCCAGCCACCCGCGCCCGTCCGCCCGTCGGCGCCGCCGCAGACGCACCCGTCCGACCCGGCCTGGCCGACCGAGCCCGCGCGCCCGGCCGCAGCGGAGCAGCGGGTCGCACCGGGTACCCAAGCACCCGAGAGCGAGCGCCCCACCGCGCAGCCACCGCAGGAGGGCGTGCCCGCCGCTGGCCGCTCCCGTCCCGCAGAGGCCGCGCCCGGCCCTGCCGCGCCCGTCCGTCCGGCCGTCCCGCCGCAGAGCGAGCGCGCCGCCACGGGGCAGCATCCGACGGCGCCGCAGGAGCAGGCTCCGGCCCCCGGCCGGCCGGCTGCCCCGCAGGCGTCCAGCGCGCCGTCGGACGAGCCGCCGTCGCAGAGCGGCCCGCCCGAGCCTGTTCGTCCGGCCGCCGCGGAGCAGCGGGTTGCACCAGGCGCTCAAGTGCCGCAACCCGCGCGTCCCGCCGCGCAGGCGCAGACTCCGCAGGAGGACGCGCCCGTCGCCGGGCGCCCCGCAGAGGCCGCGCCCGAAACGCGTCCCGTCGCGCAGGCGGGTGGGCAGGCTCCGCAGGAGGACACGCCCGTCGCCGGACGCCCCGGTCTCGCAGAGACCGTGCCCGAGCATGCGTCGTCCGAGCAGCCGTCCGCGCCCGTCCCTCCAGCCGTTCCGCCGCAGGAGCAGGCTTCGGCCCCCGGCCGGTCGGCTGCCTCGCAGGCGTCCAGTGCGCCGTCGGACGAGCCGTCACCGCAGGGTCGCCCGCCCGAGCCTGTTCGTCCGGCTGCTTCGGAGCAGTGGGTCGCGCCGGGGGCTCAAGTGCCGGAGAGCGAGCGCCCCGCCGCGCAGGCTCCGCAGGATGATGCGCCCGACGTTGGCCGCTCTCGTCCGGCAGGCGCCGTGCCCGAGCGCGCGTCGTCCGAGCAGCCGTCCGCGCCCGTTCCGGCGCGGAGCGAGAGCCCTGACGCCGCGGGTGAGCATCGGCAGCCGGGGGCGTCTCAGGAGCAGTCGGCCGCGCCGACGCGGCCGGTGCCTCAAGCGGAGCCGGGTCAGCCGGCCGCCGCCTCGGCCGGCGAGTCGGCGCCTGTGCGGCCCGCGGCGTTCGGGGAGGCGCGGCGGACGCGTCCCGAGCCGGTGCCGGACGAGCGGGGCGGCGGGGTGCCGCCGGCGCCGCGGACGTTCGGGCGGGCTCCGGTCCCCGAGGACGTGCAGGACGGGGCCGGACGGGCGCCCGCGCCGGGGCACCAGGTGCCCGCGGCGTCGCAGCAGGGCTGGCCGCCCGCGCCGGAGCCGGAGGAGGCGGAGGCGCCGCGGCTCGAGGCGCCGCGGCCGTGGTCGAAGGGGCTGTCGAAGCCGGCGCGGCCGGCGGCGACGGACGCGCAGATGTGGCCGCCGGTGCCCGAGCCCGGAGTGCCGCAGGACGAGGAACCGCCGCCGCGGGACGTCCGGTCGGGGCCGCAGTCGCCGGTGCGGCCGAGGCCGCTGCCGCCGCCGCCCGCGCCGCCGCCGTCGGGTCCGGCGATCACGCCGCCGGGGCCGGAGCACGAGGTGAGCGCCGGCGGGCTGCGGCGGCTGTTCCAGGCCGTCGGCGGCGGGCACGGCGACGTGGACGCCGAGTACCAGCTGCGGCTCCAGCAGCCGTTCCGCGGGACGCGGCACGTGGTGGTGCTCGGGTGCACCGGGGGCGCCGGGCAGACGGTCACGGCGCTGATGCTCGGGCACACGTTCGCGCAGCACAACGCCGAGCCCGTCGTGGCGATCGACGTGAACCCGGGGCCGGGCGCGCTGGCGCGGCGGACGCGCAGCGAGACGAACGAGACGCTGACCGGGCTCATCACCCGCGCGGACCAGGTCGGCAGCCTGACGGCGATGCGGCGGTACACGTCGCAGGCGAAGTCGGGCCTCGACGTGATCGCGGCGGGCAAGAACCCGCTGCAGGCCCTCGACGACCGCGACTACGCGCTGGCGATCCGGACGATCGACCGGTTCTACTCCGTGACCCTGCTGGACACGGCGGCGGCGGTGGTGGCGCGGGTGCTGCCGTACGCCGACCAGCTGGTGCTGGTGGCGCCGGCGAGCGCGGACGCGCCGCGGGCGGTGGCGATGACGTACGAGTGGCTGGACGGCCACGGGTACGAGGAGCTGCGGTCGCGGGCCGTCACGGTGATCAATGGGGTGAGTCGCCGCAGCATGGACGACGTCGAGCAGGCGGAGGCCGTGGCGCGCGGCCGGTGCCGGGCCCTCGTGCGGATTCCGTGGGACGATCACCTCAGCATGGACCGCGCGCCGCGCAACGAGCTGAAGTCGTTGCGCGCCCCGACGCGGCGTGCCTATCTTGCCCTCGCCGGCGTGGTCGCCGGCGGGTTCGGCGTCGTGCCCGAGCGTTACCAGGAGCTTCACCAGGAGCAGGAGGCCACCCGATGAGCGCCCCGCGCGGGCATCGAGCGGAGACCGCCATGAGCCGGGCATTCCTGGCGGGGGCGACTGACGTTGCTGACCGCCCGGACCAAGAACACTCTCTCCGGCATCCCTCCGCGAGACGGCGCGGATCGGGAGAATCAGTCGGTGGGACCGAGGTCGGGAGGGCGGCATGAGCAAGTCCAGCCGGCTGGCCGTGCGGTACTTCGACGACCGGGTGCTGCTCACCGACAACGCGGCCTGGGCGTACTTCCGGTTGCCGACGGTGTCGTACGAGTTCACCACCGGGGAGGAGCGCGAGGCGCTCGCCACCAACATCACGATCGCGCTCGCGGGCATCCGGATGCAGGACGCGGAGATCCACCTGCGGATCGCGCACCGGACGTACCCCGCCGCGGAGTGGGCGCTCGCACTGGACCGGACGTCCGACGGCGGCCCCGGGTGGCGCGAGTACCTGGAGGAGACCTACGCCCACGTGTGGGCCAAGGACTTCTGGACCAAGGAGGTCTACCTCGGGGTGCGGCTGGGGCAGCGGGGGATGGGCGCGAACCTGTCCGGGGGAGTCCTGTCGCAGCTCCTCGGGTTCTACAAGCGCAGCGAGAACGTCCTCGGCGTGCACGACGACGCGGTCGACAAGAAGGAGATCGCGCGCTGGACGGAGCAGGCCGAACGGATCGGACGGGCGTTGGGCGGTTCGGCCCTCTACGCCCGGCACGCCACCTCGACCGAGGTGGCGTGGCTGTTCCAGCACGCGGTGACGGGGTCGCTCGCCGACCCGCCGCCGTCGGCGGTGCCGCGGCGCACGTGGGGCAAGGGCGAGATCGAGTCGCTGGTGGAGGGCGCGATCCACAACGGCCGCTCCTACCTGCGGGTGGAGCAGCCGAACCACGGCGCGGGCGGCGGCGCGACGGCCGCGTCGTACGTCGCGTACCTGTCGTTCGCGCGGTTCCCCGACCTGATGCCCTTCCCGGACGGCGAACCGTGGTTCCACTACGCGGACGCGCTGCCGTTCCCCGTCGAGATCAGCGCGCGGATGAAGCTGATCCCGCCGGCGAAGGCGTCCAAGGACGTCTCGCGCAAGCTCGCCCACGCCCGGGACATGGACCAGCACATCCGGGAGGCGGGCGCGGAGGCGCCGATCGCGCTGGCGGAGCAGATCGACGCGGCGCGGATGCTGGAGCACGGCATCACCAAGGAGCGGCTGCCGTTCGTGTACGGGTGGCACCGGCTGATCGTGTCGGCGCCCACGGAGGATCTGCTGGCGCAGCGGGTCGACGCGGTGGTGGAGCACTACCGCGACATCGGCATCGACGTCGTCAACTCGACCGGCGACCAGTTCTCCCTGTTCCTGGAGTCGCTGCCCGGCGACCGGATCCGGCTGAACGCGTACGCGCAGCGGCAGCCCCTCCGGACGATCGCGGGCGGCATGCCCGTCGCGACCGTCGACCTCGGCGACCGTCCGGACGACGCGCAGGAGGGCTGGATCGGCCCGTACGTCGGGGAGACGCTGGGACGGGCGCGGTCGATCGTGCACTTCGACCCGCTGGTCGCGGCGGCCCGGAACCGTCCGACGGCCGTCGCGATCACCGGTGAGCCCGGCGGCGGCAAGACGACGCTGGCGCTGCTGCTGATCTACCAGATGGCGCTGCGCGGGGTGACGATCGCGGCGATCGACCCGAAGGGCGACGCGGAGACGCTCGTCGAGCTGCTGAAGGCGCGGGGCCGCCGGGCGCGGATCCTGCCGCTGGGGTCGGCGGCGCCGGGCCTGCTCGACCCGTTCTCGTTCGGGGACGACCTCGCGGCGAAGAAGACGATGGCGACCGAGACGCTCCGGCTGCTGCTGCCGCGCATGTCGGAGGAGCGCGAGTCCGCGATGATCCAGGCGGTCGGCGCGGTCGCGAACGGGGAGCGGCCGTCCCTCGGCCGGGTCGTGGACCACCTGGAGGCGTCGGACGACCCCGCCTCGAAGAACCTCGGCGCGGTGCTGCGGTCGATGTCGGAGATGCGGCTGGCGCGGCTGTGCTTCGACCCGTCCGGCGGCGAGCGCATCGACACCGAGGGCTGGACGACGGTGTTCACCCTCGGCGGCCTCACGCTGCCGGACGTCACCATCGCGCGGGAGGACTACTCCTACGAGCAGCGGCTGTCGGTCGCGCTGATGTACCTGGTGTCGCAGTTCGCGCGGCGGCTCATGCACGGCCTGGACCGGCGGCTGCCGAAGGCGATCTTCCTGGACGAGGCGTGGGCCGTCACCTCGACGCCCGAGGGGGCCAAGCTGATCCCCGAGGTGTCGCGGATGGGCCGGTCCCGCAACACCGCCCTGATCCTGGTCTCCCAGAACGCGGGGGACCTGCTGAACGAGCAGGTGACGAACTGCCTGTCCTCGGTGTTCTCCTTCCGCTCCACCGAGCGGGTGGAGGTCGGCAACGTCATGGCGCTTCTCGGGGTGGAGGCGTCCGACGAGCACAAGGCCGTGCTCCGCAACCTCGGCAACGGCGAATGCATCTTCCGTGACCTCGACGGCCGTGCGGGACGCATCGGCGTCGACCTGATCTCCGAGGAACTGCAGCGTTGGCTGGACACCAACCCGACCCGGTCCAGGCCGCGGTCGTCCGAACTCACCGTCGCGGGGGCCGAGACCGAGGAGGTCGGTCGATGAACACGCCCCGCCACCGGACGTCCCGCCTGCAGCGTTCACCGGAGGCGGGGCTCGACCCGTCCGTCCTGGACGGCCGCCGGCGACGCCGCACGCGCCGCCGTCCGCGCACGCGCCGGTCCGCGGTGCTGCTGACGATCATGGCGCTGCTGATGCTCAGCCCCATGACGCCCACGGCCTCGGCGATTCCCGCGCCGCCGGGATCGGGCGTCAATGATGTGTGTGCGCCCGCCGACAACCCCGCGCCCGAGCAGTACGGGACGGGCGCGGACGGGCTCATCAAGCCGCCCGGCTACCCCAGCGAGCAGCTCCGGAAGACGTCCGGCGAGGACCTGACCTACTACGACCGGTACGGCACCGCGGGCCAGACCTGGTACGCGGTCGACATGGGCTGCTCGGACGCGATGGCGATGATGGGCAACGCCCTCGCCAACACGACGTTCACGCTGGTCCGGGCGATCGACCGGACGACGATCAGCGTGTACCAGTCGGCGGCGTCCGAGTCGCTGCTGAGCTGGCTGAAGGACACCGTGGACGGCGTCATCAGCGGCATCGGCGAGACGTTCAACGCCCGCTACTGGTCGTGGGTCGTCATCCTCGGCGCGATGTGGCTGGCGTGGTGGGGCCTGGTCCGGCGGCGCGCCAGCAAGGTGACCGAGGGCGTCGTGTGGATGGTCGCGGCGATGGTGGCGCTGATCTGGCTGGTCGCGCGGCCCGCGGACTTCACCACGCTCGGGACGAAGGTGTCGGAGGCGACCAGCGCGGCGTTCAACGCGGCGTTGCCGCAGAGCGATACGAGGGGCGGGGAGTGCATCCCGCGTCCGGAGGGGCAACCGGATCCGGCGGAATCGGCCGACCTGGACGCGACCACGCGCAACGCGAACAAGCTGTGGGTGGCGCTCGTCTGCAAGCCGTGGCTGCAGGGCGAGTTCGGCACGACGGACCCGGACGCCCAGATCGTCAAGGACAACGCCGACAAGCTGCTGTGGTCGCAGGCCGTCGACATGCCGGAGACGTACGGCTCCGAGGACGTCGACATGGAGGCGAAGGCCGACGCCTACAAGGAAGTCGCCTCCAACATCAAGGAAGAGCACCCCGAGACCTATTCGCTGTTCCAGGGGAAGAACTGGCAGAACCGGCTGGCGGTGGCGTTCGGGGCGCTGTTCGCGGCGCTCGTCGCGGGGCTGCTGATCCTGGTCATCGCGATCGCGCTGATCGTGGTGAAGATCGCGTTCCTCCTGCTGCTGGTGGCGGGGCCGATCTTCCTCGGGATCGGGATCCATCCGGGCATCGGGCGGGTGATCGCGGTCCGCTGGCTCGAGTTGCTGCTGTCGATGCTGCTGAAGCAGGCGGCCCTGATCGGGGTGCTGTCGCTGCTGCTGTGGGCGTACGGGCTGATCCTCGGCGAGACGCTGCCGTGGGGCCTTCAGGTGCTGCTCATCGCGCTGGTGACGGGCGCGGCGTTCGTGTACCGCAAACCGTTCCAGCATCTGTTCTCGGCTGTCGGCTATTCGGCGGTGGGCTCGCGGGACAAGAGCGAGGCGCACCTGGACAAGTCGGTCGCGGAGGCCCGCAAGAGCACGACGGCGGTCGCGGGCGCGGTGGTGCCGGGCGCCGCCGGGTACCGGGGGCTGGGCGGCCGCCGCGGCAAGGGCGACCCCGCCGCGGAGAGCGGCGCGGCGGCGCAGGGCGCCGACGGGCAGGCCGCCACCGGCACGCTGACCGATCGCCGCGCGGGCGGCACGGGCCCGGGCGCGGGCGAGGGCGCGTCGCCGGAGGAGGCGCCGGTGCTGGCGGCGAAGCCGCGCGGCGCCGGGACCGCGCAGGGACGGTCGCGGCGCGGCGCGCCGCCGCTGAACCTGCCGTCCCGCGCGGGACGCGACGCGCCCGCGGCGGGCGGGACCGACACGGGCGGCGGCGGATCGGGAGGCGGTGCGGGCGGCCTGATCGTGGCGCGCGGCGGCGGTGTCTCCGGGACGCGCGGACGCTCGGACGGCGGCGGCTCGGACGGTGGCGGAGGCGGGGCCGGGCGCGGCACGCCGCGTCCGACCTCGTGGACGGGCGGCGGCAACGGCTCCGGCAACGGCGGTGGATCCGGCGGCGGGTCCGGCGGCGGCGGTGGTGGCGGCTGGTTCGCCGGTGGCGGACGGTCGGGCGGTGCCCCGCAGCGCGGCGGCGGGGGCACGGGCGGCGGTTCCGCGCCGTCCCGCGCCTCCGGCGGGGCCGGTGGCGGGTCGGGCCGCTCCGGGCCGGGACGGTCCGGCGGCGATCCGGCGTCGAACGTGCCCCGGCCGCGCACCGGCGCGGGCGGCGGCGGCGCCGCCCCGGCGTCCGGCGGGGGCGGGGGCGGGCGCCAGGCGCCGCCGCCGCTCTGGGGCCGGCGCTCGCCCGGCGACGAGCCGCCGCTGCCGTTCTGGCTGCGTCCGGCCGACGGCCCGTCCGGTGAGCCGGGCCGGGACGAGTGATGAACCTCGACGATCGGCAACGCAAGATCGTCTTCGCGGGGCTGGTGGCGGTGCTCGCCGCGGTCGGCGTGTACCTGACGGTCGCCGGGCCCGAGCGGGTGACCGGCGAGCCGGACGACGCCCCGACGGCCGCGGCGACCGCGCCGTCCGGGCCCGCGTCGCCGCCGCCGGGGATCCGGACGGCGGTGAACCCGGAGGACTTCGACCTCTACCGGCTGCTGCCGTTCTCCCGGGCGGAGTTCGCGACGGCCGCCGAGGTGGCGCAGCAGTTCGTGGCCGCGTACGCGACGTACCGGTTCGACGAGGAGCCGCGGCGGTACGACGAGCGGCTGTCGCGGCTCGCCACCGATCAGCTGCGCGGTGAACTGGCGCGGGCGCACGCGTCGGCGGGTCTCGTCGCCAAGCGGCAGCAGGACCGGACGGTCGCGACCGGGACGGCGACGCTCGACCAGGTCCGCGACATCGGCGACAACTCGATCATCTTTCTGGTGACCGGCACCCAGACGGTCACCGCGGGGGGCAAGGAGACCAGCGAGAACAAGCGGTGGGCGGTGACGGTGGTGCGGGACGGCGGATCGCTGCGGGTCTACGCGTTCGAACCGGCGGACGCCGGGCAGGAGGGTGACACCGGATGACGGCGCGGCGGCTGCTGTTCGCGGGCGCGCTCGGCGCGGCGGGCCTGCTGTTCGTCGCGCTGATCTTCGTCCCGGTGCTGTTCGGCGCGAGCCAGTTCATGTTCGGCGGCGGCGCGGGGTCCCGGTGCACGGACACGTCGGGCGCCGGGGCGCAGCCCGCCGCGGCGGGCGACGCGGAGGCGATCCCGGGCGCGTTCCTCGAGCTGTACCAGCGGGCCGGCAAGGAGTACGGGATCCCGTGGAACGTCCTGGCGGGCGTCGGGAAGGTCGAGACCGACCACGGACGGTCGACGCTGCCGGGCGTCAGCAGCGGGGAGAACTACGCGGGCGCGGGCGGCCCGATGCAGTTCCTCGCCGCGACGTTCGAGTCGTACGGGGTCGACGGCAACGACGACGGGAAGAAGGACCGGTACGACCCGGTGGACGCGATCCCGTCGGCCGCCGCGTACCTGAAGGCCAGCGGCGCGCCGGAGCGGATGCGGGACGCGATCTTCGCCTACAACCACTCGTGGGACTACGTGGACCTCGTCCTCGACTGGGCCGGGAAGTACGCCGACGGGAACTTCGAGGTCGTGCAGAGCAACGGCGTGAACTGCGAGGACAACGAGCTGCCCGCCGGGGTCGACGGCGTCGTCAAGGAGATCATCGAGTTCGCGATGGCGCAGCGCGGCAAGCCGTACGTGTTCGGCGCGAACGGGCCGGACGCCTGGGACTGCTCCAGCCTGATCCAGGCGGCCTACCGCCAGGTGGGCCTGTCGATCCCGCGGACGACGTTCCAGCAGTGGCCGTTCGGCAAGAAGATCCAGAAGGGCGACGAGCAGCCGGGCGACCTGGTCTTCTTCAACTCGGGTCCGGGGACGTCCTCGAACAACCCGGGGCACGTGGGGATGGTGATCTCGGAGGGCAAGATGATCGTCGCGCGGTGCTCGACGTGCGTGCCCGCGATCGCCGTCCAGTCGTACGAGCGCTCGGACTGGATCGGCTCGACGCGCCCGCTGGCGAAGCCGGAACTGCAGCGGCAGCTCCAGGCGGCCGCGCAGGAGTAGGACGCCGGCCGGGCGGATATTCCGGACGGAAATGGGGGTGCCGCGTGGCATGCTGACCGCGTGGACGCCGAGATAACGATCCGAGTCGCCGACGATCTGCTGATGTTCCTGCCCGCCGCCCGGCGCGAGCCGGTCCGGCGCGTCCCGTACGACGGGACGTCGACGCTGGGGCACCTGGTGGAGTCGCTCGGCGTGCCGCTGCCCGAGGTCGGGCCCATGACCGTCGGCGGGGACCCGGTCGACGCCGCGTTCCGCCCCCGGGACGGCGACGAGGTGCTGGTCGGCGCCGTCCCGCGCCCGCAGCCCGTCCCGCTGGAGCCCGGCCAGGTCGCGCCGCGGTTCCTGCTGGACGTGCACCTCGGCACGCTGGCGCGTCGGATGCGGCTGCTGGGCCTCGACACCGCCTACCACAACGACATGGACGACCCCGCGCTCGTCGTGCAGGCCAACGAGGAGGGGCGCGTCCTGCTGACGCAGGACCGGGGGCTGCTGCGCCGCCGCGCGCTGTGGTTCGGCGCGTACGTTCGCGGGTCCCGGCCGGACGACCAGCTCCGCGACGTGCTCAAGCGGTTCGCGCCCGTGCTGCGGCCGTGGACGCGCTGCACCGCCTGCAACGGCGGGCTCGTCCCGGTCGACAAGACCGAGATCGAGCGTGACCTGGAGGCGGGCACGCGCCGCAGCTACGACGTCTACGGGCGGTGCGAGCGGTGCGGGCAGGTGTACTGGCGCGGCGCCCACGGCGACCACCTGGAGGAGATCGTCCGGGACGCGACGCGGCTGGTCGCGGACGTCCGCGGCGGCGCGGCCGCACCGGACGGCGCGGCGGGCGGAACCGACCGGGCCGAAGCGGCCGTCTCAGAGTGAAACGAGGAAGGAGCTGGTTCCCATCGACCTGATCGTGGTGGGTGCGGCGATCATCGCGGACGGGCGGCTGCTGGCCGCCCAGCGGGCCGAGCCGGCCCACATGGCGGGCGGCTGGGAGCTGCCCGGCGGCAAGGTCGACCCCGGCGAGTCCGACACCGACGCGCTCGTCCGGGAGTGCCACGAGGAGCTGGCGATCAAGATCCGGCCGGACCGGCGGGTCGGCGGCGACTGGCGGCTGAGCGACCGCGCCGTGCTGCGGGTGTGGACGGCGCGGATCGTCGAGGGGGAGCCGCGCGCGCTGGAGCATCTCGCGCTGCGCTGGCTCGGGCCGGACGAGCTGTACGAGGTGGAGTGGCTCCCGGGCGACCGGCCGATCATCGACGTGTTCGCCCGGGAGGGCCTCGGCTGACGGGCGGGGTCAGCCGATCCGGTTGGCGCCCGCGTAGTCGGAACGCTCCGACAGGCGGGAGATCTTCACCACATCTCCGGTCTGCGGCGCGTGCAGGTACTTGCCGTCGCTGAGGTAGATCCCCATGTGGTGCAGGTTGCTGCCGAAGTACACGAGGTCGCCGGAGCGCAGCTCGCTCCGCGACACCTTGGTCCCGAGCCCGTACAGCGACCCGGTGTAGTGCGGCAGGCCCGGCTTCCCGACCTGCGCGTACGCCCAGACGACGAGTCCGGAGCAGTCGAAGCTGCTCGGCCCGGCGGCGGCCCACACGTAGGGGGCGCCGAGCTTGGAGACGGCCTTGCGGGCCATCTCGGCGGGCAGCCCGGTGCCCTTCACGGCGGCCTTGAGGCCGGTGCGGGGGCTGTAGGCGTTGGTGGTGGTGAGCTTCTCGAGCCGCTTGAGGACCTCGTCGACCTTGGCCTTGGCGCGTCCGCGGGCCTCCTCGGACGTCTTGGCGGCCTTCTCGACCTCGACGGTCTTGTCGTGCGCGGCCTTCTCGGCGGCCTCGGCCTGCGCGACCTGCTTCTCCAGGGCCGCGACGGTGTCCACCTGCCGCTTCGCCAGGTAGGCGGACGCGGCGAGCCCGTCCGCGCTCCCGTCGATCATGAACAGGACGTCGGGGCGGCCGCCCTTGTAGTTGGCGGCGGCGATCTCGCCGAGCCGCTGCCGGGCCGGTTCGGCCTGCGCCCGCAGCGTCGCGGCCTTCCGCGCGGCGTCCTGCTCGGCCTTCTTCGCCGCCTTCAGCTCGACGCGGGTCTTGTTGTACTGCTCGGTGAGGATCTCCGCCTCTTCCTGCAGCTTGTCGAGTTCCTTCTTCAGCCCGTCCACCGTCGTCGGGAGAGGGCTCGGGGAGCCGGACGGCTGCGGGGACGGGTCGGCGTGCGCCGCGGGCGCGGTCGAACCGAGGGTGATCAGCAACATCGTCGCCGCGGCGGCGGACGCCACCCCGTGCCGGGGGGCGCGCCTGCGCCGGAGATGGTCCGGTGTCAAGCCGGGGTCTCCTCTCGTCGACGGCCGGTTCTCGACGGCCGGATCATCGGGAGAGTACAAACATTGGGCAAAGATGGCCAATCGAGGTTTAAGGGAAAGGTGGTGCGGATCACGCGGCCCGGCCCGGTACGCGGGGCACGGAGGTCGCCGCGAGGACGGCAGGAACCGGACAGCGGCAAGTAGAATGGGGTCGCCGCGCGTCTGCGGCGACTCCCGAACTCTCACGCAAGGCGAGACCGCATGCCCATCTCCACGCGCGACGACCTCCGGAACGTCGCGATCGTCGCCCACGTCGACCACGGCAAGACGACGCTGGTCGACGCCATGCTCTGGCAGTCCGGTGCCTTCCGCGAGAACCAGGACGTCGACGACCGCGTCATGGACTCCAACGACCTCGAACGCGAGAAGGGCATCACCATTCTCGCGAAGAACACCGCCGTCCGGCACGGCGGGATGACCATCAACATCATCGACACGCCCGGCCACGCCGACTTCGGCGGCGAGGTCGAGCGCGGCCTGTCCATGGTGGACGGCGTCGTCCTGCTGGTGGACGCCAGCGAGGGGCCGCTCCCGCAGACCCGCTTCGTGCTCCGCAAGGCGCTGGCGGCGCGGCTGCCGGTGATCCTGGTCGTCAACAAGACCGACCGGCCGGACGCCCGCATCGACGAGGTCGTCGACGAGACGTACGAGCTGTTCATGGACCTCGACGCCGACGAGGAGCAGATCGACTTCCCGATCGTGTACGCGTCGGGGCGGGCCGGCCGCGCCTCGCTGACCAAGCCCGGCGACGGCGAGCTGCCCGACAGCGAGGACCTCGAGCCGCTGTTCTCGGTGATCACCGAGACGATCCCGGCGCCGTCCTACGACCCGGACGCGCCGCTGCAGGCGCATGTGACGAACCTGGACGCGTCCAGCTACCTCGGCCGGATCGCGCTGTGCCGGGTCCACGCCGGGACGATCAAGAAGGGCCAGCAGGTCGCGTGGTGCCGCCGCGACGGCACCGTCGAGCGCGTCAAGATCACCGAGCTGCTGATGACCGAGGCGCTGACCCGCAAGCCCGCCGACGAGGCCGGGCCGGGCGACATCATCGCGCTCGCCGGCATCCCGGAGATCATGATCGGCGACACCATCGCCGACCCCGACGACCCGCGCCCGCTGCCGCTGATCACGGTGGACGAGCCGGCGATCTCCATGACGATCGGCACCAACACCGGCCCGATGGCGGGCCGCGAGAAGGGCACGAAGGTCACCGCCCGCCTCGTGAAGGACCGGCTGGACCGCGAGCTGGTCGGCAACGTGTCGATCAGGGTGGTGCCGACCGACCGCCCGGACGCCTGGGAGGTGCAGGGCCGCGGCGAGCTGGCCCTCGCCATCCTCGTGGAGAACATGCGCCGCGAGGGCTACGAGCTGACCGTCGGCAAGCCGCAGGTCGTCGCCAAGCAGATCGACGGGAAGAAGCACGAGCCGGTCGAGCGGCTCACCGTCGACATCCCCGAGGAGCACCTCGGCGCCGTCACGCAGCTCCTCGCCGTCCGCAAGGGCCGCATGGAGCAGATGACCAACCACGGCACCGGCTGGGTGCGGATGGAGTTCCTGGTCCCCGCGCGCGGCCTGATCGGGTTCCGCACCGAGTTCATGACCGAGACGCGCGGCACCGGCATGGCGCACCACGTCTTCGAGGGCTACGAGCCGTGGTTCGGGGAGCTGCGCACCCGTCCGTCCGGCTCGCTGGTCGCCGACCGCTCCGGCGCCGCCACCGCGTTCGCGATCACGAACCTGCAGGAGCGCGGCACGTTCTTCGTCGGGCCGACCACCGAGGTGTACGAGGGCATGATCGTCGGGGAGAACTCCCGCGCCGACGACATGGACGTGAACATCACCAAGGAGAAGAAGCTCACGAACATGCGCTCCTCGACGGGCGACGAGCTGGAGCGGCTCACGCCGCCGCGCGTCCTGTCCCTGGAGGAGGCGCTGGAGTTCTGCCGCGAGGACGAGTGCGTCGAGGTCACGCCGACCGCCGTCCGCATCCGCAAGGTCGTGCTGGACGCCAAGGAGCGCGAGCGCGCCCGCGCCCGCAGCAAGCGCTCCGGCTGATCCGAGAGCGGAAAGGGAACGGCCCCCGGTTCGATCGAACCGGGGGCCGTTTCCGTCGTCCGTGTCAGTTGAGCTGGACGTTGCCCGTCACGTCGGCGGCCAGGCGGAGCTGGTCGCCGTTCTTCAGCGGCGCCTCGACGCCGCGCGGGAGCCGCTCGCCGTTGACGAACGTCCCGTTCGTGGAGCCCTCGTCGCGCACCCACGCCGTCCCGGACGGGTCGAGCCACACGGTCGAGTGCCGCCGCGACACGTTGTCGTACTGCGTGAACGTCGACGCGACCGGCGACTGACCGGCGTCACGGCCCAGCACCAGGTGCTGGCCCACCGACACCTTCAGCTCGCCCGTCGGGAACAGCACCCGCAGGACGGGCGTGCCCTGCTGCCCGCCGCCGGGCAGCGGCCGCAGGCACTGGTCGCACTGCGCGGCGCCCGGGCTGGACAGCACCGCCTCGCAGTACGGGCACATCATCGCCGTGCTGTCGCTGCGCGGCGGACCCCCGTGCGGGCCGCCGTGCTGCTGCTCCGGCGGCAGGAGCGTCTGCTCCCGGCCGTGCGGCGGCGGCATCGGCGGCCGGTGGTCCGGCTGCGGCGGCGGACCGAACTGGTCCTGCTGCGGCGCCTGCGGCTGCGGCGCGCCCCACTGGTCCTGCGGCGGGCCGAACTGGTCCTGGGGCGGCCCGAACTGGTCCTGCGGGGGACCGAACTGGTCCTGGCCGGGCGGGCCCGGCTGCTGCGGCTGCGGCGCGCCCCACTGGTCCTGCTGCGGGGCCTGCGGCTGCGGCGCCCCCCACTGGTCCTGCGGCGCCTGGTGCTGCGGCGGCGCCTGCATCCCGCCCGGGCCGCCGCCCTGCGGGCCGGGCGGACCGAACTGGTCGTTCTGCGGCGCCTGCGGCTGGGGCGCGCCCCACTGGTCCTGGGGAGCCTGCGGTTGCGGCGGGCCCCACTGGTCCTGCTGCGGGGCCTGCGGTTGCGGTGCGCCCCACTGGTCGTTCTGCGGCGCCTGCGGCTGCGGCGGCCCCCACTGGTCCTGGGGGGCCTGGTGCTGCGGCGGCGCCTGCTGCGGGGGCGCCTGCTGGTACTGGTACTGGTCCTGCTGGTACTGGTCCTGGTACTGCGGGGCACCGTGCGGCGGCCCCCCGTGCTGGGGAGCGCCGTGCTGAGGGGCGCCGTGCTGAGGCGCACCGTGCTGAGGCGCACCGTGCTGGGGTCCCCCCTGCGGCGGAGCGCCGTGCTGGGGCGCCCCGTACTGCGACCCGCCCCCGGCACGCGCCAGGTTCGCGCCGCAGCTCATGCAGACCAGATCCCCGGGCTGGGACTGCTCACCGCAGACTGGACAGTTCAAGCTCGCCATGACACTTCCCCCGAGCGTACGCCGGCGCGTTCGAGCCTCGACGTGAGGTGCTCCATGTCGCCCCTTCGCGGGATCCCGATGTAGTACACCCGCCTTCCCTCCGGCCCTTCGTCCACGGACACCTGCACTCTGGGCCCAGCGCCTTCCTCGATCTTCCCGTCGTCGGCCAGTGCCCCGTACCGTTCTCGCCCGAGCGGCGACAGCGGCACGACGCGCTGGTTGGCCGACCCCCTCCAGAGTAGGGAGCCGCCCTCGGGGTGTCGCCCCCTCGGGTTGAGCCGGTCGACATATGGGCCCGTGATCACGGCGTCGCACATGTCCAGGATCTCCCGAGACTCGCGGGACCGCGCGAGCCGAGAGTAGACATATCCGCTGTAGACCAATATGTCGAACCTAATCGTCTCACGCGTGGGGGCGTCCCGCCATGCGCGGACCCCGCGCAGCAGTGCGGCCAGGGCGGCCGGCTGCTGGAACGGCTCCCCGCCGGAGATCGTCAGCCCGTCCACCGGTCCGGGCAGCGAGGCCAGCCAGCCGAGGATCGTCTCGACCGGCACGGCCCTGCCCGGATCGGCGTTCCAGGTGTCCCGGGACAGGCATCCGGGGCAGTGCAGCGTGCAGCCCTGCGTCCAGATGCCGGCGCGGGTCCCGGGGCCGAGCGCGGTCACCGGATGGTGCGCCTTGGCGAGCAGCAGCGAATGCGAGGCGCCGCCGCCCGTCACAGGAGGTCCAGATGCACGATACTGCCCTCTCGGCGTATCCCGGACACGGTGATGGGCTCGTCGGGGACGAGCTCGCGGTCGAACAGCGCGCGCGCCAGCGGGTTGACGAAGTAGGACTCCAGCGCCATCCCGATGCCGCGCCCGCCGTTGTCGAGCTCGGCGGTGCACCAGCCCCGCAGCGTCTCCAGCGCGTCGTCCTCCATCGTCAGGGCGAGCCGGTGCTCCTCCGACACGCGCTTGCAGATGTTCGCGAACTGCAGGTCGAAGATCTGGTGCGCGGCGTCGGCGGAGATGAAGTCGAACACGACGATGTTGTCGCCGAACCGGTTCAGCAGCTCCGGCCGGTTCAGCACCTCGGTGAAGTGCTCGGCGACCGCCGCCTTGATGCGCTGCGCGACCTCGTCGTACGACATCCCCGGAGTGATGTTCTGCACACGGTTGGGCGTCGCGTACGCCGCGCCGCCGGGCGTCGTCAGATCCCGGCCCGGCACGTACATGCCGAGGTTCGAGGTGAAGATCAGGATCGACTCGGAGAAGTGGACGGTGTTGCCGCGGCCGTCGGTGAGCCGCCCGTCCTCCAGGATCTGCAGGAACTTGTCGAGGATCCGCGGGTGCGCCTTCTCGATCTCGTCGAACAGCATCACCCGGAACGGGTCCTCGCGGACCGCGTTCGTCAGCTCGCCGCCCGCCTCGTGGCCCACGTAGCCCGGCGGTGCCCCGATCAGCCGGTCGCCCGACCCCTCCCCGGAGAACTCGCTCATGTCGAACCGCAGGTAGGCCGACTCGTCCCCGAAGATTAGCTCGGTGACCGCCTTCGCCAGCTCCGTCTTGCCGGTGCCGGTCGGGCCCGCGAAGAACAGCACGCCGCGCGGACGGCTGCCCGAGCGCGTCGCCTGCGCCCCCGACAGGCCCAGCACCGCGCGCTTGAGGATGTCGAGCGTCTTCGTCACCGCCTGCGGCTGCCCGATCACCCGCTCGGGCACCCGCTTCTCGCCCTCCAGGACCCGGCGCCGCAGGTGCCCGCGGCTCCACGGGTTGTCGAGCACCCCGAGCTTGTAGGTGCGGACGGCGTCCGGCAGGTCCGCCAGGCTGACGTTGCGCTCCTTCGCCAGCCGCGTCACCTCGATCATCGACTGCAGGGTGAGCCCGTCGGCCTGCTCGGCGAACGCGTCGCACGCGTCCGCGGCGGCCTGGTCCGCGCCGACGTCGCTGACCCCGAACGCGCGCGCCAGCAGCCGCGCCGTCTCCTGCCGGTCGCCCAGGTGCGGGCGCGGGATCGTGATCTCCCGGATCGTCTCGTTGTCGGCGGTCATCCACGGCGGCAGGTCGCCCGGCCGCTCCACCAGCCACACCACCGGGTTGTACAGCGGCTTCGGCCGCGCCCCGACCACCCGCACCGGACGGGCCGTCCGCGACAGCTTCGCGCAGAACCGGAAGAAGTCGCGCTCGGCGGGCTCCAGGTCGGTCGGCGTCCGCGCGATCCGGGACGCCGAGTCGATCACGAACGCGGCGCGGACGTTGTCCTGCGGCCGCGCCACCGCCGCCATGTGCCGGGTCAGCGCCTCCAGGGACGGCTTGTCGTCGGCCTTCAGCCGCCCCATCAGCCGCTCGGCGGCCCGCTTCGCCTCGTCCGACAGCTCGTCGCCGTCGTCCGGGCAGATCTGCAGCCCGTCCACCGGGTCGTACACGGCCATGAACGACGCGCCGCTCGCCCGCAGCGTCTCCCACAGCAGGTCGCGCAGCGGCAGCAGCCGCGCCGGGCTCCCGACCTGCGCGGGCGGCGCGAGGAAGCTGTCGTAGAGGTTCCCCGACAGGACGTACTGCGAGTGCACCGACAGCGTCGCGTCCAGCTCCCGGATGAACGGCGGCCAGCCCTGCAGCCGTCCGCCCAGGGTCGGCGAATCAATGCTCATCAGGCCCGCTCCACTCCGCTTCCGTACCGGTCACTCGGCGCCGCGCGCCGTCACTGGCCGTGCGAGCGGCGGCGTTCCCGCCGCTCGGCACGCCCCCTAGTGTGCCGTGACTCGGCCGCCACCGGCAGTTCGCGGACCCCCGGGTCGAGCCGCCAGCCCACGTCGGACCGGATCCCGGCCTCCGCCAGCCGGGCCCGCGCCGCCTCGAACGCCGCGCACCACTCGGCCTCCCGCTCGGCGTCGACCCGCCGGTCGTCCTCGCTCTCCGCGGGCCGCTCCCGCATCATCGACGCCCGCACCTGCGCGTCGTCCACCCGCATCCGGACGCTGTGGTCCGGCCAGGCGCCCTTCGTCAGGACCATCGTGCCGTCGGACGCCGTGAGCGTCTCGAACCCGCCGTCCACCTCGTACCCGAGGTCCTCGAACGCCGCGGTGATCGAGTCGAGCACGTACCGGCGCTCGGCCTCCGCCTGCGCGGCGGCGTCCGCCTCCGCCGCCCGCCGCCGCTCCGCCTCCCGCAGCTCCCGGGTGCGGCGGTTGGCGTCCTGGATCCGCAGCCGCACCTCCTGCAGGACGGCCTCGGCGTCCGCGCCGGTCGCGGCGGTCGCGAGCAGCCGCGCGGCCTCCGCGACGGCCTCCCGCTCGGCCGGCCCCGCGTCGGGCAGCAGCCGCGCCATCACCCGGGCGAGCGTGCGCCGGACCTCGGCGGCGTCGTCCTCCGGGACGGCCTCCCGCGGCTCGGCGTCACCGGCGAGGGGCTCGGGGGGCGCGGCGAAGATCTGCGCGGTGACCTCGGCGGCCAGCCGGTCCGACAGCGCCCGCTCGGCGTCGTCCAGGGCCCGGTCGGTCGCCGCGCACCACGCCGTCAGCTCCGCCGCGGGACGCTCGTCCAGGGCCAGCGGCGCCGGCAGTTCGAGCGTCGCGCCGAGCCGGTCGCGGGTCTCGGCGAGCGCGGCGATGCGCGCGTTGCGCTCGACCACCTCCCGCAGCGCCCGCTCCTGCGTCTCCACCTCGGCGAGCGCCGCCGCCCGCGCCTCCGCGCGCCCCTCCGCCAGCGCGGCCAGCGCCTCCGCGCCGCGCCCGGCCAGGCCCGCGCCCCGGCCCAGCACCCGGTTCAGCCCCAGGCTCAGCACGACCGCCGCGTCCAGCGCGATGTCGGCCTCGACTCCGCTGCTCATGCCCCTCCCGTCACCGTGTCCCGCGCCTGCCGCCAGCGGTGCAGCCGGACGCCCGCCGCGACGCCGTGCGCGACCGGCGCGACGATCAGCACGAGCGTCCACAGCAGCCCCGCGACCGGCGTCACGGCCGCCAGCAGCAGGAAGATCAGCAGCAGCGGGACCGTCCCGGCCAGCAGCACGAGCCCGCAGCCCCGCCGTCCCGTCCGCCGCGCCGCGCCCGACACCGTCTGCGAAGCCTTCGACAGCCCGCGTCCGCCCGCGCCCAGCGCCTTGGAGAACATCGCCCACGGCCCGTGCGGGAGGTAGTCCGCGCCCTGCGCGCGCGCGAGCACGACCTCGGCGCCGCACTGCACACCCCACACCACGACCGACAGCACAGCCAGGAAACCGAACGGGACACCGGACGAACGCTGGAACCCGCCCACCGAACTCGCCCCGTCGTCCGACCCGCCGCCGAACAGCGCGCCCACGATCCACGAGCCGGCGAGCCACAGGGCCAGCAGCGGCAGCGTCCAGAGGACGGCCCGCCGGACGGCGGCGCCGCGCCCCGCGAGGCGCGCACGCTCGCGCTCGTCCCGCTGCGTCCGCAGCGCCTCCGACCGCTCCGCCGCGGCGCGCCGCGCGCGTTTCGCCGCCTCGATCTCGACGACCGCCTCCGGCGCCGCCAGCAGCACCGCCAGCGTCCGCAGCGGGTCGTCGCCCGCCCCGTCGGCCAGCCACGCGAACCACGGCACCGGCTCGCCGCCCGCCGTCCGGGCGCGGGCCCGCGCCAGGCTCTCCGCGAGCCTCCGGCGGACGTCCGCCGGATGCGCCGCGAGGGCCAGCAGCGTCGCGAGCACGAGCGGCGGGTCGTCCGCCCCCGCGTCGGGCAGGCGCGCCGCCAGCGTCGGCGGCGGCGCGTCCTGCGCCCGGATCCACCGCGCCAGCTCGTTCCACGCCGCCGCGTGCGCACGCCACTGCTCGTCCACCCCGGCCAGGTCGGCCCCGCCCGCGAAGCCCGCCAGTTCCCGCAGCAACCCGTGCCGCCACAGCTCCCGCACGAGCCGGCACGCCTCCCGGTGCTCGGGCCCCGGGTTCTCGACGTACGCGGGCAGCATGCGCAGGTCATCGGCGGTCACCCGGCGGCCGAGGTAGTGCGGGGGCAGCTCCGGATCGAGCCACCGCACCAGGTGCAGCAGCTTCACGTCCGGGCCGACGTCCGCCGTCAGGGGACCGTCGACCAGCTCGATGCTGCTGTCGTCGGGCAGCTCGGCGAGCCAGGCGCGCAGGCTCCGCCACGCCTCGCCGTTCTCACCGCGCCCGAAGAAGTACTGCGCGGCGTCCGCCCACTCCGCGACCAGCGCGCGCGCCAGTTCGTCCCGCCGCGCGTACCGGCGGCCCTTGAACGGGAGCCCGGTGCCCGCCTCGGGTCCCGCGGCCTCCTCGGCGACCGGGGGAGACCCGCCGTCCAGCCACGCCGCGACCTGCTCGCCCGTCCAGCGCCGCCGCGGATCGCGGGCCAGCAGCCCCCGGCACAGCAGCCGCAGCCGCGGGTCCGCGACATCGTCCGCGCCGACCGGCCGCGTCGCGAGATGGTCGACGACCACGGTCTCGCTCAGCCCCCGGAACGGCGCCCGCCCCGTCGCCAGCTCCCGGACGATCATGCCGAGCGACCACCAGTCGCGCGCGGGCGACACCTGCCCCGACAGCGACTCCGGCGCGGCGTACGCCAGCGTCCGCGACGACGAGGCGAACACCACGCTCTGCTCCAGCACCTTGCTGAGGCCGAAGTCGGCGATCGCCAGCCGCAGCGGATCCGTGCCCAGCACCAGCACGTTCTCGGGCTTGAGGTCGCGATGCACGATCCCCGCCCGGTGCAGCGCCGTGAGACCGTCCGCGAGCTGCGCGGCGACGTCCGCGACCGCGTCCGGCGGCAGCGGGCCGTCCATCAGCGCCCGCAGGTTGCCGCCCGGCGCGTACGCCGTCACCTCGTAGTCGCGCCCGTCCGCGTGCCCCGTCTCGAGGATCCGCAGCACGTGCGGCGAACCGAGCTCCGGGAGCTTCGCCCACACGTCGCGGTCCGCCCGGTAGCCCCGCCGGAAGATCTTCACGACGTGCTCGGCGCCCCGCGCGTCCCGCACCAGCAGCAGGTCCGACTCCGCACCCTGCACCGGCAGCTCCGCGACGGCCTCGTACCGTGCGGCGAGCTCCGCCGGGAGCCGCATCAGCGACCCGCCCGCCGTCCCCTCGGGCCCGTCCCGGCGCGTCTCCGCCGCACCCCGCGGCCCCGGCACCCGGGCCTCGTCGCGCCGCGTCGTTCCCGCGTCCCGCCGCGTCCAGGCCGCCTCGTCCGTCCCGTCCGTCCCGTCGACCTCGCCCACGACAGCCCCGGCTAGCTCTTGTCCTTGATGACCCGCAGGTACTCGCTGATCTTGAACTGGTTGATGAGGAACTCGTGGGCCATCCGGCAGAGGATCATCAGCCACAGCCACAGGAACGGCGTCGCGAGGAGGCCCAGCATTCCGAGGGTCGGATCCCATTGGATGGAGTACGCCGCCCACCACGCGAAGATGAGGCACCCGAACGAGATGAAGGCCATCGCGAGCACGTAGAAGGCCTTGATCCACTTGATGGTGACCATATGGTCGAAGTCGAGATCGAATAGTGAGCCCAGCAGGCCCCTGCTGCGCGGGGGTTGAGTCCAACCCGGTGGCGGCACCTGAGGGTATGGGCCGGTCGTGTACGGGCCCGGGCCCGTCTGGTTCGGGTTCGGCTGGCCCTGGCCGGGCGGCGCGGCCGGGGGACGCGGGTTGGGGACCGGGATCGGGCCGGTGCCGTGATGATGCTGCTGCGGCTGTTGGTGTTGCTGTTGCTGGGGATGCGGCGGGGGCGGCGGACCGTACGGGCCGCCCGGGGGCTGCCCGCCCGCGGGCGGGCGCGCTGGCTGGCCGGGGTCCGAGGGGTGCGTCATCGCCGTCGTCTCCAGTGTTGAGCCGCCTACAGGGAGACTCTAAGGCCTGCGCGCCTCCCCGCGCCGTGACCGACCCGCACCGTCCGGCGAAGCCGCAGGCCCGTCCGTACAGGGTCGGTGCGGGTCGGCGCTGACCGGGTGGCCGCCGGGACGACACGTTCGTGCGTCAACGGGTCAGTACTGTCACCGAGTGGTGAGGCCCGGGGCCGTTCGGGCGTCGTTTCGGAACGTCGGACGGCGCGCGCGTCGGCGGCGGCGTGCGTGAACACGCCTCGCCCGTCCGATCCGTTCGGTTATCGTTCCGGGGGCTTCACTCGGCGGATCGGGGCGAGGGTCGATGATCGCGTTGGCGTTGGTTCCGCTGGGGTTCGTCGCCGGCCGGCTCCTCGCGCCGCTCGCGGAACCGTACGTCGGGGACGTGCCCGCCGGGGACCGGACGGCCGTCGGCGCGGTCACGGCCCTGGTGTTCGGCGTGCTGGGGTTCGCCGTCGGGCTCGAACCCGTCCTGCCCGCCCTCCTCTACATCGCGCTGGTCGGGACGCTGCTGGCGTTCGTCGACGTGCACGTCAAGCGGCTGCCGGACGGCTTCACGCTCCCGTCGTACGCGATCGTCCCGACCCTGCTCGCCGCCGCCGCGCCGTTCACCGAGGACGGGACGCGCCACTTCGTGCAGGCGCTCGCCGGGATGGCGGGCCTGTTCCTGCTGTACGCGGTGCCGGCGTTCGTGAAGCCGTCCTGGCTGGGGCTCGGCGACGTCAAGCTCGCCGGGGTCCTCGGCCTGTGCCTCGGCTGGTTCGGGCTGGAGACCTGGCTCGCGGCCGTCCTGCTGACGTACCTGCTCAGCGGCGTGCTGAACATCGGCATCATGATCGTCCGCCGCAGCCTGCGGCGCGAGTTCGCATACGGCCCGTACATGCTGGCCGGGGCGCTCGGCGCCGCGGTCCTCGCCTAGCGGCTATTCGCAGAGCTTCTTCCCGGACTCCGCCTTCTCCCCGATGTTCTGGATGGCGGGCGGCGCCAGCTTCAGGCCCTTCGTCCCGATCACGAGCCGCACGCCGTCCTTCGGCGCGGCGCCGTCCGGGGTGAGCAGCGCGTCGGGGGCGTCCCGTGCGAGGACGGACGCCTGCGCCTCGGCGGCCGGCGCGAAGACGATGCGGCTGTCCGGCGCGTCCGGTGCGTCCTGGACGTCGTCGGCCACCTTGAACCCGCGCCGCTCCAGCTGCTTCACCACGTTGTCGACGGCCTTGTCCTTCGCCCCGGCGGACACGACGGTGACCTCGACGTCCTTCGGCTTCGGCGCGGGCTTCGCGTCCACCGGCGCGGCGGGCGCGGCGGGGAGCTTGTCGTCGTGCCGGATCGCCTCGAACATCGGGTCGGCCAGTTCGTCGTTCCACTGCACCCGGTTCGGGTCGGGCTTGTACCCCTCGACCGGAACCGTGACGAACCGGACCTGCCCGGCGCTCATACCGCGCAGGCCCTCCGCGAGCTTGCGCATGTCCGACAGGCCGAACTCGTCGTCGGTGGTGATGGAGTCCGTGGCCGCCTTGAGGAAGTCGTAGGTCTGGGCCGGGTCCGTCAGGACGTCGGAGCTGAGCGCCTTGTCCACGACGGCCGCCATGAACTTCTGCTGGCGCTCGATCCGGCCGAGGTCCGAGCCGTTGCCCAGCGAGTAGCGGGCCCGGACGTACCCGAGCGCCTTCTCGCCCTTGACGGTCTGCTTCCCCGCGTCCAGGTACAGCTCCGCGCGCGGATCGTTCACGGGCTTCTCGACGCAGATCTCCACGCCGCCCAGCGCGTCCACCATCCGCTTGAACCCGGAGAAGTCGATCTGGACGAAGTGGTCGATGTGGACGCCCGTGAGCGACTCGAGCGTCTTCCACGTGCACGTCGGCCCCGCGTAGGAGAACGCGCTGTTCAGCATCCCGAACCGCGCGGAGACCTTGTCGCCGTTCTCCTTCTCGCACTCGGGGATCTTCACCATCGAGTCGCGCGGGAAGCTCACCGCGACGGCCTGGTCCCGGTTCGGCGACAGGTGCAGCAGGATCGTCGTGTCCGACCGCGCGCCCGCCATCCCGGGCACCGCGTACTCGGCGTTGTCGCCCTCGCGGGTGTCCGAGCCGAGCAGCAGGATGTTGAGCGATTCGTTGAGCTTCTGCGGACGGTCCGTCCCCAGCTGCGACCCGACGTCCTTCTGCTCGATGCCGCCCATCAGATCGCGGTACAGCCAGTACGCGCCCCCGGACCCGGCCACGAGCGCGGCCACCAGGCCGATGGCCGTGCGGCGCAGGATCTTGCGCCGCCGGGCCCGCCGCGCGTCGTGCCGATCCGGGAACGACACCACCTTCCGAGCGTCGTCGTCCGGACCGTCCCCCGACTCCGAACCGACCTCGCCGTCCGCCTGGCCGTCTCCGCCGTCCCCGTTGGCACGGTCCCGCGGCTCACCGCCGCCCGTCCCGCCGCTCGCGACCGCGCGCTCGTCCGCGTCGTCTTCGCTTGCGTCCGTGTCCTCGAGTTCGTCGGCGTCTTGCTCGGTTTTGTCCGCGTCGCCCGCGAGCTTGTCCCCGTTGCCTTCGCGTGCGGCCGTGTCTTCGCGTTCGTTGGCGTCTTGCGAGTCGGTCGTGTCGACTCCACGCTCGTCGTCCTCGCCGACCTCGCGCTCGGGCTCGTCCGCGGCGTCCTCCGGACGGCCTTGGACGGTGGGGGCTTCGTCCTTCGAGACCTCTGCGGGGTTCTCGTGGTGCGGTTCGGGGCCCGTCGGCGGTTCGGTGCTCATGGGTGGGCGCAGCCGTTCGTGAAACGGTGTGTGTCGCTCATCGGTCCCGTCTCGGCAAGCCCTGTCGGGGCGTGGTCGGTGCGGCTCGTCAGTTTACGAACTGGGCGGGATCGCGGGTGATCGCATGACTCCCCTTATTAGATGCGCAGATGTCGCGATCTGTTGACAAGTTCGTCCGAATCGAGGCGCACGGCGGGGTTCCGTACGATCGCTGCGTGAGCACGGGGTGGGTGATCGGCGGCCGGTTCACGATGCTGGACCGGATCGGGACGGGCGGGACGAGCCGCGTGTGGCGGGCGTTCGACCACGCGGAGGGACGGTACTGCGCGGCGAAGCTCGTCCGGCGGCGCGGGCCGACGACGGTGCTGCGGGCCGTCCGGGAGCAGGCGCTGCGGCTCGCGCACCCGCACGTGGTGACGCCGTACGCGTCCTGTGCGGCCGACGACGACGTGCTGCTCGCGATGGAGCTGGTGCGCGGCGGGTCGCTGCAGACGCTCCTCGGCGACTACGGGCGGCTGCCGCCCGAGTACGCCGCCGAGGTGCTGGACCAGTTGCTGGCCGCGCTGAGCCACATCCACGCGGCCGGGGTGGTGCACCGCGACGTGAAGCCGGCGAACCTGCTGCTGGAGCCGAGCGCGGTGGGCGCGCCGCTCGTGCGGCTCGCCGACTTCGGGATCGCGCTGGAGGACGACGGGGTGCGGGTCACCACGACCGGGTTCACCGTCGGCACCCCGGGTTACCTGGCGCCCGAGGTGCTCGACTGGAACCGGCCGGGGCCGCGCCAGGACCTCTACGCGGCCGGGATGGTCGGGTGGCGGATGCTGACGGGCGCGGGCGATCCGGAGCCGCGGCAGCGGGTCGGCCAGCCGCCCGCGGGGACGCCGCCCGGGCTGTGGTCGGTGGTCGCGTGCCTGTGCGATCCCGACCCGGAGCGGCGCCCGCCGGACGCGGCCGCGGCGCGCCGCGCCCTCGCCATGTGCGGGCTGGTGCTGCGGCTGCCGGCGCGCACGCTGGACGGCGAGGCGCTGCAGATCTTCGACCACCTCGGCCCGCCGCCGGAACCGTCCGGCGCCTGAGTCACCGGATCGGGACGTTCGGGATCCGGCCGAACGGGCCCGCGTCGAACGTGACGGACCGGACGTCCGGCGGCGGCGCGGGCACGTAGACGAACCCGCGGTTGCTCGTGCCGGGTTCCGTGCGGAAGACGGCCCAGCCGGGGTCGACGAACGCGAGGTTGACGTTCACCGGGTCCTGCGGGCCCATCCGGACGGCCCGGTAGGCGGTCCCGGACGCGGGGTCGAGGACGGAGAACGCGCCGAACCTGCCGTAGGAGCCGTGGTCGCCCTGGTAGTCGGCCGTGGAGGCGGGGCCGGCGGCCGGGCCGAGGTTGGCGATGTCGAACACGGCGACGAGGTAGGCGCCGTCCCGGTAGAAGGGCTTCACGTCGATCCGCCGCCGGTCGCCGGCGCCGAACGACGCGGTGCGGCTCGCGACCGTCGCGCCGTCGCGGGGACGGAACGGCGCGGGGGCTCCGGCGCCCGTGGCGCGTTCGTCCCGCGGGGCGCGGGAGGTCGTGGCGGCGGTCGCGGCCGTCCGCTGCTTGATCTTGTAGGAGATCTCGACGCGGCGGTTCCGGCCGCGCGCCTCGGCGTCGTTCGCGCCGCCCTCCCGCGCGATCGGTTCGGTTTCGCCCTTCCCGGCCGCCTCGTACCGGTAGCCGGGGCCGAGGCGTGCCCGCAGCGCCTCCAGGACGGCGTCCGCACGGCGCCGCGACAGGTCGACGTTGTAGTCGTCCGCGCCCTTGCTGTCGGTATGTCCGGTGATGCGGATCGGTGGTTTCGCCGGGTCGGCCTTGGCGCGGGTCTCGCGCGCCACCTCGTCCAGGACGGCCTTCGCCCGTGCGGACAGCGCGGCCTGGTCGAACGCGAACAGCACGTCGGTGCGCAGCCCGATCGTCTCCTCGGTCGAGCTGCTCGTCGTCGACTTCGCCTCGCCCTCGGTGAGCGAGTAGAGGTCGTGCGTCCCGCCGGAGGTCTCCCCGGTGGGGTTCCGCATCGGGAACGACACCGTGGTCCCGGCCCCCGGAGCCGTGAGCCCGTCGGGGACGGCGGGGGCGGCGGGGAGCTTCGGGCCGCCCGTCACCACGGGCACGCCGGTGAACTCCCCGGCCGTCGTCGGGCTGATCACCGTGATCCGGCGGACCGATTCGGGCAGCGGCGGGAACGCCAGCACCGTCTCGTACCGCACGCCCGGGTGGACGGACGTCCAGCGGGTCTCGCTGCCGACCGTCAGGCCGCCGCCGTCGTAGAGAGGGGTGTACGCCTTGTGCCCGACGGGATCGACCAGGGTGAAGTGCAGGTTGCCGAACGCGGAGCCCGCCACGGACGTCCCGAACGAGAAGAAGGTCGCTTCCTTGCCGGGGTTGGTCAGATAGAAGCGCAGGAGGGAGCGGTCCGGCAGGCGGCCGACCTCCTTGACCTCGATGCGCGACCGGCCGCCGCCGAGCGCCGACCACGCCTCCTTGACCATGGGCCCGGTGTACGCCGGCGTCTTCTCGGTGCCCGCCGTCGCGGCGGGGCCGCCGCCGTCCCCGCCGTCGCACGCCGCGACCAGGGCCAGGGGCAGGACGAGGGCGGCGGCGAGGGCTCCTTGCACGCGCATGGCTCCTCCAAGGGGGCCTCAGGGACGGGACGTCACCGGTCGATCGGCACGCCGCGGAACGCGGGCCACGAGCCGACCTGGACGTCGATCTTCCGCACGTTCTCCGGCGGCGCGGCGAACGTGAACTGGAGCGCCGCGGGCTGCTCGTCGTCGCTGCTGGTGTAGGTGAGGTCGCTCTGCAGCGCCGAGTCGGACGAGTCCCGGACGACGACGTACCGCTTGAGGTTCGTCCCGTCGAGCAGCGTGACGGGCGGCTCGACCCCGTGGAGCTGTGAGAGGGACGCCGAGGTCGAGGCGGATCCCTCGGGGAGGTTCGGGGTGAACTGCAGGTCGAGGACGGCCAGCTTCCCCGACACCGACAGGCCCATGATCGCGATGTCGACGGTCGCGCCCTTGGTGAGCGGGCTGGTGAAGGTCTGCTTCGCGACGGGCGCGCCGCGCCCGGCGGACGGGGCGCGGCCGCCGACGGCGCCGCGGGAGGCCCCGCGCTCGGACGCGCCGGACGCCTCGGGGTCGTCCAGCACCGAGCACGCAGGTGTCGCGCAGGCGGTGAGCAGTGCGGCGGCGAGCACGGCCGCCGTCCGTGCCGTCGTCCGGGGTGAGCGGCGCATCGGGTTCCCTCTCGTCGATGTGGGCGGACGGACGTTCTCTCCGGCGTTCACCGTCATCGGGCTCACGACTCGCTGAAGGTGATCTCGACGCGCCGGTTCTGCGCGCGTCCTTCGGGGTTGTCCTCGCCGTTCTTCTCGTTGGGCGCGACGGGATCGGTCTCGCCGCGGCCCTCGGCGGTGATCTCGACGCCGGCGCCGGACAGGTGGCGCGCGAGCTCGGCCTTGACGGCGTCGGCGCGCTGCCGGGACAGTTCGCGGTTGTACCCGGTCTCGCCGCGCGAGTCGGTGTGCCCGGAGACCTCGACGGTGCCGCCGGCGCCGCGGATGCGGCCGGCGAGCGCGGCGATGTGGCGGCGCGCCTCGGCGGTGAGCGCCGCCTTGTCGAACTCGAACAGGACGTCGGACGAGATCTGCACGGTCACCCGTCCGTCGGCGCTCTCCTCGCGCTCCAGGTCCACGACCGCGCGCGACAGGTCGATGTCGCGGACGGCGGAGGCCGCGTCGATGCCCCGGACGGACGCGGCGACCGCGGCGTCCGGCACGTCCGGTTCGGCCGCGGCGACCGACGGGATTACGAGGGTGACGGCGAGCACCCCCGCGATCACGGTTCTGCGGCGCATGCGATCACCTCTCCACCGGGATGTCGCGGAACATCGGCCAGCCGCCGAACTGCAGGTCGACGGCCTTCACGTTCTCCGGCGGGGCGGCGAAGGTGAACTGCAGCGCGCCCGCCTTGCCGTTGTCGAGGTCGGTGGTGATGTCGTCGGTGGCCATCTCCTGGCCGCGCGAGTCCTCGACGACGACGTAGCGCTTCAGGTCGACCGTGTCGATCAGCGCGGGATCGATGCCCTCGCCGCCGTTCAGCTCGTACGGGCTCGCGTCGTCCGGCCCGCCGGGCGGGATCCGCGGGGTCATCCGGACGGTCAGCGTCGCCAGCCTCCCCCGCACCCGCAGGCCCATGACGGCGATCTCGACCTCGGCCGACGGCGCCTGCGGCGGCGCCCCGAGCGTGGCCTTGACGATCGCGTCGCCCGCGGTGTCGATGGACGGGGCGCCGCCCTCGACCGCGGTCCCGGACGCGCCCGAAGCCGAGTCGCGGGACGGACCCGCGTCGTCGAGCATCGCGCAGCCGGCCGGTCCGCCGGCCGGCAGCAGGACCGCGGCCGCGGCGGCCGCGGCACGGTGGAACGGACGCATGGGACGGGCCGCCTCTCCTGGTCGTCGCATGTGCAAACGATGGTTTTCGTGGAACCATGACGTCGTCACAGACGTTGGGCGTGCGAACGAGAATCTAATGTTTGCACTTGCGAACGGTCAAGGGGGTTTCGCATTGAGCGCCGCCGAGGACACCGTCGTCCGGAACCGGGCCCTGCAGGCCGAGTGGTACGGCGAGCCGCTGGGGGAGCGGGTGCGCCGGCTCCTCGACCGGCTCGGGCTGTCGCAGTCGGGCCTGGCGGGCGTGCTCGGCCTGTCCGCGCCGATGCTGTCGCAGCTCATGTCGGGCCAGCGCGCGAAGATCAGCAACCCGGCCGTGCTGCACCGCCTGACGGCCGTCGAGGAACTGGCCGCCGACCCCGGCTTCGCCGACCTCCCGGCCGCCCGGATCAAGGACCGGCTGGCGGAGATCCGCGCCGAGTCCGCGCCGACCACCTCCGGGCTCCGCGTGCCGGCCGGCCCCCGCGCCGCCGAGGACGCCCCCGCCCCCGACCCCACGCCGGACGGACGCGGGCGCACGCGGGCCGAGGCGGGCGCGCGGGACGTCCAGGCGCTGCTGCGGGAGGTCGCGTCGGCCGGCGAGATCGAGGCGGCCGCCGCGCTGCTCGCCGACCGCTACCCCGACCTCGCCGAGGCGCTCCGGGTGTACGGGACGGGCCGGACGAGCGAGGCCGAGGCGCACTTCGCCCGGACGGTGCTGCGGGCGGGGCTCCTCTAGCACGAAATGGGAACGTTCCGGCCGCCCGCGGATGAGCGGGCGGTCATGCCTTCTCGTGCTCGTCTCGATTCCCCTTCGCCATAACGACTGCTTATGGATCTCCGGCGCGTCCGCGGACCGTTCGGACGGCTAAAGTCTGTGGTCAGGGTCACATGCGGGTCCGCCTGTTATGTATGTCACAGGTCCGCACCGGTGGCGTAGGGTCGCTTCGCTGGAAGCGCGTACGGGGCGTCACCGCCCGCATGCGGCAGGGCCACGGCCGAGGCGCGACGGCCGCATGGCGCGCGCAGACCGTGGTACGGGGATCACACGACCCGAGGCTCAGGAGAGCGATCGATGAGCACACTGGAGGCGCCGGCCAAATCCCGCGCCCAGATCAAGGAACGCACGCTCCGCAAGGACAACTGGCGGCTCTATCCGATCACCACCTTCGTGATCTTCACGGCGTGGGTGGTGTACGCGACGATCCGGGCCTTCTGGGGCGCGGCCTTCTTCGTCCCGGAGTTCCACTACCTGTCGCCGTTCTTCTCGCCGTGCTTCAACGAGATCTGCAACAACGTGACGGTGAACGGGCACACCGGCGACGCGGCGGAGTTCGGGACGTTCCTCCCGGCCGGCACCCGCGGCTGGATCCCGTTCGCGGTGATCTCCCTGCCGTTCCTGCTGCTGTTCCGGCTGACCTGCTACTACTACCGCAAGGCCTACTACCGGTCGTTCTGGGCGGCCCCGCAGGCGTGCGCCGTCCGCGAGCCGCACGGCAAGTACACCGGGGAGCGGCGCTTCCCGCTGATCGGGCAGAACCTGCACCGCTACTTCTGGATGGCCGCGGTGCTCATCTCCCTCATCAACACCTGGGACGCGATCCGCGCCTTCCACGGCGAGGGCGGCGGGTTCGGCATCGGCCTCGGCACCGTCATCCTCTGGGCGAACGTGATCCTGCTCTGGCTGTACACGCTGTCGTGCCACTCGTGCCGGCACATCGTGGGCGGGCGGCTGAAGAACTTCTCCAAGCACCCGGTGCGGTACCGGATGTGGGGCTGGATCTCCAAGATCAACGAGCGGCACGGGATGTACGCGCTGATCACGCTGGGCTCCCTGGTCGTCGCCGACGTCTACGTGATGCTCGTGGCCAGCGAGACCATCTCCGACCTGCGCATCATCAACTGAAGGCCAAAGGAATCATGACTGAGATCGAGAGGCACTCGTACGACGTCGTGGTGATCGGTGCCGGCGGCGCCGGGCTGCGCGCGGCGATCGAGGCTCGCCTCCAGGGCAAGAAGACGGCGATCATCTCCAAGTCGCTGTTCGGCAAGGCGCACACCGTCATGGCGGAGGGCGGTGCCGCCGCCGCGATGGGCAACGTCAACGCCAACGACAACTGGCAGGTGCACTTCCGCGACACGATGCGCGGCGGGAAGTTCCTGAACAGCTGGCGGATGGCGGAGCTGCACGCCAAGGAGGCCCCGGACCGCATCTGGGAGCTCGAGCTGTGGGGCGCGCTGTTCGACCGCACCAAGGACGGCAAGATCAGCCAGCGGAACTTCGGCGGGCACGAGTACCCGCGGCTGGCGCACGTCGGCGACCGGACGGGCCTGGAGCTGATCCGCACGGCCCAGCAGAAGATCGTCGCGCTCCAGCAGGAGGACCGCGCCGAGCACGGCGACTACGAGGCCCGCCTCAAGGTGTGGGCCGAGACGACGATCACGCGGCTGCTCAAGGACGGCGACCGGATCTGCGGCGCGTTCGGGTACGTCCGCGAGACGGGCAAGTTCGTCGTGTTCGAGGCACCGGCCGTCGTCCTCGCCACCGGCGGCATCGGCAAGGCGTTCAAGGTCACGTCGAACTCGTGGGAGTACACGGGGGACGGCCACGCGCTCGCCCTGCAGGCTGGCGCGACGCTGCTGAACATGGAGTTCGTCCAGTTCCACCCCACCGGGATGGTCTGGCCGCCGTCCGTGAAGGGGATCCTCGTCACCGAGTCGGTGCGCGGCGACCGCGGCGTCCTGAAGAACTCCGAGGGCGAGCGGTTCATGTTCAACTACATCCCCGAGGTCTTCAAGGACAAGTACGCCACCTCCCCGGAGGAGGGCGACCGCTGGTACGACGACCCCGACAACAACCGGCGGCCCCCCGAGCTGCTGCCCCGCGACGAGGTCGCCCGCGCGATCAACTCCGAGGTGAAGGCGGGCCGCGGCTCCCCGCACGGCGGCGTGTTCCTCACGGTGGTCGACCGGATGCCGGGCGGCGCCGCGGAGATCGTCCGGCGGCTCCCCTCGATGCACCACCAGTTCAAGGAGCTGGCGGACGTCGACATCACCAAGGAGCCGATGGAGGTCGGACCGACCTGCCACTACGTGATGGGCGGCGTCGAGGTCGACCCCGACACCGCGGCCGCGAAGGTCCCCGGCCTGTTCGCCGCCGGCGAGGTCGCGGGCGGCATGCACGGCTCGAACCGGCTCGGCGGCAACTCGCTGTCGGACCTGCTGGTGTTCGGGCGCCGCGCCGGGCTCGGCGCGTCCGAGTACGTCGACGCGCTCGACGCCCGTCCGGCCGTCTCCGACGAGATCGTGGACGCCGCCACCGCCGAGGCCCTCGCCCCGTTCGAGCGCGAGGGCGGCGAGAACCCGTACACGGTCCACGCCGAGCTGCAGACCACGATGAACGAGCTGGTCGGCATCATCCGCAAGGAGGAGGAGCTGCAGCAGGCCCTCGAAGCCCTGCAGAAGCTCCGCGAGCGCGTCGCCCGCGTGTCCGTCGAGCCGGTCGCCGTGCACGACGGCCGCGGCTACCACCCCGGCTGGCACCTCGCGCTCGACCTGCGCAACATGCTGCTGGTCTCCGAGGCCGTCGCGAAGGCGGCCCTGGAACGCCAGGAGAGCCGCGGCGGCCACACCCGCGACGACTACCCGCAGATGTCGGCGGAATGGCGGAAGGTCAACCTCGTCTGCCGCCTGGCGGGCGACCCGGCCGACCCGCACGTCGAGCTGACCCGGCAGCCGATGCCGCCGATGCGCGCGGACCTGCTCGGCCTGTTCGAGACCGACGAGCTGAAGAAGTACCTGACCGCCGAGGAACTGCCCGCCGACGTCGCCGCGCCGGGCGCGGCCGGCCCGGACGCGGCCAAGGCGGACGGCAAGGCCGACCACAAGGCGGACGAGAAGGCCGACGGCGAGGAGGGCGACGGATGAGCTACGAGGCGAAGTTCCGCGTCTGGCGCGGCGACGAGGGCGAGGGCGAGCTCACCGACTACACGGTCGAGGTGAACGAGGGCGAGGTCGTCCTCGACATCATCCACCGCCTGCAGGCCACGCAGGCCCCGGACCTGGCCGTCCGGTGGAACTGCAAGGCCGGCAAGTGCGGCTCGTGCTCGGCCGAGATCAACGGCATGCCGCGGCTGCTGTGCATGACCCGCATGTCGACCTTCGAGCCGGACGAGACGATCACGGTCACGCCCGTCCGCACGTTCCCGGTCATCCGCGACCTGGTCACCGACGTCTCGTTCAACTACGAGAAGGCCCGCGAGATCCCGTCGTTCGATCCCGGCGACGCGAAGCCGGGCGAGCTGCGCATGCAGCAGGTGGACGTCGAGCGCTCGCAGGAGTTCCGCAAGTGCATCGAGTGCTTCCTGTGCCAGAACGTCTGCCACGTCATCCGCGACCACGAGGAGAACAAGCCCGACTTCGCCGGGCCGCGCTACCTCATGCGGATCGGTGAGCTCGAGATGCACCCGGCCGACCAGGCCGACCGCCGCGAGATCGCCCAGCAGGACCACGGCCTCGGCTTCTGCAACATCACCAAGTGCTGCACCGAGGTCTGCCCCGAGCACATCAAGATCACCGACAACGCGCTCATCCCGATGAAGGAACGGGTCGTCGGGCGCAAGTACGACCCGGTGGTCTGGCTCGGTACCAAGCTCGGGATCGTCAAGAAGGGCCAGGACACCCCCTCCGCCTGACCCGGCGAGCGGCCGGCGCCCTCACCCCTCCGGGTGCCGGCCGTCCCCGAGCCGCGCCCCGGCGGTACGCCGGCGGCGGCGTGGCGGGCGGCGTGCCCCCGCACCGCCGCCCGCCGATCGCCGTTCCCCGTGAACGTCGCCGCGCACACCGCGCACCACCCTGGCGCACCCGCAAGGGGGACGAATAGGGAGAAGTACACACAACGTGTGATGGATTCGTGATTCTTTCCCCGGGACCGGTCCCGGGGGGTTCGCCTTAGCGTGGTGGCATGAGCGCCCTCGAACCGGGTTCGTTCCTGGCCGAACTCACCCCGGCCGAACGGGCCGAGCTGGAAGACCACGGACACGTCCGGGACTTCGGGCGCGGGGAGGCGCTGTTCGTCGAGGGCGACCGGTCCGCGTGGGTGGCGGTCCTGCTGAAGGGACGGGTGAAGGCGTTCACCTACCGCGAGCAGGGCGGGGAGGCGCTGCTGGCGGTGCGGGAGCCGGGCGCGCTGCTCGGCGAGGTCGCGGCGATCGACGGGCTGCCGCGGTCGGCGACCGTCGAGGCGCTCGAGCCGGTGCGGGCGCTCGCCGTCCCGTCGGCGGCGTTCATGCGGTTCCTCGAGGACAACGGGCGCGTGTCGATCATCATCATGCGGATGCTGTGCCAGCGGTGGCGGGACGCCGACCGCAAGCGCGCGGAGTTCGGCATGTTCGACGCCACCGGCCGGGTCGCGCAGCGCCTCGTGGAGCTCGCCGAGCGGTTCGGCGTCCCGTACGGGTCCGGGCAGCCGGGCGGCGAGAGCGTCCGGATCACGCTGAACCTGTCGCAGGAGGAGCTGGCCGGCTGGGTCGGCGCGTCCCGCGAGGCGGTGAGCAAGGCGCTGCGCCACCTGCGCGGGCACGGGCTCATCGAGACGGGACGGCGCCGCCTGATCGTCCGCGACCTCCAGGCGCTGCGCGAGCACATCCGCTAGGCGCCTGCGGGCGCGCGGGGGGCGGCCCCGTACGCTGTGCAGGATGCAGTTGCAGCAGCTCGCCTATTTCGTCGCGGTCGCGGAGGTCCGGCACTTCACGCAGGCCGCGGAGCTCCTGCGCGTGGCGCAGCCGTCGCTGAGCAAGCAGATCCGCGCGCTGGAGGGCGAGCTGAACGTGTCGCTGTTCAGCCGGGCCCGGGGCAACATCACGCTGACGCCCGCCGGGGAGGCGCTGCTGCCGCTGGCCAAGCGCATCCTCGCCGACGTCGAGACGGCGCGGGTCGAGGTGCAGGAGCTCGCCGGGCTGCGGCGGGGTCGGGTGCGGCTGGGGGCGACGCCGTCGCTGTGCGCGGGGCTGCTCGCCGACGTGCTGCGCCGCTTCCACGACGCCTACCCGGGCATCCAGCTGATCGTCGAGGAGGGCGGCTCCCGCGACCTGGTGCGGCAGCTCACGCGGGGCGAACTGGACATGGCCCTGGTCATCCTCCCCCTCCACGGCGACCCGCCGCTGGACACCACCCCGATACTGCGCGAGTACCTGGTGGTGGCGTCCCCGGCGGAGCAGGCGGGACGGACGCCGCTGCCGCGCCGCTCGTTCCTGCGGATCGACGACCTGCGGAACCGTCCGCTCGTGATGTTCCGCCCCGGCTACGACCTGCGGGAGGCGACGATCGGCGCGTGCCGCGCGGCCGGGTTCGAGCCCCGGTTCGCGGTCGAGGGCGGGGAGATGGACGCGGTGCTGCGGTTCGTCGAGGTGGGGCTGGGCATCGCGGTCGTGCCGAGCATGGTGCTGGCCGGACGGCCGGGCCTGCGGGGCACGCCGCTCGTCCTGGACGAGGCGGCCCGCCGCGGCCACCACGGCGAGGGCCTGCTGCGGACGATCGCGCTCGCGCACCGCAAGGACGTCGAGTTGACGCACGCCGCCCGCGCCTTCCAGGACACCCTCGAAACGTTCCTCGTCGAGGCCGGCCTGGCCGGCAGCCTCCCCGAAGGCGTCGAAACCCTCGTCCACGACTGACGAGACCCCGTCCGGTTGCCGCGGCCGGACGGGGCCCTGTCAGGGGGGCGGCTACTTCTTCTTGCCGCCCGCGGACGCCTTCAGGTAGTCGCCGTTGAGGCGCCCGATGACGTCCAGGCCGATGCCCTTCGGGCAGGCGACGGTGCACTCGCCGGTGTTGGTGCAGCCGCCGAAGCCCTCGGAGTCGTGGGTGTCGAGCATGGAGACGGCCCGGTCCCAGCGCTCCGGCTGGCCCTGCGGCATGAGGCCCAGGTGGGTGATCTTCGCGCCGAGGAACAGCGCGGCCGAGCCGTTCGGGCAGGCCGCGACGCACGCGCCGCAGCCGATGCACTCGGCGGCCTCGAACGCGGCGTCGGCGTCCGGCTTCGGGACGGGCGTCGAGTGGGCCTCGGGCGCGGTGCCGGTCGGCGCGGTGATGTACCCGCCGGACTGGATGATCCGGTCGAACGCGGAGCGGTCGACGACCAGGTCCTTGACGACCGGGAACGCCTTGGCGCGCCACGGCTCGACGTCGATGACCTCGCCGTCCTTGAACTTGCGCATGTGCAGCTGGCACGTCGTGGTGTTCCGCTCGGGGCCGTGCGGCGTGCCGTTGATGACCAGCGAGCACATGCCGCAGATGCCCTCGCGGCAGTCGTGGTCGAACGCGACGGGCTCGGCCCCGTCGGCGATGAGCTTCTCGTTGAGGACGTCGAGCATCTCCAGGAACGAGGCGTCGGGGGAGATGTCGTCGAGCTTGTACTCGACCATCTTGCCCTTGTCCTGGGGGCCGCTCTGGCGCCAGACGCGCAGTGTGAGCTTCATGGTTACTTGTACGACCTCTGCGTCGGCTTGACGTATTCGAAGTTGAGGGTCTCCTTGTGCAGGACGGGCTTGGCGCCCTCGCCCTGCCACTCCCAGGCGGCGACGTAGCCGAAGTTGTCGTCGTCGCGCTTGGCCTCGCCCTCCTCGTCCTGGCTCTCGGCGCGGAAGTGGCCGCCGCAGGACTCGGTGCGGTGCAGGGCGTCGATCACCATCAGCTCGCCCAGTTCGAGGAAGTCGGCGACGCGGCCGGCCTTCTCGAGCTGCTGGTTGAGCTCCTCGCCCTTGCCGGTGACCTTGACGCGCGTCCAGAACTCCTCGCGCAGCGCCGGGATGAGCTCGAGCGCCTTGCGCAGGCCCTCCTCGGTGCGCTCCATGCCGCAGTACTCCCACATGATGTGGCCGAGCTCGCGGTGGAAGGAGTCGACGGAGCGGTCGCCGTCGATCGACAGCAGCTTGTCGATCTGGCTCTTGACGCGCTCCTCCGCCTCGGCGATCGCGGTGTCGGACGCCGGGGGCAGGGCGTTCTTGGCGATGTAGTCGTTGATCGTGGCCGGCAGCACGAAGTAGCCGTCGGCGAGGCCCTGCATGAGGGCGGACGCGCCGAGGCGGTTCGCGCCGTGGTCGGAGAAGTTCGCCTCGCCGATCACGAACAGGCCGGGGATCGTGGACTCGAGGTCGTAGTCGACCCACAGGCCGCCCATGGTGTAGTGCACGGCCGGGTAGATGCGCATCGGCGTCTCGTACGGGTTCTCGCCCGTGATCCGCTCGTACATCTCGAACAGGTTCCCGTACTTCGCCTCGACCTTGTCGCGGCCGAGCCGCTCGATCGCGTCGGCGAAGTCGAGGTAGACGCCGAGCCCGCCGGGGCCGACGCCGCGGCCCTCGTCGCAGACGTTCTTCGCGGCGCGGGACGCGATGTCGCGGGGGACCAGGTTCCCGAACGAGGGGTAGATGCGCTCGAGGTAGTAGTCGCGCTCGTCCTCGGGGATGTCGGCGGGACGGCGCTCGTCCTTCGCCTTCTTCGGCACCCAGACGCGGCCGTCGTTGCGCAGCGACTCCGACATCAGCGTCAGCTTCGACTGGTGGTCGCCGCTGACCGGGATGCAGGTCGGGTGGATCTGCGTGTAGCACGGGTTGGCGAACAGGGCGCCGTGCCGGTGCGCCCGCCACGACGCGGTGACGTTCGAGCCCATCGCGTTCGTGGACAGGAAGTACACGTTGCCGTAGCCGCCGGACGCCAGCACGACCGCGTCCGCGGTGTAGTGCTTGATCTCGCCGTTGATCAGGTTCCGGACGACGACGCCGCGGGCGCGCCCGTCCTCCATGATCAGGTCGAGCATCTCGTGGCGTGGGAACAGCTCGACGTTCCCGATCTCGACCTGCCGCATCAGCGCCTGGTAGGCGCCGAGGAGGAGCTGCTGCCCCGTCTGGCCGCGGGCGTAGAACGTCCGGGACACCTGGGTGCCGCCGAACGAGCGGTTGTCGAGCAGGCCGCCGTACTCGCGGGCGAACGGGACGCCCTGCGCGACGCACTGGTCGATGATGTTCCGGGAGATGTCGGCGAGCCGGTACACGTTCGACTCGCGGGACCGGAAGTCGCCGCCCTTGACCGTCTCGTAGAACAGCCGGTACACGCTGTCGCCGTCGTTGCGGTAGTTCTTGGCGGCGTTGATCCCGCCCTGCGCGGCGATGGAGTGGGCGCGGCGCGGGCTGTCCTGGAAGCAGAACTGCTGGACGTGGTAGCCGGCCTCGCCGAGCGTGGCGCCGGCGGACCCGCCGGCCAGCCCGGTGCCGATGATGATGATCTTCTTCTTGCGCTTGTTGGCCGGGTTGATCTGCTTGGCCTCGAACTTGCGCGTGGTCCAGCGGTCCTCGATCGGGCCGGCGGGCACCTTGCCGTCGACGATCGGGTCGCCGATCTCGTAAAGGTCGTCGCTCATGTTCAGCTCACCCATCCGAAGGTGATGGAGACGGGGACGGAGATGAAGCCGATCGTCACCACGGCGGAGACGGCGATGGCGAGGCCCCGCAGGAGGTTGTGGCTGCGCGGGGTGCGCAGGCCGAGGGTCTGGAACGCGCTCCAGATGCCGTGGTGCAGGTGCAGGCCGACCAGCAGGACCGCGAAGATGTACCAGACGGTGATGTACCAGCGGGACGGGTCGAAGTCCGCGATCATCCGGTCGTACGGGGTGTCGTCGGCGCCGAGCGGGTTCACGACGAAGAACGTCAGGTCCAGCAGGTGCCAGACGACGTAGATCGCGATGATGATCCCGCCGTAGCGCATCGTGTGGGTGGCGTAGCCCTGCGCGTGGCTCTTCTTCTTCGACTCGTACTTGACGGGACGGGCGGCGCGCGCGCGGCGGGCCAGCGACACCGCCGACCACATGTGCAGGATCACCGCGAGCAGCAGGACGACCTCGAGGGCCGTCAGCACCGTCCGGTACGGGACGGCGGGCTCACCGATCGTGCGCAGCCAGTGCGCGTAGTGGTTGAAGTCCTCCGCGCCGAAGAAGATCTTCAGGTTCCCGACCATGTGCGCGATCAGGAACAGCACGAGGATGCCGCCGGTCACGGCCATGACGGCCTTCTTGCCGACGGTCGACCGGTAGAACGCAGGTATCGCTATAGCCACGGGCGCACGGTATGTCCGACTCGGTGCAGAGCTCCAAGTCATCAGCGCACTCATTTCGATAGCCCAGGACTATCGACCGAGCAGAACAGGGGGTTCTCGCGTTCCACCGGACGTCCCGGGGTGAGGGACTTCACAGGGGGTTCGGGAACTCTGCCTCACAGTGACCAACATGACATTGACGGTCACTCGAACGCCCTGGTCAGCCGCCCGAACCCGCGAACGGGCCGGTTCGTCCCGTTGCCGTCCGTCCCGTGGGTCACACCTGGCGCGATAGCAGCAGGACGGCGAGGTCGTCGGTGAGCGCGTCCTCGTTGAGGTGCTCGACCTCGGAGACGAGCTCGTCGATCAGCGCGCGGCCGGTCGCGCCCGTCCCGCGCGCCGCGTGCGCGAGCTTCACCAGGCCGTCGGTGCCGAGCCGGTCGGGGCCCGCGCCGATCCGGCCCTCGATCAGCCCGTCGGTGTAGAGCATCAGCCCCCACGACTCGCCGAGGTCGATCTCCGTCGTCGGCCACTCGGCGCCCGGGATCAGCCCGAGCGCCGGGCCGTGCGCGTAGTCAGGCAGCGCCGACACGTCGTACGAACCGTTCGGGCCCTCGCGGAACAGCAGCGGCGCCGGGTGCCCGGCCAGGTGCATCCGCGCGGTCCGCCGGGACGGCGCGATCGTGATCATGCAGAGGGTCGTGAAGATCTCCTCGTTGCGCCGCTCGTGCCCGAGGACGCTGTCGAGGGTGCCGAGCAGCTGCTCCCCGGTGTGCCCCGCCAGGACGAGCGTCCGCCACGCCATCCGCAGCTGCACGCCGAGCGCCGCCTCGTCCGGCCCGTGCCCGCAGACGTCCCCGATCATCAGGTGGACGGCGCCGCCCTCGGTCTGCACGGTGTCGTAGAAGTCGCCGCCGAGCAGTGCGCGCCGCCGCCCCGGCCGGTAGCGGGTGTGGTGCCGCAGCGACGGGTCGTCGATCAGCGGGACGGGCAGCAGCCCGCGCTCTAGCCGCGCGTTCTCGCGCCGCAGGATCCGCGCCTCCACGAGGCGCCGCTCGGTCTCCTCGGCGCGCTTGCGCTCTATCGAGTACCGGACGGCGCGCGCCAGCAGCGGCCCGTCCACCTCCTGCTTGACCAGGTAGTCCTCGGCGCCCGCGGCGACGGCCCGCACCCCGAGGTGCGCGTCGTCCAGGCCGGTCAGCACCACGACGGCGGCGGTGCCGGACATTTCCAGGACCTCCCGCAGGCCCGCCATCCGGTCGTCGATGCCGGGCGCGGACAGGTCCACGATGATGCACTGCGTCCGCCGGGTGAGGGCGCGGCGGGCGGCGGCCAGGTCGGCGGCGACGGCGATGTCGGCGTCCAGGCCGCTGTCGGCGAGCATCTTCTCGACCATGAGGACGTCGGAGGGGGCGCCGTCGATGAGGAGGAGGTCCACCCGCTCCTCGGTTCCCGAGGCGGGGGGACGCGTCTGGTGGCTGATGGTGCTCACAAAGCTTCCAAGAGTTAGGGCCGGCGACGGGCACAGGCAACGTCAGGACGGCTCCGCATGCCGCGCGCTCACCGCGCGGACGGACGGCCGCACCGGGGTGGTGGCATTTGCCTAACCGCCAGGGTCCCGGCTCATGGAGCGCTGGGGAAGCCCGCTCCGTACGGTGAGAGCTTAGCGTCTCCTTACCAGGTGACGCACGGTGCGCGTCGGGGCGCGCGGCCGGAAAATCAGTCGATTCCCCGCCCGCGACCTGCATAGCCTGCGGTCGTGAAGCCATTGCCGGAGAAAGATCCAGGCAATCCCGATCACCGGTCTCCCGCCCGATATCTCCTGTGGCTGCTGCGCGCGCAGTGGCGCACCGCGTCCGCCGGCGCGGCCCTCGGCGTCCTCTGGATGCTCGGCTACGTGCTGATCCCCGCGGTGCTGGGCCGGGCCGTGGACGCCATGACCGCGCGGGACGCCGGGACGCTCGCCGCGTGGTCGGGCGTCCTGGTCCTCGTCGGGGCGTGCCAGGCCGCCGCGGGCGGCGTCCGCCACCGGTTCGCCGTCGCCAACTGGCTGGCCGCCGCCTACCGGACGATCCAGCTCGTCACCCGGCACGCGACGCGGCTGGGCGCGACGCTGCACAAGCGGATGAGCGCCGGGGAGGTCGTCAGCATCGGCATGTCGGACGTGGTCGGCATCGGGGACGTCCTGGACATCGTCTCGCGCGGCAGCGGCGCGGTCGTCGCGATCGTCGCCGTCGCCGCGATCCTGCTGACGATCTCGCCGCCGCTCGGCCTGATCGTCCTCGTCGGCGTCCCGTTGATCCTCGTCCTCGCGGCGCCGCTGCTGCGGCCGTTCCGGGAGCGCGAGGAGGCGCACCGGGAGCGGGTCGGGGAGCTCAACACCCGTGCGACCGACCTCGTCGCGGGGCTGCGCGTGCTGCGCGGCGTCGGCGGGGAGGAGCTGTTCGCCGGCCGCTACGCCGCCGAGTCCGCGCGGGTCCGCGCCGCCGGGGTGGCGGCCGCCCGCGCCGAGTCCCGGCTGAGCGGCGCCGAGGTGCTGCTGCCCGGCCTGCTGATCGCGCTCGTGACGTGGGTCGGCGCCCGGTTCGCCGTGCAGGGGACGATCTCCGCGGGCCAGCTCGTCGCGTTCTACGGCTACGCCGTCTTCCTCATCACCCCGCTGCAGACCCTCGGCGAGGCCGCGGGGAAGATCACCCGGGGCCTGGTCGCGGCGGAGCGGGTGGTGCGCCTCCTCGACATCGCCCCCGAGCGCGCGACCGGGGACGGCCCGGCCGCGCGGGTCGGCGCGCTCACGGACGTCGACTCGGGCCTGGTCGTGCGTCCCGGACGGCTCACCGCGATCGCGGCGGCCCGCCCGGAGGACGCCCGCGCGATCGCGGACCGGCTCGGCGGCTACGCCCCCGGCCGCGTCGACGCCGGCGGCGTGCCGCTGCACCGCCTCGGCGGCCTGCGCGACCGGATCGTGGTCGCGGTCAACGAGGACCGGCTGTTCGCCGGGACGCTGACCGAGGCGCTCACCCCGGCGCGCGGCCCCGTCGACCTGGAGCCCGCGCTGTGGGCCGCGAGCGCGACCGACATCGTCGCGGCGTCCGGCCCGGACGCGCACGTCGCCGAGGCGGGCCGCGAGTTCTCGGGCGGGCAGCAGCAGCGCCTCCGACTTGCGCGCGCGCTCGCCGCCGACCCGGAGGTGCTCGTCCTCGTCGAGCCCACCAGTGCGGTGGACGCGCACACCGAAGCACGCATCGCCGACCGCCTCGCCCAAGCGCGCGCGGGCCGCACCACCGTGGTGTGCACCACGAGCCCGCTGATGCTCGACCGCGCCGCGCACGTCGCGTTCGTCCTGGACGGACGCGTCGTCGCCGAGGGCACGCACCGCGACCTCCTCGACACCGACCCGCGCTACGCCGCCACGGTCACCCGAGGCGAGGCCAACGACACCGCCCCCCACCCCGCCCCGGACGCCCCCGAAGGCGCGGCGGACACGGATGGCGTGGACCAAGCGGATCGGGCCGGGGCAGCCCGCTCCGGGGTCGACCTCGCGGCGGACCGTGCGGGTGGCGTGGACCTCGGTGAAAGCGCGGACCATTTGGACGTCGCGAACGGCGCGGACGATGCAAAGCGCGCAAACCGGGCGGCAAACCGGGCGGAGCGTGCAGACGAAGCGGACGCGCGGGCGGTGCGCGGCGGGGTCGCGGACGAGGTCGCGGACGAGGTCGCGGACGAGGTCGCGGACGGGGTCGCGGACGAGGCCGCGGGAGAAGGGGTGCGGTCGTGAGTGCGGAGATCCTGCCGGTGGCGTCGCCCGCGCAGGTGCGGGCGTACGCGCGGCGGCTGGTGCTGCGGCATCCGCGGGCGCTCGCGGGCGCGCTGGCGCTGCACGCGCTCGCGGCGGCGGCCGGGCTCGTCGCGCCGCGCCTGCTGGGCGGCCTCGTCGAGGACGTCGCGGACGGGCGCGCGGACGTCGACACCGCGGGGATCGCGATCGCCGTGTTCGTGATCGTCCAGGGGGTGCTGCTGCGGTACGCGCACCTGCAGTCGGCGAAGCTCGGCGAGCGGGTCCTCGCGCAGTTGCGCGAGGAGTTCGTCCGGCGGGTGCTGCGGCTGCCGCTGTCGACGGTGGAGCGCGCCGGCACCGGCGACCTGGTGACCCGCGCGTCGCGCGACGTCGACACGCTCGCGACGTCCGTCCGGTACGCGATGCCCGAGACGCTGATCGCCGTCGTCATCGTGACGCTGACGGCGGGCGCGCTGGTGCTGAACGGTCCGCTGGTCGCGCTGCCGTGCCTGGTGTCGGTGCCGCTCCTGTGGGCGGTGACCCGCTGGTACCTGCCGCGCGCCCACGCGGGCTACCTGCGGGAGAACGCGGCGTACGCGCGGATCACCGACGGGCTCGCCGAGACGGTGCACGGGGCGCGGACGGTCGAGGCGCTGGGGCTGGCGGAGCGGCGGCGCGAGCGGGGGGACGCCGACATCGCCGCGGCGTTCGAGGTCGAGCGGTACACGCTGCGGCTGCGGACGGTGCTGTTCCCGGTGATCGAGCTCGGGTTCGTGCTGCCGGTCGCGGCGACGCTGCTCGGCGGCGGCCTGCTGTACATCAACGGCCACGCGACGCTCGCGCAGGTCACGGCGGCGACGCTGTACGTGCAGCAGCTGAGCGGGCCGGTGGAGACGCTGCTGTCGTGGCTGGACGAGCTGCAGCTCGGCGGCGCGTCGCTGGCGCGAGTGCTCGGCGTGGGCGACGTCCCGCCGGACCGGGCGCCGGACGGCCGCGAGCCGGCCGGCGAGCGGATCACGGCGCGCGACGTCCGGTACGCGTACCGGGGCGGGCGGGACGTCCTGCACGGCGTGGACCTGGAGCTGCGGCCGGGGGAGCGGCTGGCGGTGGTCGGGCCGAGCGGCGCGGGGAAGTCGACGCTGGGGCGGCTGCTCGCCGGGATCGACGGCCCCCGCACCGGGGAGGTCGCGGTCGGCGGCGTCCCGCTGGTCGGGCTGCCCCTGGACGACCTGCGCGGGCACGTCGCGCTGGTGACGCAGGAGCAGCACGTGTTCCGCGGGACGCTGCGCGACAACCTCGCGATGGCCCGCCCGGACGCGTCCGACGACGACCTGCGGCGCGTCCTGGCGGCCGTCGAGTGGGACGGCCCGGACCTGGACGCCGAGGTCGGTGCGGGCGACGCGGCGCCGTCCCCGGCGCAGGCGCAGCAGCTCGCGCTGGCCCGGCTGGTGCTCGCGGACCCGCACACGCTCGTCCTGGACGAGGCGACGTCGCTGCTCGACCCGCGCGCGGCCCGCCGCCTGGAGCGGTCGCTGGCGGCGGCGCTGGACGGGCGGACGGTCGTGGCGATCGCGCACCGCCTCCACACCGCGCACGACGCCGATCGTGTCGCGGTGGTGGAGGACGGGCGCATCAGCGAGCTCGGAACCCACGACGAGCTGCTCGCACAGAACGGGTCCTACGCCGCCCTGTGGGCGTCCTGGCACAGCTCCTGAGCGTTTACTTCGCCAGGGCGTTCTTGAGCCAGTCGACCTGGAGGTGCAGGAGGTTCTCCGCGACGACCTCCTGCGGGGTCATGTGCGTGACGCCCGACAGGGGGAGCACCGTGTGCGGGCGGCCCGCCGCGAGGAGCGCCGACGACAGCCGCAGCGTGTGCGCCGCGACCACGTTGTCGTCCGCGAGCCCGTGGATGATCATCAGCGGGCGCTCCAGCTTCCCGGCCATCTCGACGAGGGAGTTCGCCGCGTAGTTCTCCGGCTCCTCGTCGGGGTGGCCCAGGTAGCGCTCGGTGTAGTGGGTGTCGTACAGCCTCCAGTCGGTGACGGGCGCGCCCGCGATGCCCGCGTGGAAGACGTCCGGGCGCTTGAGGACGGCCAGGCCCGCGAGCCACCCGCCGAACGACCAGCCGCGGACGCCGACCCGGTCGAGGTCGAACGCGGCCGGGTGCAGCCGCGCCGCCTCGATCAGCGCGGCGATCTGGTCCTCCAGGACGGGCTCGACGAAGTCGCCGCGCACCGCGCGCTCCCACGCGGGCCCGCGGCCGGGCGTCCCGCGGCCGTCCGCGACGACGACGGCGAAGCCCTGGTCGGCGAGCCACTGCGCCTCGCAGTACGCCCGCCGAACCGCCACGACGCGCTGCGCGTGGGGGCCGCCGTAGGGGTCCATCAGGACGGGCAGCCGGCCGTGGCCGGGCTCCCACCCGGTCGGCAGCAGCACCGCCGTCCGGATCTGCCGGTCCCCGGCGCGGATCAGCTCGACCCGCGGCGTGATCACCGGCGTCTCGGCGAACGACGCGATCGGGTGCGTCCCGGCGGGGCCGCGGACCTCGATCTCCGACCCCGGCCGGTCCAGCCGCGCGCCCGTCACGACGGTCACCGCACCGGACCTGACGCCCCCGAAAACCCCCTGACCCTCTGTGATTTTCGTCACATCGCCGCCGTCGAGGGAGTAGAGGTGGACCTCCGTGGGCTCCTCCGACGCGGTGAACAGGATCGAGTCGCCCTCCACCCCGAGGACCGACCGCACCTGCAGCCCGCCCGGCGTCACCGGCTCCCCGCCGATCGTGATCCGCCGCGTGTCGGTCGTCCGGTCCTCGGTGACCCACACGAGCTCCCCGGCGCCGGTCCGCGCGGGCAGCCCCGGCACGATCTCCGTCCACACCGGGTCGTGCTCGTTGTGCAGCAGCGACGTCTCCCCGTTGGACGGGTCGACCCGCAGCACCCGCTGGGACCGCTGGTCGCGCGGCTGCACCACGATCAGCAGGCCGTGCTTGTCCCACGCCGCGTTCACCACGTACGGGAACTCGCCGCGGTCCCACGCGACCGCCAGCCGCCCGCCGTCCACCTTCAGCAGCACCAGCGAGACCAGCGCGTTCGGCGTCCCCGCGGCCGGGTAGGCGATCTCCGCGGGCGCCGCGTCCGGGTTCGCCGGGTCGGCGATGTGCCAGCGCTGCACGGGCGTCTCGTCCACCCGCGCCGCCAGCACCGTCCCGCCGTCCGGTGACCACCAGTGGCCGCGCATCCGGCCCATCTCCTCGGCCGCGACGAACTCGGCGAGCCCGTACGACACCTGCTCCGACTCCGGGCGGACGAGCGCGCGGTCGTCGCTCCCGTCCATCTCGATCACCCGCAGGGTGCGGCCCGACACGTACGCGACGCGCCGCCCGGCCGGGTCGGGCCGCGGGTCGAACACCGGCGTCGTCGCCGGCAGCTCCCGCACCTCGCCGCTCACCAGGTCGGCGACGTACAGCTGCCCGCCGAGCGTGAACACCGCCCGCCGCACGTCCCGGTCGACGGCGTACCCGACGATGCCCCCGGCCTGCTCGCGGGCCCGCTCCCGGCGCGCCCGCTCCTCCGCGGGCAGGTCCTCCTCACCGGGCACGTCCAGCGCGGCGGGGTCGGCGACGAGCCGCTCCTCGCCCGTCGCCGCGTCCAGCGTCCACAGGCAGGTGACGGGATCGTCGCCCGCGCGGGTGCGCAGGAAGACCACGCGCGACTCGTCCGGCGCGATCTGGAAGGCGCGCGGGACGCCGAGGGAGAACCGTCGGGTGCGGGCGCTCTGCCGCGGATAGCTGATGCTCATGGGAATCGAGTCTGCCAGCCTGATCGTTGGAGAAGTACGGCGCGCGGGCCCGCGCACCCCTATGATCACGGGTCGTCGCCTCGTGGGCGGTTAACGACCCCTGCCCGGGTCCGCGCTCGCGTAAGCTCAAAGCTTCCCCAAGCACTTGTTGTCGTCGCGGGCGGTGAGGAGAGGTCAATGTCGGAGCTGCAGCCGGGGGATCCCCGGCGGCTGGGCTCGTACGAGGTGGTCCAGCGCCTCGGCGAGGGCGGCCAGGGGGTCGTCTACCTCGGCGTCGACGCCTCGGGAAGCCAGGCCGCGATCAAGCTGCTGCGGACCGATCTGGCCGCGGACGCCTCGGCCCGGAACCGGTTCGTCCGCGAGGCCCAGGCCGCCAAGCAGGTCGCGCGGTTCTGCACCGCGCAGGTGCTCGAGGCCGACGTCGCGGGCGACCAGCCGTACATCGCGAGCGAGTACGTGCCCGGCCCGTCCCTGTACAAGCAGGTGACCGAGAGCGGCCCCATCACCGGCGCCGCGCTCGAACGGCTCGCGATCGGCACGCTCACCGCGCTCACCGCGATCCACCAGGCCGGGATCGTCCACCGCGACTTCAAGCCGCACAACGTCATCATGGCGCCGGACGGCCCCCGCGTGATCGACTTCGGCATCGCGCGGGCCCTCGACACCGGCCAGACGAACGCCACGAAGGCGATCGGCACCCCGTCCTACATGGCCCCCGAGCAGGTCGCGGGCGCGACCCTCACCGAGGCCGTGGACGTCTGGGCGTGGGCCACCACGATGGTGTTCGCCGCCACCGGGCGCCCCCCGTTCGGCGACGACACGGTCGTCGCGGTCATCAACCGGGTCATGCACGAGCCCCCGTCGCTCGAGGGCGTCCCGCAGGACCTGCATCCGATGATCTCCGCGTGCCTGGCCAAGGAGCCCACGCAGCGTCCGACGGCCCAGCAGCTGATGATGACCCTCATCGGCGGCGCGAACCCGAACGCCCCGATGGCGCCGGGCCAGACCCGCATGGACGACCCGACGCAGGCGACGTCGATGCTCGCCGAGGGCTCCACCCTCGCCGCCGGGATGGGCGTCGCGGGCATGGGCGCGATGGGCACCCAGCGCGTCTCGCCCGCCGACTACGACGGCGCCCTCCCGCCCGCGCGCGGCTATACCGGCGCGCACCGCGGCGGCCCGCGCTACGACGACTACGACGACTTCGAGCCCGAGCGCCGCTCCAAGGCTCCGATCATCGCGGGCGTCGCCGTCATCGCGATGCTCGCCGTCATCGTGGGCGTCTTCATGGCGAGCCGCAGCGGCGGCGACGGCGAGTCGAACCTCCCGACGATCGAGACGTCCCAGTCGACGTCCGAGACGCCGACCAGCGAGGAGCCGACGCAGGAGGAGCCGACCTTCAGCGAGGAGCCGACCACGGAGGCGCCCCGGACGTCCGAGGCCCCGCCGACGTCCGAGGCCCCGCCGACCTCCGAGGCCCCGCCGCCCAGCGGCGGCACCGGCGGCGGTGGCGGCGGTCCCGGCGGCGGCGGTGGCGGTGACGACGGCGGCGGCGATGACGGCGGCGACGACGGCACCACGCCCACGGGCGGCACCACGCCCACGGGCGGCACCACGCCCACCGGCGGAACCGGTGGTGGCGGCGGCGGTGGAGGCGGTGGAGGCGTCCCCGCCCCCTGATCTCCAGCCGTGGAGCAGAGCGCATGGAACCCCGTCCGGCTCGTGCCGGGCGGGGTTCGGCGTTCTGCGGGGGCGCGGGAGCGGGCCCGGGGCGCGGCGGCCGGTGGATTCCGGGTCCAACGGAGGGCGGTCATCGCCGGTGGGGCGCGGGCTGAGTAGGCTCGTTACCCATGAAGGAGCCGCGGATCCTGTTCGTCCATGCCCATCCGGACGACGAGTCCATCGGGACCGGGGCGACCATGGCCAAATACGCCGCCGAGGGCGCCCACGTCTGTCTCGTCACCTGCACGCTCGGCGAGGAGGGCGAGGTGATCCCGGAGGACCTGCGCCATCTGGCGCCCGACAAGGAGGATCGCCTCGGCGAGTACCGGATCGGGGAGCTCGCGGAGGCGTGCGCGGCGCTCGGGGTGCGCGACCACCGGTACCTGGGCGGGCCGGGGCGGTGGCGCGACTCGGGGATGATGGGCACCGCGGCGAACGACCACCCGCGGAGTTTCTGGCGCGCGGACGTGGACGTGGCCGGCGCCGAACTCGCGAAGATCGTCCGGGAGGTCCGGCCGCACGTGATCGTCACCTACGACGAGCGCGGCAACTACGGGCACCCGGACCACATCCAGGCGCACCGGGTGGCGTGGCGGGCGTTCGAGCTGGCGGCCGACCCGGCGCACGAGGACGGCGCCGAACCGTGGCGGGCCGCGAAGTTCTACGCGTACGCGACGCCGCGCACGGTGCTGGCGCGGGCGATCGCGGTGATGCGGGAGGCGCGGCTGCCGTTCGCGCGCGTGGCGGGCCTCGACGAGCTGGGGTCGGGCGTCCCGGACGACCAGGTCACCACGGTCGTGGACGCGCGGGCGCACCTGCCGGCGAAGCTCGCGGCGCTGCGGGCGCACCGGACGCAGATCGTGGTGGCGCCCGAGCAGGTGGGGCCGTTCTTCGCGCTGTCGAACAATCTGGGGCAGCAGGCGTTCGGCACCGAGTACTTCATCCTGCAGGCGGGCGAGCCGGGGCCGCTCGGGCCGGGCCGCCGCGAGCAGGACCTGTTCGCCGGGCTCGCGGACGCGGCGGGCTGACCCGCTGGATACGCTGGCGCCCGTGAAGAACGACGACACCGAGATCGAGTCGCGGGCCGAGGCGGTCGTGTCGGGCCTCGCGTACGTGATGCTCGCCGTGCTCGGCGCGGTGTACGGGCTCGCCGGTTCGTTCGTCCAGGACTGGACGGTGCGCGAGGTCCCGGTCGCGGCGCTCGTCCTCGTGGCGGTGCTGTTCGCGCTGGTGCGGCTCGCGGGCTGGGGGATGGGCGGACGGACGGGCGCGGTGATCCCCGCGCTCCTGTGGCTCGTCGCGGTGTTCGTGGTCTCGGTGCTGCGTCCGGGGGGCGATGTGGTGCTGCCGCAGACGGTCGCGGGCCACGTGTACCTCATGGGGGGCCTGCTGGCGGGGGTGCTCGGGGTGATGCGCGTCCCGGCGTCCGGACGGTCCGGGCAGTGGCTGCTGAGGGGCGCCGACGGTACCCGCGGGTAGGGTGCTGACGCTGTGGGCGACGAAACTGGCGAACGCGTCGATCCGGCGCTGTTCCGTGGTGTGGTGGGCCGGTTCGCGACCGGCGTGGCGATCGTGACGACGGTGTCCGCGGACGGCGTCGATCACGCGATGACCGTGAACGCGTTCACGTCGGTGTCGCTGGATCCGCTGCTGGTGATGTTCTGCGCGGAGAAGCTCGCGCGGTTCCACGACGTGGTGCTGGAGACGGGCCGGTGGGCGGTGTCGGTGCTCCCCGAGGACATGCGGGACGCGTCGCAGTGGTTCGCGACGCGGGGCCGGACGCTGGACGGGCAGCTGCTGGGCTGGGCGCACACGCGCGGGCCCGCGACGGGCGTGCCGGTCCTGTCGCGGGCCGTGGCGGCGGTCGAGTGCCGGACCCACGCCGTCCACGACGGCGGTGATCACACCATCGTGGTCGGCGAGGTCGTCGGCCTGGACGTCCCGGATCCGGACGGGCGCCCGCTGATCTTCTACGAGGGTGCCTACCGCACCTTGGACTGACCGGCCGGGACGGTCGCGGGCGGCGCGGCGGGCGCGGCGCCGCGGCGGTGCCCCTTCACGCCGAGGCACGCGGCGGCGCCCAGCAGGACGATCACGATGGGCACGGCCATCGTGGGCAGCAGCGCGTCGACGAACCCGTGCCCGAACACCTGCGCGGCCAGGTCCTGGACGCGGCCGGCGACCTCCGGCGGGAGGCCGGTGGGCGTCTGGTGGGCGCCGGTCTGGCCGGCGCCGACCTCGAGGCCGCCCTCGGCGGCGTTCGCGAACCCGTCGACGAACCCGGTGCGGGCGTCCGGCGGCAGCGCCGCGGCGCGTTGCGTCGCCTCCTCCTGCAGGGCGGCGGCGAGCCGGTTCTGCATGACGGCGCCGACGGCGGCGCCGCCGAGCACCGACCCCATCTGCCGGATCGTGTTGTTGACGCCGGACGCGGCGCCCGCGAGGTGCGGCGGCACGTTGCGGGTCGCCTCGGTGGCCATGGGCGCGAACACGCCGCCGACGCCGAGCCCGGTGAGGACGAGCGGCGCGATGAACGCCGTCCAGTCCGTGCCGACGTCCGCGATGGCGACCAGCCACAGCAGGCCGAGCGCGTAGAGGGTGAGGCCGGTCATGAGGATGAACTTGCCGCCGATGCGGTCGGACAGGCGGCCCGCGAACGGGGCGAGGAGCATCGACACGACCGACGACGGCGCCATGACGAGCCCGGCCTTGAGCGCGCTGAACTCCAGCACGGACTGCATGTAGATCGTCATCGGCAGGAACATCCCGACCATGCCGACGGACACGGCCGCGCCCACGAGGTTCAGGATCGTGAAGTTGCGGTCGCGGAACAGCGAGAACGGCACGAGCGGCTCGCGGTCCTGGCGTCCCCGCTGGTGCAGGACGAAGACGGCGAACAGGACGGCCCCGGCGGCGAGGAGCCCCCAGATGCGGGCGTCCCATCCGAACTTCTCGCCCTCGGTGAGCGCGAACACCAGGCAGAACAGCGCGGCGGACGCGAGCAGCACGCCCGGGACGTCGAACCGGTGCCGGACCCCCGGGGTGTGCGCGGGCAGGATGGGGATCGCCATCGCCAGCACCAGGATCCCGATCGGCAGGTTCACGAAGAAGATCCACCGCCAGTCGAGGCTGGTGACCAGGAGCCCGCCGACGGTCGGTCCCGCGATCGTGGAGACCCCGGCGACCGCTCCCCAGACGCCGAGGGCGGCGCCGCGCCGCTCCGGCGGGAACACGTTGATGATGATCGACATCGTCTGCGGCATCAGCAGCGCGGCGCCGAGGCCCTGCACGGCGCGGGCGGCGATGAGCTGCGCCGGGTCCTGCGCGAGGCCGCACACGAGGCTGGCCAGCGTGAACACCACGACGCCCGCGATGAACAGGTTCTTCTTGCCCCACAGGTCGCCGAGCCGGCCCGCGGTGATCAGCAGGACGGCCAGCACCAGGATGTAGGCGTTGACGACCCACAGCACCTGGTCCAGCGACGCGTCCAGCTTGTCGATCATGCTCGGGATCGCGATGTTCACGATCGTCAGGTCGAGCAGCGTCATGAAGAAGCCGAGGGACAGGGTGAGCAGGATCGCCCACGGGTTGCCGCGCCACCTGCTCATTCGGTTCCCCTCGTCGCGTCGGAGTCGGTCCAGGTCATCCGGCCGGACTCCAGGTCGTCGACGAGCGCGCGGACGTGGTCGAGTTCGCCGCGCACCCGCGTGATCGTCAGTTCCTGGTCGAGCAGCTTGTAGCGTTCGAGCCCGTTCTTGCGCAGCGCGTCGTAGACGGTCTGGCCCGCGGCGAGCAGCGCCTCCAGGGCCACGGCGCGGCTGCGCAGCAGCCGGGCGACCTCGCCCGGCGGGAGCAGGTTCGCGAACGCCAGCGCGGTGCCGAGGGACGGGTACTCCTCGGCCGGCTTGGCGAACAGCTCCGCGAGCCGGTTGTGGGCGGCGTCCCGTCCGGTGGTGGTGACGGCGTAGACGGTGCGCTCGGGACGGCGGCCCTCGCGGGACGTCTCGAGCGGCTCGATGAGCCCGGCGGCGGCGAGCCGGTCGACGGTGTGGTAGAGCGAGCCGGGCGTGATCTTGACTGCGGCGTCGTAGTGGCAGGTGCGGATGCGCTGCTGCATCTCGTACGGGTGCATGGGCCCGTCGCACAGCATGCGCAGCACGGTCAGCGCCGGCGGTGTGAGCGGTCTGGACATGGTCGATGCCTCATTGGTTCGTTCAGATTAGTCCGCTCAGACTAATCCAACGCAGAGCATCGGGGGACCGATTCCGAGAAACCCGACATGTCCGGCCCGTGGGCGGCGTGTCAGCGGACGGCGTGTCAGCGGACGGCGTCGACCGCGTTCGAGCCGCCGTTGCGGGCGACGTACTCCCCGATGCGGTCCTCGCGGACGGCCGTGAACAGCTCCGCGGCCCGCGCGTGGTCGAGGAGGATCACGCTCTGCTCGCCCCTGGCCGCCGGCCGGTCGACCGGCGTGGTCACGTACTCCAGCGTGCCGACGTCCAGGAGCCGCGTCGCGAGCTTGCGGAGCGTCGTCGCCGACACCGTCTCGTCCACGGTCACCGCGCCCGTCACGGCACGGATGAACCGGTCGATCCTGATGGGGTTCCGGGTGTCGAGCGCCTTGCCCGCGAGCGCCTCCAGGAACGCCTGCTGGCGCTTGATCCGGTCCAGGTCGCCGTTCGGCAGGTTGACCCGCTGCCGGACGAAGTCGAGGGCCTCGAGCCCGTCGAGGTGCTGGGTGCCCGCCTCCCACGCCCGCTGGTGCTTGGGGTCGTAGGTGTCCTCGGTGATCGTGACGGTGACGCCGCCGAGCGCGTCGGTCATCTCCACGAAGCCGCCGAAGTCCAGGGCCGCGTAGTGGTCGATGCGGACGCCGGTGAGCTTCTCCACCGTCCGGATCAGCAGCCGCGGCCCGCCGTAGGCGAACGCCGCGTTGATCTTGTCCGTGCCGTGCCCGGGGATCGGCACCCAGCTGTCGCGCGGGATCGCCACCACCGACACCCGGTCGCCGCTCTCCGCCATGTGGACGATCATGATGGCGTCCGCGCGGGCGCCCATCGACGGGATGTCGTCGCGCCGGTCGGAGCCGATCAGCATCCAGTTCTCGCCGCGCCCGGTGGCGGCCGGACGGTCGCCGGCCGTCGGCAGCGCGCCCTCGACCCGCTCGACCTGCCCGTTGTAGGAGTGCTGCAGCGCGTACGCGCCGCCGACGACGGCCAGCAGCAGGACGAGCGCCGCGCCGCCGCAGCCGATGAGGATGCGGCGGCGGCGCCGGTCGCGCGGGTTCGTGCCCGCGGCGTCGCTGTCGTCCGTCTGGGGGAGTCCCTGTGCGGGATCGTCCTGCTGGGGCGGCATGGGCTGCATGAAGCCACCCTGAGGCGCACGCCGCGCGCGCGCCGACACGGCAGGCGGGCGGCAGCCGACTCTTTGCCGATCCCGGGGTTTTCGATGGGCGTGGGAAAGGACATGGGCCGCCGCCGGGCGCCGTTGACCGGCGGCGGCCCCGTTCGGGGGTGCGGGCCGGTCAGCCCTTGAGGGCGATCTCGAGCTGGTCCAGCGCCCAGTCCAGGTCGGCGCGCTCGATGACCAGCGGCGGCGCGAGCCGCAGCGTGGTGGCGTGGGTCTCCTTGGCGAGGACGCCGAGTCCCATCAGCCGCTCGCTGACCGGGCGGGCCTGGCCGTGCAGCTCGACGCCCGCCCACAGGCCGCGGCCGCGCACCTCGCGGACGGCGTCGCCGGACAGCCCGCCGAGCCGCTCGTGCATGTGGGCGCCGAGCGTCCTGGAGCGTTCCTGGAACTCGCCCGTCCGCAGCATCGCGACGACCTCGCGGCCGATCGCGCACGCGAGCGGGTTGCCGCCGAACGTCGAGCCGTGCTGGCCGGGCTTGAACACGCCGAGGACGTCCGCGTCCGCGACGACCGCCGACACCGGCATGATGCCGCCGCCGAGCGCCTTGCCGAGGATGTAGACGTCCGGGACGACGTCCTCGTGCTCGACCGCGAACGTGGCGCCGGTGCGGCCGAGGCCCGACTGGATCTCGTCGGCGATCATCAGCGCGCCGTGCGCCGTGCACAGCTCCCGGACGGCGCGCAGGAAGCCGCTCGGCGGCACGTTCACGCCGGCCTCGCCCTGGATCGGCTCGACCAGCACGCCGACGGTCTCCGCGTCCATCGCCGCCTTGAGGGCCTCGACGTCGCCGTAGGGGACGGTGCGGAAGCCGGGCGTGTACGGGCCGTAGGAGTCGCGGGCGTCCGGGTCGGTCGAGAAGCTGATGATCGTGGTCGTCCGGCCGTGGAAGTTGCCCTCGAACGTGATGATGTTCGCCTTGTCGGCCGGGACGCCCTTGACCTCGTAGCCCCACTTGCGGGCGGTCTTCAGCGCGGTCTCGACGGCCTCGGCGCCGCTGTTCATCGGCAGGACCATGTCCTTGCCGCACAGCTCGGCGAGCTCGGTGACGAACGGGCCGAACCGGTCGTGGTCGAAGGCCCGGCTGACCAGCGTCACCCGGTCGAGCTGCCGCCGCACCGCCTCGGTGAGCCGCGGGTTGCGGTGCCCGAAGTTGACGGCCGAGTAGGCGGCCAGCATGTCCAGGTAGCGGCGGCCCTCGACGTCGGTCACCCACGCGCCCTCGGCGTCCGAGATGACGATCGGCAGCGGATGGTAGTTGTGCGCGCTGTGCTCCTCCGACAGCGCCCGCAGCTTCTCGGTCGGCGTCACGACGCTCCTTCGCGGCTCGGCCCCGGCCGGTCGGGCCGGGGGCAACGCTGAACACCGGGCGGGACGGGCCCGGTGCCGAGGGGGAGGACCGGACGGGACGGGTGGCCGACGGTCCGTTCCACAGCGTATGTTCGGGACCAACCGCCGACCAGTGACGAAAACCGACTTGGGGGGTGTTGTTTGTTGCGTCTTGACGAGATCGACCGTCGAATCGTTGCGCGCCTCCTGGAGGACGGCCGCGCCTCCTACGCGCAGATCGGCGACCGGGTCGGGCTGTCCGCCCCGGCGGTGAAGCGGCGCGTCGACCGGCTCCGCGCGGACGGCGTCATCACCGGCTTCGCCGCCGTCGTCGACCCGGCCGCCGTCGGCTGGACGACCGAGGCGTTCATCGAGATCTTCTGCACCGGCGCGACGTCCCCGGAGGAGATCCACTCGAGCGTCCGCGGCCATCCCGAGGTCGTCGCGGCCTACACGATCAGCGGTGACGCGAGCGCGCTCGTCCACGTGCGGGCCCGCGACATCCAGCACCTGGAGCAGGCGCTCGAACGCCTCCGCCGCGAGGACAACATCACCGCGACGAAGACGTCGATCGTCCTGTCGCGGCTGATCGGGCACCCGTTCGACGCGCCGTCCGGACGTCCGGACCCTGCCGGGACACAGGCGGTTACCGGACAGTAGGCTGCCGGTCATGGAGTTCGCGACCGCTGACCTCATCGACGACTTCGGGGACGAGCTGCGCAGCTGCGAGACGCAGTTCCGCCAGTACGGGGGCCGCGCGCGGTTCGCCGGGCCCGTCTCGACCGTCCGGTGCCACCGCGACAACGGCCTGGTGAAGAAGCTGCTGAACGGCCCCGGCGAGGGCCGGGTGCTCGTCGTGGACGGCGGCGGCTCGCTCGCGTCCGCGCTGATGGGCGACCTGATCGCGGCCGCCGCCGTGGAGAACGGCTGGGCCGGCGTGGTGATCAACGGCGCGGTGCGGGACGTCGTCGCGCTGCGCGGGCTCGACCTCGGCGCGAAGGCGCTCGGCTCGAACCCGCGCAAGAGCGCCAAGGACGCCGCCGGGGACGTGGACGTCCCGGTGACCTTCGGCGGCGTCGAGTTCCGCCCCGGCGACTGGCTCTACAGCGACGAGGACGGCATCGTCGTCGCGGAGCGCGATCTCCTCGCCCGAGCCTGAGACCGGCGCCCTCGATCACTGGCGCGACCTGCCAGAACGGGCCGGACAAGATCGTCTAAGTCCTCCATAGGACCCCGAACCGCGCGTATCTACCGTCGCAGTACCCCCGTGCGACAGGAGTGAGATGCGCGCCAAGAACGCTCTCGTGGTGCCCGTGGCGGCGGCGACGCTGCTCGCGGGCCTCGCGGCCGCCCCGGCCGCCGCGGAGCCGGGCCCCTCGGGCCCCGAACCCGCCGTGAACCCGTGGCAGATGCGGCACTGGCCGCAGACGCAGCCGTGGCAGCGTCCCGAACCGTCCCCGCGGACGTTCGCCGCGACCGACGGCCCGCGGCCCGTCGACCCGCAGAACTACGAGCTCCCCGACACGATGACGTGGGACGACTACACGTCCGTCCCCGGGACGTCGTGGGCCGACCCGTCCCGCGAGGGCTCGATCAAGAACTTCAAGGGCGCGGTCGTCCTCGTCGACTACCCGAACCAGCCGTTCGTCGTCACGCAGCCGAAGAACTCGTCCGTCTTCGGCAACCCGAACCTGGTCGGGGACGTCCCGCGCGAGGACGTCGCCCGGTTCTACGAGAACTTCCTGAACAAGCCGCAGGAGCTCAACCACGGCCACACCCTCCACGAGTACTGGATGGAGGACTCCGGCGGCCGGTACGGGGTCGACCTCACCGCGTTCGGCGCCTACAAGATGCCGGCGAAGGACCACGAGTACGGCATCGACGCCCGCATGCAGAAGGGCAACGGCTGTCCCGAGGGCGACACCTGCAACCGGGACCTGCGGACGGACGCGCGCGCCGCGTGGGTCGCCGACGTCGGCGAGCAGACCGCGGCGCAGTTCGACTTCGTGTTCTACCTGAGCGCCGGGCAGGACGAGTCGTCCACCTGGCAGGAGTTCGGCGAGATGAAGTTCGGCACGAGGGAGCAGGTGCCGGACCCGTGGGGCTCGGGCGACCCGAAGCTGCCGAACTGGGTCGACACCCGCTACGTCCCCTGGACGTCCTGGCAGGCGGGCTCGACGATCTGGCCGAACGCCACCCGGGGCAGCTCCACGCAGGCCGAGAGCTCCGGCATGGGCGTGTTCGCGCACGAGTTCAGCCACATCCTGGGCATCGGCGACAACTACAACAACCCGTACGGCGACCCGCCGCAGCGTGCGTTCAGCGGCCCGTGGGACATGCTGAGCCGCGGCAGCTTCAACGGGCCGGGCGGCCCGCACGCCCGCTGGACGATCCCGGCGACCGGCGCGTCCATGGGCGCCCAGCACATGCTGCGCAACAAGCTCGAACTGGGCATCGTCGACCCGTCCAAGGTCCTGCAGATGGACCGCGAGACGCTCGCCGCGCGCGGCACGGTCGTCGCGAAGATCACCGCGCGCGCCGCCGAACCGGGCGAGAACGCCTTCGCGGGCGTCAACCTCAAGTTCGGCGCGGGCGGCGACAGGAGCCCCGCGTGCGAGGTCGAGGACGACCCGCTGTGCGACGAGGGCGGCTACGACAACTACACCGTCGAGGTCGTCGACCGCATGGGCATGGACTCCTTCACCCCCGACTCCGGCGTCCTGCTGGCCAAGACCAAGGACGAGGACGACGCCCCGTTCATCTGGGTGAAGGACGCGAACCCGCAGGACATCGACAAGGTCGACTTCGTCCTCCCGGACGGGACGAAGAAGATGATGACGATCGGCGACTACCGGCAGCTCTCGGACGCCCTGTTCCACGCGGGCACGAACTCCGGCAGCGAGTTCGAGTACGTCGATGAGGCGAACCGCCTGCACTTCTACGTCCTCGACCTCGAACGCGACGAGAGCGGCGTCCTGTCGTACACCGTCGGGATCCGCTCCCTGGACGACGCGGCCCCGCGGCGGCGCGGCGTCAAGGTCGACTCCGCGAACGCGAGCCGCGAGGCCGGCGGCTGGCTGAAGTGCACGATGGAGGTCCACAACCGGGGCAAGGGCGGCACGGGCGTCCACGGCTCCGACGTGTTCCGCCTGAAGGCCGCGGTGGACGGCGGCGGCTGGCAGGTGCGGCTGCCGAACGAGCTCGCCGCCGCCCGCGACCGGCACAGCACGTGGGTCGAGGTGTGGGCCAAGCCCGGCCCGGACGCCGAGGGCAAGGCCAGGCTCCGGCTCACCGGCACCTCCGAGAGCGACCCGGCCGCGTCCGACTCCGGGACGTGCCGCCTTCGCTGACGCGTCCCCTTCCCCGGCGGGCCCGGGGCGCCGCGACCTCCGCGCGGCGCCCCGGGCCCGCCCGCGTCCGCACCCCGGTGCCCGGGTAATGCCGAACGCACCCAAAGTTGCCCCTGCATGGTGATGTCGCCGCCGTCCGGCGCCCGCGCCCTCGGTTACGTTGCCGAACGTGATGATCTTTCAGCGAGCGACGACGGCCCGCGCGGCCGGGATCCCCCTGGCGGCGCTGGCCGCGATCGTCCCCGGCGCCGTCCACGCCCCCGCCCGCGCGGCCGCGGCCGACCCCGACGGCGTGGCGCTGCGCCACGCCGCGACCCCCGCCGCCGCCCTCCGCGCCCTCGACGGCCGCCTCCGGCGCAGCGGCGTCGACGCGGTGCTGCGCGCGCCCGGCGCCCGCGAGCTCGGCCGGGACCGCTGCGGCAGGGCCGCCGCCGTGCCGCCCGGCTCCCTCGCGTACTGCTTCGACCGCAAGGACTCCCGCACGAAGACGTGGGTCCCGCAGGGCGTCACCACCGTGTCCGACGCCGTCGCCGACGAGAACTGGAACGGCGACCGCCCCATGCTCGTGTCGTGGCACGGCGGCGAGAGCGTCCGCGTCACGTTCGTCGACCCCGACAGGCGCGCCTACCGGCACGTCCTGCTCGTCCGGCCGGTCATGAAGGACGGACGGGCCACGTTCGGCGACATCGACGTCCACGCGGGCGGCATCGCCTGGTTCGGCGACAAGCTCTACGTCGCCGACACCACGCGCGGCTTCCGCGTGTTCGACATGACCCGGATCTACGACCTGGGGGCGAGCAGGTCGGGTTCGACGAAGCGCCCCGGACGCGTCGGGCTGCACGGCGGGACGTACTACGGGCACGGCCACCGCTACGTGCTGCCGCAGACCGCGACCTGGCGGTACGTCGGGGGCCGCGCGCCGTCGAACGGGTGCCGGGGCGAGGGGCCGCTCCGCACGTCCTGGACCGCCGTCGACCGCACCTCCTGGCCCCCCGCCCTCATCGCGGGCGAGTACTGCAAGGCCGAGAGGCCGCGCGGCCGCGTCGCGACCTGGCCGCTGCGCGACGGCACCGGCCCGGTGTCGTCCGGCGGCGTCGCTCACGCGAACTGGGTCGCGCCGATGCCGGACGACCAGATCCAGGGCGCCGTCCGGACGAACGGCTACTGGTGGTTCACCCGGGGCCGCGGCCGCGACACGCGCGGCGAGATGCTCGTGACCCGCACCGGCCTGTTCGGCGGCTGGGCCCCCGTCACTCGCCACACCATCTCCTACGGCCCCGAGGACCTCTCCTGCCACCGCGGCGCCAACCGCATCTGGACGGTCGCCGAGTACGCCGGCCGGCGCGCCCTCTGGGGCCTTCCCGCGAGCGCGTGCCACTGATCAGACCCGGGCGGGCGCCCGCTCCGGTTCGGTGACGCCGCCGCCCCGGCGCACCTGGCCCAGCGCGACCGCCGCCAGCGCCAGGACGCCCAGGCCCGCGCCGATCCACGCGGTGGACGCGTACCCGCCGCCGTCGCCGATCGCGAGGCCGCCCAGCCACGGGCCCACCGTGATCCCGACGTTGAACGCCGCGACGTTCCCCGCCGCGACCAGCGTCGCCGCACCGTCCACCATCCCGAACGCCCGCGTGTTCAGCGCCGGGTTCGTCGCGAACCCGAAGAACCCCAGCAGGAACACGAGCGCCACCGTGGGGACCGCCGACTCCAGCACCAGCGCGAGCCCCGCCGACACCGCGACCAGCCCGGCGAACCCCGCGTACAGCGTCGGCACCGTCCGCGCGTCCGCCGTCCGGCCCCCGACCGTGATCCCGATCAGCGCGCCCGCCCCGTACAGTGCGAGCACCCCGGGCACCCACGCCTCCGCGATCCCGGTCGCGTCCGTCAGCATCGCGCCCAGGTAGCCGAACGTCACCAGCAGCCCGCCCGTCGCCAGCGACGTCGCCGCGAACGCGAGCCACAACCGCGGGACGCCCAGGGCCCGCACCTGGTCCCGTACCCGCGGCGCCGCCCCCTCCGCGCGTTCGTCCGGGATCGTCGCGGCGACCCCCGCCATCGCGACCACCGACATCAGCGCGACCGCCCAGAACGCCGCACGCCACCCGAACTGCTGCCCCACGACCGTCCCGGCCGGAAGCCCCACGATCGTCGCGACCGTCAGCCCGCCCGCGACGACGCTCATCGCCCGTCCCCGCGCGTTCTCCGGCACCAGCTCCATGGCCGTCGCCGCCGCCACCGCCCAGAACCCCGCGTAGACGAACGCGCCCACCACCCGCGTCCCGAACAGCACCCAGTACCCGGGCGTCAGCGCCCCCACCACGTGCGCGAGCGCGAACACGGCGAGGAACGCCAGCAGCGCCCGCCGGTGCGGCCACCGCAGCGTCAGGACGGCCAGCACCGGCGCCCCCACCAGCATCCCGACCGCGAACGCCGAGATCAGCAGCCCCGCGTCCGGTACCGACACCCCCAGATCGTCCGCCATCGCGGGCAGCAGCCCCGCGAGCATCAACTCCGACGTCCCCTGCGCGAAGATCGCCCCGCCCAGCACGTACACGGCCGGTCGCATGACCGCCCTCCATTCTGAATCGATCAGTCCAAAACTGTGCCGTGAAAAAGGCGGCCGCACCGGCCGCCCGTCCTCAGATCGCGTCCAGCGCCGTCGCCGCGACGGCCCGCAGGGTCGCCCGGTCGGCGCCGCCGCGCGCCGCCACCCGGATGCCCCCGACCGTCGCCGCGACGAACTCCGCGAGCACCGCCGCGTCCTTCCCGGCGTCGATCTCGCCCGCGGCCATCCCCGTTGCGATCGCCGCCTCCAGCGCGTCCAGCCGCCGCCGTTTGTCCCGGTCGATCGCCGCCGCGATCCCCGCGTCCCGCGGCGCGAGCTCCACCATCGAGTTCACGACCAGGCAGCCGACCGGCTCCGCCTCGTCGCCCTCGGCGGCGCTCTCCAGCACCGCGCGCAGCCGCTCCCGCACCGGCCGTCCGGCGTCCTCCAGCACCTCGACCAGCCCGCCCGTCTTGATCTCCATGTACCGGGCGAGCGCCTTCTCGAACAACTCGCGCTTGCTCGCGAACGTGTTGTAGATGCTGCTGCGCCCGAGCCCCGTCGCCTCGCACAGCTCCTGCGTCGACGTCCCGTCGTACCCGCTCGTCCAGAACGCCCGCATGGCCGCCTCGACGGCCCGCCCCTCATCGAACATCCGCGGTCGTGCCATGGGAGGAGCGTAGCAGGGTTATGGACTGGGTAATCCAAAATCGTCCGGGCGAGTCGGCCGGGAGCCCCTCGCTGAGGACGACACCGCTCCCGGCCTGACCGCGCGCCCCGTCCCTACACGCTGACCGGGGTGCCGGGACGAGAGAAGTAGACCTTGATGGTCGTGCAGTCTCTCGCCAGGCTCCGGATCGGCTCGGTGACCGGTACCCGGACCTTCTCGAAGGGAGCGATCGAGACGAGCCCGCCGATGGGAAGGCTGCGCACCATCTGCTGGGAATGCCCCGGAGGCGGGTCCTCCCAGAGGATGCACACCAGCCGTACCGCGACTTCAACGCCGTTGACGTTGTGCAGGAGCAGCGCGTCGAAGTCGTTGGACGGTTCGGTGGGCCGATCGCCCAGAAACCGGCGCGCCTCCGGCCACTTGACGGCGCCCTCCGGCAGCTTCGACTCCTCCGTGCGCAATACGGTCACCTGGATATCGATGACGTCGCGGAAGCGAGGCCCGTCGAAGGCGAGTACGTCGACTGCCTCCGAGCGGGGCGGGAGGACGACCAGCCCACGGTCGCTCCCGTACGCGGTCCGCACCGTGACCCCGGGAACAGCGTGCCCGGTTCGGTCGAGAGGAACGAACTTCAAGGTCGGCGCGGTGGCGCCGAACCCGTGATTGGTCATCACGAGGGTCTGGTCCATGTAACCCGGGCCGGTGGTCCGCTCGAACGCGAAGTCGATCTGTGTCGCCGGGCTCGACGGCATGATGTTGGCGATGCCGACGCCGAAGAGCAGCACCCCCAGGCCAACGCTCGCCAGCCTCGTCCACAGGCGGGTGGACCGCAGGGCCCGGTCCTGACCCGGCGAGACGTCACCGGCCAGGAATCCCATGATCTTCGAAGACGGTTCGTACTCCCGCCGCAGTCGGTCGGCGATCTCGACGACCTCCGCCGCGGAGAGCGCGAGCCGTCCGGCGGGCAAGGCGATCGGGGCACCGAACCGCCGCAGGTTCGCGTGCACCGCCAAGCGGGCCGGGAACGCCACGCTGTCCAGCGCCTGGTCGGCTTCCCCGACGCGTACGACCAGCCGGCCGCCGCCCCGGCCGGTGCGGTGCTCCACCGCCGTCACATTGGCCCACGGAACATGCATCTCGTACTTGTGCCAGGTGATCCCGTCCGCTGTGAGGGTCAGGCCGCGGCGGGCGCGCAGGGCGGTCAGGACCGCGTTCGTCTCGAGGAGCGCGACGCTGGGAACCCACAGGACCATCGGCCCCCAGGCGTCCCAGCCGAGGAACCACCTGAGCGCGATGGCGACCGGCCATGCCACCGGCCAGAACCAGACGGCGCGGTTGCGATCCGTGATCTGCTGCTCATCCCGTGCTGTCGCCAATGAATCCCGCCCCTTGCGTTCGCTCCCGGCCCGGCGACGAAGATCATAAGGCTCGCGCGTGCCGCGGACGGCGCGGCCCGGTGCGGCTGCCCGCAGGCTAGGTCGGCGGGGACATCTTGGCCATCTGGAACGGGAGATGCCGTCCATGTCGGATGAGGACGCCGCGGCCGGGCGGTGCGTCTTCGGATTCGATGGGCGCGCCGTACAACCCCGCGACCGCACCGTTGCAGCGGCCCAGCAGGATCGTGGGCGCGCCCATCTCGTGCAGCGCGAGAACGATGGGAAACGCCGCCCCTCCAGACCGGTCGTCCCCGAGCGCGAGCACCAGATGGAGGCCGGTGCGGCCGGACGCGAACGCACGACGCAGGCCGAGTACGACCTGGGTGTCCCGCGGCCCGGGCGACCCCGTGATGATGAAGAAGCACTCGGTTCCCGCCGCACGCGCCGTGGCGGCGGCGGCAAAACGTGCGAGCCCGTCCGATGTGTCGGTGTACCGGACGCCGGGCGCCACCGGGCCGTCGAAACCGGCATCGGCGGCGCTTTGCTCGAGCAGTCCGGCGGGGTCGAAGACGTACACGGCCCTTTCCTCGGCGCCGTTTCCCGCCGCGAGCCCGGTCGAGATCAGGCGCACCAGGTTGCTGAGGCCCGTCCCCGGGCCCCCGACCACGACGAGGTGCGGGTCCGCGCCGAAGTCCAGCAGGACCGGGTCGCGAGCGCGGTTCCGCACACCGATGGGGACGCGTCCGTCCGTGGGCATGGGCAGTTCGTCGGCGCGCACCACGGCGGGAAGGTCGTCCGCGTCGGAGTCACGGCCGCCGCCGCCGAGGTGTTCCGCCAGCCGCACGCGGCGTCGTCCGTCCGGGCGGGCGAGGACGGCGTCACCGTGCGCGAGCGGGCCCCGCAGCGGCGCCTCGACGTCCCAGAGATCGGCCTCCCTGCCGTCGCAGTCACCCATGAACAACACGGCCCCGCCCGCGTCCCGCAGTCGTTCCACGAACGGGTCCGGGGGCTGACCGAGCATCAGCCGGTCCTTCACCAGGATGACGTGCAGCTTGTCCATCCGTTCGGTGCCGAGGAGGGGAAGCAGGGACTCCAGCGGATCGGCCTCGATCAAGTGCTTGCGGCCCAGCACGACCACGTACAACTCGGGCCGATGCCCGAAGCGCCGCCGAGAGTCCGTGGCCGTGGCCGAGGCGTCGGCGAGGAGTGCGGCGAACTCGTGGCCCGTGCGCGCGTACCGGGCGCCCGGCAGCGGGTCCTCCAACCGGCTGTCGAGCACGTAGACGAACTTGTCTCGTTCGCCCTTTCGCTGCGTGAGCCGCTCGACGAGCCGGCGTGCGAGCGTGCGCTTGCCCGAACCCGACGGCCCGGAGATCAGCAGGTGCCGATCCGTGTCGAAGTCGATTGCGACCGGCTCGCCGTCGTTTCCATCGGCCCCGATGGTGATTCCGGGCGCCGGCTGCGTCCGCTCGGTTTCCGTGTTCGGATCACTGGCCGTCGACCGGCCGCTCCGAACGGCATCGCCCTCACCCGGGTCGGGGCCGACGGTGAAGCGGTGGACGCCCTTGAGGGGGGACAGCAGGTAGGCCGTTCGGTCCCGGTCGAATGTCAGAGCAGACCGCTTGAGGACGCGCTGGGCCACGGCGGGTTCGAGGGCGCTCGTCGCGATCCGCCAGTCGAGCAGCGGCAAGATCTGGTCCCAGGCAGGGGAGCTCTCGACGGTCGTGGACGAGAGCACCAGCCCGATGCCGAGCGCCCTGCCTCGTTGAGCGAGCCTGAGCAGCGTGCTCGCCACCTCGGGCCGTGAGGACGGCAAGGTCAGCGAAACATCGACCACGACGAGGAGGAACGGTGCGTCGGAAGACGGCTGTGCGGCTCGGACTGCGAACTCCTCCGCCAGGAATCCCAGGAAGTGCTGGAGCCGGTCGGGGTTCCCGAGCAGCTCGTCCTCGGAGTACGTCACGTGCGGCTGCTCGATCGGCGTGCCCAGAGGGTGTTCGCCGAGCCCGCCGAGGACGAGCGAGAGGGAGTCGGGGGAGTGGGCCGCGGTGAGGGCCGGAGTGAGGACCCGCAGCATCCGCTGCCGGTCCTCCGTTTCGCCCACGATGAGGCCGTGCCCCGCGTCCCGTCCGAGGCCGGAGGGGAAAGGCGACACGACGGTGCCGTTGTCGTCGACTCCGATGACCGGGGCGTGCGGCCGCTCCCGCGGACCGTCTCCCTTGAGCGCGTCCGGCGCCGCCGTTTGCGTTCGTCCGGGGACGTCCCGGTCGCTCGGCACCTCGCCGTCCGGACCGCGGCCGCGGTCCTCGGCATCGGCCGTGTCGTCTCCGGGCGGTGCACTCGGGGCCTTGACGGACGGCCACGGTAGGCGGCGGGCGGGCGGGTATGCGGCGGTCATCGCCTCGACGTGCGGAACCATCGCGTCCAGGGAGAGGACTCCCGGACGGATCTGCACCGAGAGGCCCACGTTGGGGCGGTAGAGGATCGCGTAGCCGTCGTCCTCGTCGCCCGTGGCGGGTGCCAGCAGGGCCATGTCGCCGAGTGTGTCCAGGACGGGCCCGTCAGTGGTGCAGAGGACGAAGCGGACGCCTGCGGCGAGGGCGCGGTCGATCCGGTCCGCGAGGAAGTCGTGCAGCTCGGGACGGCGTTCCAGCAGCGGACCGGTGTTGTCGAGGACGACGACGAGGGCGGGCAGCCGGGGGCGCGGCGAGCCGAGTTCGAGGTAGGTCCAATAGTCGAGCCAGGTTCGGGCTCCGGCTTCGCGGAGGAGGCTCTCGCGGCGGGCCAGTTCGGCGTCGAGGGCCAGTGCGAACCCGTCGAGAAGCGACGAATCGGGAGACATCGCGTGGACGGCCGCGGAGACGTGCGGCAGGGTGCCCAGGCCGACGAACGAGGCGCCGCCGGAGAAGTCCACGAACGCGAACTCGACGATGCTCGGGGGGTGGTGGAGGGCGAGGCTGAAGACGAGCGTGCGGAGCCAGCGGTCGCGGAGCGCCCGGGGGCCGACGATCGCGAGGTTGTACCCGTCGCCGTCGGCCAGCAGGCCGATGCCGATGAGGGGGCCGGGGTCCTGCGCGCCGAAGGGGACGGGGTTCCAGCGGTCGGCCCACTCCCCGCCGATCAGCTCCTCCGGCGTGGCCCTGAGGAGCTCGAAGTAGTCCAGCGGCGCCCGCCGGACGGACGGGGCCGGGACCAGGTTCGCGCGGGTCCGCGGGGAGACGACCGCGAAGTGGTCGGCGTCCGCGACCAACCGCACCCGGCCCCCGGACGACGGGACGAGCGCGCGGAAGACCTCGGTGCTCGTCCCTGCGCGGCGCTCGATCTCCGCGGACACGGCCTCGAGGACGTGTCGCGTGTGCTGGGCTTCGGGACGCGGGAGGGTGTCGAGGAGGGCTTCGCGCGCCCCCGGGACGAACTCGTAGTGCAGGTCGTCGACGGGGCGCAGCAGCCCGCTCAGCAGCACTTCGGCGAGCTGCCCCGGCCCGGCGCCGCCGAGGATGCGGTGCTGGATCAGCCGCATGACCGGGAGGGACGGCACCGACACCGCGACGTGCGCGGCGAGTTCGGCGGCGGTCGGGGACGCCGTCGCGAGGAAGCGGCGGACGCGTTCGTCCACCGGCAGTTCGCGTTCCCGCTCGACGGGCGCCGGACGGGACGGGCGCGTCGGCTGCATCAGCGCGACGGCGACCGGCCGGGGCCCCGCCCCGGACACCAGGTCGGCCCACGCCGCGAACCAGCGCGGCGCGATCTCCAGCACCGGCACCGGCACGCCGGGCGCCGCGTTCCCGTCGTAGGGAACGAACCGGAGGTCGGTGTTCGGCGCGCCCGGACGCGGCGGGCGGGCGACGCCGGGGGTCGTGGGCGCGGCCGTCCGCCGCCACATGTGCTCGGGGAGCGGCTGCAGGATCGCGGCCGGCCCTGTGCGGGCCCAGCACCGGACGGCCCGCGCGGCGCGTCCGTCCCACCAGTGCGGACCCGAGCAGTCGCTGAGGACGAGCACCGCGTGGCGCCCGGACGGGTGCAGGAGCGTGCCTGGGGCCCGCGGCGGGGCGCCCGGCGCGCCCGACACCCGGTCGCCGCGCAGGTACGAGACGTGCACGTTCCGGAACGCGCCCTGCCGCACCAGGACTTCGGCGAGTTCGCGGGCGAGGGGTCGCCACAGCCGCATCGTCGGCCCGGTGTCGACGACGAGGTCGAGCGTCAGCCACCGTTCGGGGGCGGGCACGAGGACGGGCGCCCACAGGCCGGAGTCGGCGATGCGCGCGGCGGTCGCGTCCTCGTCGAGTTCGCGGCGGCGCGGGGACGGGACGCGGCGCTTCAGCGGACGCAGCGCGCGCTGCAGGCCGCGCGGGTCCGCCAGCATGGGCGCCGTCGGGACGAGCACCTCGTCGGCGCCCGTGTCCGCTGCGGGAGCCGGGGCGGGGGCGGGAAACGGGTGGAGCGGGACCTCGGAAGGCGGAGGCTCGGGAGGAACCGGCGGACGCCCGGACGTGCGAAAGAAGCTCGGAACGTCGATGAGGTCTTCCTCGGCGGAGGGAGCCGGATCGGGCACGGGCTCCGGCGCCGGTTCGTCCTCGCCCAGGTGGGCGGCGAGCCACAGCAGTTCGCTCAGCTCCCGCGCGTCCGGCGGCGGGCCGGTCGCGGCGAGGACCGCGCGGAGCCGTTCGATGTCACTCATCGTCGATCGGCGCCGTCAGGTACGGCATGATGCGGTCGGCGAGCTCCCGGCGGTCCTCGGCGTCCGCGTGCCGGCACAGGTAGACGGCGTTGAGGAGCTGGTCGGTCGCGAGGGTCCCGGCGGACGACCGTTCGAGGAACCGCCGCACCAGGTCGTCGCTGCGGTCGGCGAGCGGTCCGAGGTGCTCCCGGACGATCGCCGCGAGTTCGGCCTCGCCCGCCGGCTGCCGCAGCTCGACGGTAACGCAGCGGCGCAGGAACGCGGGCGGGAACTCCCGCTCGCCGTTGCTGGTCATCACCACGAACGGGAACGCGCGGCAGCGGACGGTCCCGCGGGCGATCGTGACGCTCGGGCCGTCGGCCGTCATGACCTCGGCGGACGGGTCGGCGCGCCGGGCCAGCTCGGGGATCTCGTACTCGCCCTTCTCGAAGATCGTGAGGAGGTCGTTCGGCAGGTCGATGTCGCTCTTGTCGATCTCGTCGACCAGCAGCACGCGCGGCCGTCCGTACGGGAGCAGGGCGGTGCCGAGCGGGCCGAGCCGGATGTAGCGGCCGATGTCGTCGTCCGACGGGAGGCGGCTCGCCGCGTACAGGCGGGTCAGCGCGTCGTACTGGTACAGCCCGTCGCGCAGCGTCGTCCGCGACGTGATGGGCCAGTGCAGGACGGGCCCGAGACCGAGCTCGTGCGCCACCGCGTACGCCAGCGTCGACTTGCCGGTGCCGGGCGGGCCCGTCACCAGCAGCGGGCGGCGCAGGTACAGTGCCGCGTTCACCTGCTGCACCGCGTCGTCCGACGGGCGGTACGTCGTCGCCTGGTGCGCGTTGCCGGAGCCGCCGTCCGGGATCGGGACGACGGGGCCGCCGTCGAACGCGCGCCACGGCGGCGGATCGGGCAGCCGGTCGATGCCGTCGTGCGGTTCGCGGCTCCCGGTGTACAGCAGCCAGTCGGGCACTATGCCTCCATCGCGAGCGGCGGGTCGGGGAGCCGGGTCGGGTCGTCCCACAGGATGGTCAACTTGTGGCCGCAGTGGCCGTCGGTCTCCGCGACCAGTGCTTCTTTGCGGAGTCTCAGCACGATCTGCGGCAGATCGTCGGGATGCTCGCCGAGGACGACGGCGGACAGTTCCGCAAGCACCTTCGCGCCACGGCAGTCGCCGTGGGCGCGGGCCTCGCACGGGGCTCGGGACCACAGCATGACGGGAACGCCGTTGTTCAGCGCCGCGTTCAGCCAGGCACGCTTGGGGCGCCTCCCATAGAGCAGTACGCACAGCTCCGGGTCGGCCTCGAGCCGATTGTGGAAGGCGTCGCCCGTGGGGGCGGTGTCGCAGGTGACCGGCACCGGGTCGCAGCGGCCGAGTTCGGTCAGCCGCCGCCACCGCCGGTGTGCGAGGTCGCGGCGAAACGAGTCGGGACGCAGCCGCTCCACGTCCCGGACGACCACCGGGTACTGGCGCATGAGGATCTTGTTGCGGCGGTCGGCGTGCCACAGTTCGAACGATTTGCCCAGCCAGTCCACCGGCACCGCGAACTCGATCATCCAGTCGCGTCCGAACAACGTCGGCGCGACCTCCGCGATGGCGTCCTCCACCGTCGCCTGCATGTGCTCCTGCCGAACGCCCGCGATGCGCCGCGACGTCCCGACCGCGCCGTCGCTCCAGGTCTGCACGGTTATCTCGACGGCCTTGTCGAACGTCTGCCGCTCCAGCCGCACGATGACGGACGCCGGCGCGGTACGCGGCTCGTCCGCCGTCTCGTCGGCCCGCAGGTGCCGGGACGTCCAGGCGCCGAGCGCCCGCCGCCGTGGCTCGGCCAGCCGCGTGCCGAGCGCCCCGAGGAACCGGGCGAGCCGGTCCTCCGGCCAGCCCTCCGCGACGAACCGGACCGCGCCCCACGCCGACCGGAACGCCTCGACCGGCGGGCGTCCGGCGACCTCGGCCAAGTCGGCCCGCAGCGGCTCCTCGCACGGCACCCCCGCGAGGATTTCCCGCAGCTCCCGCCGGGCGGGCGCGGTCAGCCACGGCAGCGGCAGCAGATCGTCCAGGTCCTCCCAGTAGCGACGGATCCGGGTGATCGGGAGCATCCACCCCCGGTCGGCGCCGCTCCGCCGCTCGGCGTTCGTCACCATGCCGATGACCTCGCCGGACGCCGCGTCATAGACCGCCGACCCGCTGTACCCCTCCTCGAGGACGTCACCGGAAACCGTCCGGATCTCCCACCACTCCCGCGCCCGCGACCAGCTCGGATCCGTCGTCACGGTCGCGTGCCGCTCGCCCGAGTCACGGCGGCGCGGGAACCCCCACACGCCGAACCGGCGCCCGGACGTGCCCACCGCGCACAGCTCCACCGGATCCGCGAACGTCGCCGGGGCCAGCGGCACCTCCGCCGCGAGCTCGAGCACCGCGACGTCGCCGGGATCCCCGTCCCGCGCCCAGTCCCCGCACCGGACGACCTTCACCGGCAGGCCCTCGGCGAACCCGGGGAACCCGACCCGCGCCTCGTCCCGCCCGTGCACCGTGTGCGCGCAGGTCAGCAACCGTGTCGGGGTGACCAGGAACGCCGCGCCGAGCTTGTCCCCGCCGTCCGCGTCCCCGACCCAGGCGCGCCACTCAGCCTCGACCACGACGGCTACGCCCCCTCGTCGTCGGCTCCCGGGGGCGTCGCCTCGTCCGGCCGTCCCCACGTCATCCGGACCTTGAGCTGCCCCTCGACGGACGTCTTCGCGATGACGGCACCCGCCTCCGCGTTCAGCTTGACACCGAACTCCAGCTCCAGGACGTCCGGCTTCAGCTCCCCGTTCCGCAGCGTCGCGAGCGCCGACTCGGCCGCGTCCCGCACGCTGTGCAGGGCGTCCTCGAACTTGGCGCCCGCGTCCCGGAGAATCCCGTCTCCCCGCGACACCGACTCGAAGCCCGGCTCGTCGTCGTCCATCTCGACGACGACGCTCCCGTTGGCGGTCTCCCAGCGCACCAGTTGGTTCAAAGGGGGGTCCTTTCGTTTCCGTCAATCTAACAAGAGGCCGAAAGGCGTTCAGGGAGCTCAACGAAGTCGTAGGCCGCCCGGCGCGCCGATTTCCGAAAGCGGTCAGGGGCGAAGGCGCATCTCGTGCGGATGCCCCGGATCCAGGACGATCCCCGCACCGGCGGCGGCCAAGACCTCGGCGCCGGTGACACTCCGCCAGGTCGTGCGGGTGGTCGTCGCCTGCAGCGCCAGCGGAGAGGTGAAGACGCCGTCGCCCTCGGGGGGCAGGTAAACGGTCGCACCACGCAGCTTCGCCATGACCTCGGCCACGGGACGTCCGGCGCGAACCGCACGGTAGAACGGGAGGTCGATCGCGCAGATCTCACCCGTCGGGAGCAGCGGTTCGCCAATGCCGACGTAGAGATATACGCCGGAAAGGGCAGGGCCGATGAGTTCTTCGAGCGTGGTCGGACGCCAGGACGTGAAACCTTCGGGCTCGTCCCATGTGGTCCAAGCGTCCCCAGTCGTCAGGGCAAGCCAGCGGAAGTCGTCCAGAACGTAGTCTGCGGGCGAGCCGTCCTCGCGCACGGGGATCATGACTCGCGCCGCGTCCATCACCGCGTGGAGAACATCGAGTCGGCGGCGTTTGAGGTCAGCCATCTCCCGCAGCCAGCCCTTGGAGCTATCGGTCACGTCCCGGGTGCGCTTCTCCAGGGAGACCTCTCTTTCGTAGCCCGCGAGGAGACGTTCTTTCCCTGGCCGGAACTCGTACCGGATGCCCTGGTCCGCGGGATAAGGGAACCGGTGATCGTACTCGCCGAAGTAAATGTCGTAGGGAATGCCGTCCGGGAAGGCGTTGCAGTAGAAAGTGTCGCCGGTGTCGAACAGATGATGACGTTCGTCCGGAGTGGACTCGGGGTTCGGCATCGACTTGAGCCTGATGCACGAGTCGCAGATGCTCGCAGGCGGAATGATCGTCGTCAATGCTCCCCCTTGAAGTGTTCGTCGATAAATTCTCCGATGGTCCTGGCGATGGCGCGAGGTGTGGTGCTCAATCGCCACTCGGTGAACCCTTCGGCGATCATCTCGCTGGCATTTTTTGCGCCGTACTGGCCGAGTCCCTCTTTGAGTGCCTTCTCGCCGAACATGACGCTCGCGTGCAGCGATTCGCTGTCGACCGTGACGCCGACCTCCTTCAACCTGCCTGCCAGCTCCCTGGTCAGCCTCGGATCATCAATGATTCTGTTGCCGATCTGGTGACCGAACTCGTGGTAGAAGGTCCCCTTGGCTGTAAGGCTGCCGGGGACGCTCCACCCCTTCTCCGTCCTTTCTTGTGAAATTGCGTCCACCACCTCCTTATTGGTGAAGTTCTCTCCGTTAAAATACAGTCCCTGGGGGCCTGGGCCCTTCCGGTCATTCAGCGAGTAGCCCATGAGATTCGTGCCCGCGTGCGGGTGAATGATCCGCAGACCGTCAAGGCTTCGAACCTGCACTACCTCCATGTCCCGGAAGACCGAAGGGTAGTCCCCGGCCGCGCCCTCCAGGGCTTCCGCCAGCTCCTCGGCGTTGCGCGGATCGATCGGGTAGCCGCTGAATTCGACGTCCACACCGTATTCCGCCGCGATGTGCTGCGCCCGCCGCTCGGTTCGTTGCAGGGCCGCGAGTTGTTCAGGGCTCAGGGACGGGGGCGCCGAGTCGGACGCGTTCCCCTGGCCACCGGGGGTGTCGCTCTCTGCCGGGGCATCGGCATCGCCGCCGTCGGGGGTGGCCGCCGCAGCCGCGGGGCTTTCGCCATCGTGCGGGCGCCCTCGCCCGGCGGGCGTCTCGTGCGGTGCGGGCTCACCGTCCGGTGCGCTGACCGGGCCGTCGCCCGGGCGAGCCGGGGCCGGGTCTGGGGCCGAGGGCTCGGGGATGGTCGGGACGGGGCCTCCGGGCCGGTTCGGGTCGCCGAAACCGTGCCTGATGTAGGCGAGTTCCCGCTCGTTGAGTTCGAGGTCGTCGATCAGCTTCTGGAGTTCGGCGGCGGTCGGCGTGCGGGCCGGTATGGGCGACTCTGCGTCGGGGAAACCGGCAGGGTAAACCGGATCGTCGAGGTGCCGCAGGGCACCGCCCTTGCCGAACGCCTTGATGAGGCCACCGCCTTCGAGCAGTAGCGAGGCGGCGTTCAGCCCGCCCAGGGACAGGACGTAACCGGGGCGTTCGTCCCATTCCCGCCATGGGATCATCGCGTCGATGAGGGCGGCCTTGGCGTCGAGCCGGTTCGTGATGAAACGCTTCGGGTGGACGCCGTCGCCGTCGACGACCCAGCCGTCCTTGCCCTTGATGCCCGAGAGGGCGAGTCCGGCGGTGCCGAGGCCGACGGCCAGGTCGGTCCAGTTGTCGCGGAGGTTGCCGGCGATGTCGCCGAACCCGTCGCCGAACGCGCCGCCGTTCTCGGAGTCGGTGAGGCCGGTGAGGTCGGTGAAGGCGTCGAGCAGCCCACCGAAGAACGTCCCGAAGCCCGCGCCGACGTCCTCCCACCAGCGGGTGTCCTTGCCGGGGGCGCCCCAGGGGGTTTCGGCGTCCTCGGGCAGGTTGTGCTCGTCGGCGCCGTAGACGACCCAGTCCGGACGGGCCGGGGTGCCCGCGGGCACGTAGCGGGCGCCGCCGAACGTCGAGGAGATCTTGTTGGCGCAGTCGCGTTCGGCGCCCTGGTACTCGGCGAGGGCGTGGGCGACCGCGCCGATCAGGATGTCGTTCTTCTCGGTCAGCCGACCGTCGTGCGTCCAGTCGTCCGCGCCCGCGATCTCCTCGCGGAACGCCGCCGCTTCCAGTTGCAGCCAGCGGAGCCGCTCGATCGCCGCGCGCGCCTCGGCGACGAACGTCAGCAGCGCGTCGCCGACGACCGTCAGGGCCCGTTCGGCGTCGTCGCCCGCGGCGGGGACGGGACGGATCGCGGCCAGCAGCTCGCCGGCCTCCGGCGCGCGGTAGGCGTCGCGCAGCCCGCTCCACGCCGTGGCGATACGGTGGCCGGTCGCGGCGATCGCGGCCCCGTCCTTCTTGATGGCGCGGGCGGCGGCCTCCAGCCCGGCCAGGTCGGGGGCGGGGATCCGGGCGGCGATCGCGGCCGGGTCGACCGCGGTAGGGCTCACCGGCCGATCCGCGGGGCGGGCGCCTTCGCGGCGTTGCGCTGCGCCTCCCGGGCCATCTCGAGGTCACCATCGACGTACGCCTTGGTGGCGGCGGTCGCGCCTTTGACGCAGCCGGTCGCCTTGGTGGCCATCCCGGTCAGTACAGGCTTGTAAGTGGCCACGAACGCGGTGAGCGCGTTGTTGATGGGCATGCTGTTCGCCGCCGCGTCGGCCTGGTCGATGTGTCCGGCGAGCGACTCGAACTGTCCCGCGAGGCCGTCGGTGCCGAGCACGTGCTCTTTGATGGGGGCGAGCGCGGCCCACACGCCGCCGGGGTCGATGTCCCAGGCTGTCATGCCGGGGTGTTCCGCTTCGTGCCGCTTCCGCTGAACCGGGTCGGCCGGAAATTGCCCGGGGGAGGGGAGGTGGCCGGTTCCGGACTCGCGTACCGAAAGGTCAGCGCGGCCAGCTCGCCCAGGGCCGCATCGAGTTCTCCGGCTGCGGTTTCGGCGCCGACGGAAAGGTCCGCGGTCAAATCCCGCAAGGTGGGCGGCCGATCATCCGATTCGGTCGTGGACGGAAAGTGCGGCGTATCGACGAGGTCGAACTTCACTGTGCTCCTCGGCTCGGGCGTCCAGCGTCGGATGCGGGGCGAACGGTATTATTCAGGCCCCACGCGGTGGTCGTCCACGGGATCGGTGACAGGGAGCGTGACGGTTTGTCAGCGTTCGATCTGTGGACTGGGTCGGTGCCGCGATGACCTATGACCTGATCGTTCTGCTGCCCACGGCCCCGGACGTCGCGGACGTGGTCGGCGGGCTCGTCGGCGCGGGCCCCGGGCTGCGGGTCCGGCCGGAGGGCGGCGGTGCCGTCCTGCGCCTCTACGACGACGATCGCCCGGTGCTGGGCATCGAGGAGGCCCGCCGCGTGGACGTCGCCGACGACGTGCGGCGACTCCTCGGCGCCCAGGCCGACGAAGGGCTCCGCGTGCCCTACTGGTGGACGGAGATCCGGGCGTCCGCCGGCGGCGGTGACGCGGAGGCGGCGCACCGGCTCGCGGACGAACTGGTGCGGCGGCTCGGCGGCCGGGTGTGGTCGCCGCGGGAGGCGCGTTGACCGCCCATCCCGCCGTGGACACCCGCACCGACGCGGCCGTGGTGGTCGTCCAGGACCGGCCGCTGGTGCCGCTGTCGTCCTGGCTGGTCGACGCCATCGCGACCGCCGACCGTCCGGCCTTCCACCTGCTGACGCCGCACGACTCCCGGATCACCCCGCCGCTGCGGACCGCGCTCGGCGGGACCGGCGCGCGGTGGGTCGTGCGAGAGCCGGGCGACGCCGGGTACTACGACGGCCTCACCGGCGAGCCGCTGGACTGGGACGGCTCGATGTTCGTCCCCGTGCCCGGCGCGCCGCCCGCCGCTTACGAGGCGGCCGAACGGACGGACGGGCACCACCTGGTGCTCGAGGTGAGCGTCGTGCACCGCGCCACGGCGGCGCTGGAACTCGGCCGCATCGCCGAGACGATCGGCGAGATTCTCGCGGGCGGCGTCCCGCTCTGCTGGGGAACGAGCGAACCCGCCCTGTGGGCATGGGATCGGGCGCGGCTCACCGACCTTTGCCGCCACCGCGCCCCGCGAGGCACGTTCGTCGTCATCGTGGGCCCCGGACTCGGCTTCATCGGCACCCAGCGTGTGACGCGGACGGCGAGCGGTGTCAAAGAGACGCTGACGTTCGTCGTGGGCCGCACCGGCCCCGAACCGCCGCTGCGCCCGCTCGTCCGTCTCGCCGACGGGCTTGCCGCCGACGGCGTCCTGCACGCCCTTACCGCCCACTGGACGGACGGACGCGCCGACCTCACGCACGCGCCGCGCCGGCACCGGACCTTCGAACACCTCGGGCTCGCGATCCGAGAACGCGCCGGGGACGGCCGGGGACGGCCGATCGGTACTGATGCGCACCCGGGAACCTGGTTCGGGGCGCACGACCGCGACTGATCTCGCGTGGCGCCACGGCGTCCGGTGTCCGGTGTCAGTGGGGCGGGGGGAGCGGGGAGACGGCGTTCCCCAGGTCGCAGCCCGCCTCGCCGGGCATCCGCTGGATGCGCGGCGGGATCCACACGTTCGTCCCGCCCGGCGCGACGCGGGCGACCGTGCAGTCGAGCGCGTCGCCGAAGTACGGCTTGACGGTCAGGACGACGCCGACCACGCCGTCCACCGTCGGAACGGTCCCCACCTGCACCTTGATCCGCGGGTCGAGATCGAGGGAGGCGACCGCCTCCCGCACGTCCGACTCGTCCACCGTGCCGCCGTCCGGCACGCGCGGCAGCGCCTTCCCGATCGCCTCCACGGACGGGATCTCGGGATCCTCCGGCCACGGCGCGAACGTCATCGGCGCCCCCGCCGGGCAGTCGACGCCGGCCGGCTCCTCCTGCCACTCCGTCTTCTCGGTGACCCGCAGCTCGAAGCATCGCCGGACGGTGACGGTCTGCTGGTCGTTCGGCCACGCTTCCCTGCCGGTCCCGGACACCCGCACGACGATCGTCGCGCCGGCCCGTCCGTCCGGCCGCACCCGCAGCACCTCGACGCCGTCGATGTCGTCCGCGAGATGCCCGATGTCCCGCGCGGGCCGGTCCGCGGCGTCGTACAGCTCCGCCGCGACCTCGCGGGCCGTCGCGCGGGCGTCGTCGGCCGCCCGGCCCTCGGCCGTCCCGCCCGCGACCCCGCAGGACGTCACGGCGAGCAGCGGCAGGACGGGGAAGATCAGAAGTCGGCGCACCCGCCCACGTTCGCAGGTCGGAACCGCCCGCGATATCCGTACGAATACTCAGGTGCGGGCGGGTTCGGTGTCCCGGGCGCGCGCCGTCCCCGGCTCGTCCGGCTCCCCGTCCCGCCGCGACGGGCCCGCCGGACGCCCCCGCCCCCACGCCACCGCCGCCGCGAAGCACGCGAACGGCATCGCGGGCAGCATGTACCGGTAGTCGAAGTCGACCGTGATCGGCGGCACCGCCAGCAGTGTCACCGCCGACGCCCAGAACAGGAACGTCCGCGCGCGCGCACGCCGCCACACCAGCCCCGCCGCGCCCGCCAGCAGCACCACGCCCAGCACCGTCCCCGGCACCCGCACGTGCTCCTGGTACCAGCGCATGACGTCCGCGTACGGGCCCACGATCCGCGTCTCCCCGGAACCGTGCGCGTACTCCCGCACGACGTCCGTCCGCTGCCCGCCGCCGATCACCGGCAGGTCCTGGTGGGCCCGCGGCTCCGTCGGGAAGTGGTACCGCGCCTCCGTGCCCACCGTCGGGTACTGATCACGCTCCCACGCGAACGTCCGGACGAAGAAGTCGTACGCCACCACCCGCACGTAGTCGAACGGCTGGTTCATGATCGCCCACACCGCGAACCGCTGCGCCAACGCGTTCGTCTCCGCCGGGAACGGCTCCCCGTCCGTCCACCCGGTCGGCGAGTTCGCCTCCCAGATCTGGTGCGACGACGCGGGCCGATCGTCCGGCGCCCCGTACGGGCACAGCCGCGCCAGGTCCGGCGGCGGCCGGTGCGCGTCGCAGTCGGCGAACGCCGCCGTCCGCCCCCACAGGAAGATCCCGTCCACGCCGCTCACCCCGAACCGGCCGTGCTCCGACGCGTACCACGCCGCGTAACTCCCGAGCGGCAGGACGAACGCCGCGCCGAGCGCCACGTACGTCGTCCACCGCGTCCGCCGCAGCAGCAGGAACAGCACCACGATCACGAACAGCGGCACGCCGACCGTCCGGGTCACCGACGCCAGCCCCAGCAGCGCGCCCACCACCGCGGCCCGCCGCCACCCCGCCGCCCCCGGCCGCGCCATCAGCAGCATCGCCCCGAACACCAGCACCGTGAACAGCGTGTCCGACAGCAGCAGATGCTCGAGCTCGATCTGGAAGGCGTCCAGCAGCACCGGCGCCACCGCCGGCGCCGCCCAGTGCCGCCGCACCTCGAAGTCCCGGACCAGCATCCGGTAGCCCAGCACCGCGATCCCCACGACCGCCGCATGCTGCAGGAACGTCACGAGCGCCAGGCTGTGGAACGGCTTCAGCAGCCACAGCGCCAGCCCGTACCCGGACGGCCGCAACTGGTGCGGGAACGGATCGTTCGCGATCCGCAGGAAGTCGTAACTGTCGTTGAACCAGAGCGCCGGCGGGAACCCGAGCATCGTCACCACCCGGAGCAGCACCCCGGCGAGCAGCACCACCGAGAACAGCCGATTGCCCCGCACGGCCGCCCACACCGAGCCTGCCTCCGGACGACGGCCGAACCTGGGGGAGAGCAACACGAGAACCTAACTCTGGACGTGCGACGGACGGAGACCCCCGCGGACCCGGCGGGCGCCGCGCACCGGACCGCCGGGCGACCGGTCTCCTATGCGATTGTCGGCGACGAGCCGCGGCGCGGGGGAGACGGGGGAGAAGAGCGGATCGCCGATCCGTCCGGCGATGAACCTTGAGTGACGTTGCCGCGGCCCCGCGCGATGGCGGCGATCATAGCAGCGGCCCCCCGATGCCCCGGCCGCCTCGCCGCCTCAGCCGTCCTCCAGCACCTCCAACACCGGCAACCGCCCCTCGGTCACCGCCCCGGCCGCCTCCGGCGCGATCGGCTTCCCGTCCCGGACGGTGTTCGTGATCTTCACAGGAGCGGCCGGTGCAACCATGTATTTCCCCGGTGGGAGCAAGTCCGGCCCTGGAAGTACCAGAACACGCTTTTTGACCCAATCGCTCAAGTAGGCGCACTCGGATTGATCGAAAGGTTGCGACTCTCTCACTGTCTCGACTTTTACGGGCAAGGCTGTGGCGTCGGCATCCTGTGGTAGTTTGTCAGGATCTGCCGGTGGTGTTTTATAAAGGGCGAGGTAGATGGGTCCTTTAATGCCGAGCTGGGTTGCTGATAGGCCGAGTGAGTATTCGTACGGCTTGGTCGTCGAGTGGTCGGAGTTCGGTCCGAAGCATTGCCGATTTCCGTCGGCGAGATAATTTGCGCCTGATGGAGTTCGCGCCTTAAAATGCGTGGTGACCTGCAAGGTGGTGCCCGGCTTGGCGCGTGCCGGTGTTACCGTCATTCTGAGATCCATATAAGGGGTATCGGATGCGGGCATAAATGGCTGGCTGAGAAGAACGCCGGGCTGGGCGAAGGAGGCGTGGATCGCCCCGCGGCTCTCCCCGCCCACGTTCGGTCCGGTCGGCCAGAACAGCCACCCTATGGCCACCGCCCCTGCGGCTCCCGTCCCGATACCCGCGGCTCCCTTGCCCCCGCCCACTTTGGCGAGAACGCCCTTGGATGATGAGCCAACGCCTTTGGCGGCGACATCGGCTGTGGCAGCCCCTTGTGCATGTACAGCGGAAGCCTGCCCGGTTGCTCCGGTCGCTAGGGCGCCTACGCCGGTTCCTCCCCCTCCTGTCGCAGAGATTCCCGGGGCCAGGAGAGCACCGCCCAACATGCTCAGCGGGACAGCCGTTCCCACTAGTGCAGCCACGGCTCCGAGTGCGATGACCCCGCGTCGCTCCCAATCGGGCCCGTACGTGCGGACGGCGACCTCTTCGAGTTGGGCTGCGAATTCACCTGCGTCCCAGAGCCGCTCGGAGGGGTTCTTGGCCATGCCCCGTCTGACCAGCGCGTGGAGCTCTTCGGGCACCAAATCAAGCGATGGCATGGTTTCGATGTGCGCGGTTCGGAGTTCGCTTATGTTCGCCGCCTGAAAAGGCTTCCTGCCGGTGACGCACTCGATGAACACACAGGTGGCCGCATAGAGATCGGTGGCAGGCGTTGCTGGTTGACCGCGCCATTGTTCCGGAGCCATATATGCGGGTGTGCCGCTCTTGTCTCCCTGGCCGGCGAGAACTGCGATGCCGAAGTCGACCAGCTTGCTTTGGCCGTCATCCTGTACGAGGACATTTGCGGGCTTGTAGTCGCGGTGGATGACTCCGGCGTTGTGAGCGCCGGCCATGCCGAGCAGCGATCCCTTCAGCACGGCCAGCGCCGCCTCGGGCGCCAACGCTTTCTTACGCTCGTCCAGGACGCGACGCAACGACCGTCCCGGAACGGCCTCCATGATGATGGCGGCACCGGTCGTCCACTCCACGTAATACAGCAACCGTGCCACATGTGGGTTGGTCACTCGTCGGAGTATTTCTGCCTCGCTACGGAACGAGTTCCGGGCGGTGACGTCCTCGAGTAGTGCAGGGGCGAGGTACTTGATGGCGACGGGGATGCCGCCAGACTCGTGACGGGCGAGAACTACCTGACCTTGTGCTCCTGCTCCCAACTCCGCGACTTCGATGTATCCGGGCAGGCTCCAACCCTGTGGCATTAACTTCCTGTATTCGTCTGTATCTCGCCCACGATAAGGGGGGTGGGAACGGAACTCCTCGACTCCTGTCCGAGGTCACCGCCGGCCAAGTCGCAGTCAGAACCATCACAGGTCCACGACACGTTCCACCTGATGGTCGCTGTGATCTTGTAGGAACCCCCGGGCTGCCCGGCTGATGAGCGTTGGTATGTGTAGGTGCAAGTCTTGCTGTCCTTGCCCCCGCCGTCGCTGCAGACGACTTCTTTTTCGCCCATGGACCAGGTCACCGAGACCGGCGTTGCCGTGGCCTGCACTGTTTGGTCACCTGCTGAGACCGGTTTCGTCTGGACGACTTCGAAACCATCGATCCAGAGGGATGTCTCCAACCGAACGTAGGTCTTGCCATCCGGTGCTGTGTGAACGCGAGGCACAGGAAATGCGGCCGAGTCGAGCGCGCTCTGTACCAGTTCCCAAGTACTGGGTATCGCGGGAGCGGGCGGGGGCGCGCCTTGATCGACGGGGATGAAGCCCGCAGCTTGATCGTCCGTAAGCCCTTCCGGAGCGGGGGGTGCCGCGGAACCGCCACCGCCCGATCCACCGCCGCTGGTGCCGCCGCCGCCATCAGAGGACCCGCCGTCACTGTGCGAAGGGTTGCAAACCATGCCTGATGAAGTCCTCTGACATGGTGCGGCCCAAGCCGGCAAGGCTATGAGAAGCGGGGTGGTGAGGGCCGTGGCGGTGAGGACGGTCTTGGCGGTGCGGCGTCGACGGAGCGGTCGACGGGACGACAGGGGTTGAGACATCGCGTGTCCTTCGTTGGACGTGGCGGTCGTGGAGGCGCGGGCCGTCAGCATGTGCGGTCCCGGACGGACGCGGCGACCTTCCAGGTTCCGGAGTCCCACTGGACGGTCGAGCGGTACAGGTACGCGTCGCCGGGGCCGCCGCCGAGGCGTTCGCCGGTCGTGGCGGAGTAGCGGTAACCGGCGAGAGTCTGGATGCAGTCGATGACGTACACCTTGGTGCTGTCGGACGACTTGGCGTAGATGCGCGGGTTGTGCGTGTTCGTGAAGCGCCAGATCTCGCCTTCGGCCTCGGTCGCCTCGATGTCGTCGGTGACCTGCGTGAGGAGCGGGTCCATCGCGACGGACGCGAGGTCGGACGGGTCGTTCGTCTCGTACGCCTGCTTGTAGACCTTCTGGTACTCGCGGTACCGGTCGAGGACGGTCTTGTGCAGTTGGGCGGTCGGGACGGCGGACGGAACCGGCGCGGCGGAGGTCGGGGCGGACGCGGGGCCGGTGCCGAAGGTGCCGCTCGGGTCGAGGTCGCCGCCGGACGAGCCGGACGTCCCGCAGCCCGCGAGCACGAAGACGATCGAGGCGCCGCCCGCCGCCGAAGCGGCACGGCGGACCGTCCGGGCGGGGGAACGTACCAACCGGGCGCGCATCGCCATCCCTGTTCGTCGTCCGACAGCGGGGCGGAGTACGGCGAAAGCTTACAGATGCGGCCGGGGGCGGAAAAGGGATTCGTCAGCCCTGCGCGCCCGTCTGGGACGGGTGTGGTCGGCGCGAGTGGGCGGCGGCGGTCGCGTGCTTACGCCGCCGTCCTGACCACGGTTCCCCGAATGCTCGGCGGGATCCCGACGGTCACGACCGGTCGGGGGCCTGCTGGCTGACGTAGGAGCCCTTGCCGCGCGTGGTCACGATGATCCCTTCGGCGCGAAGTGCCGCGATCGCCTTGCGGATCGTCCCGCGCGCCAGCCCGAACTCGCCTTCCAGGACGGTCTCGGACGGGATCGCCTGTCCCGGCGCCCACTCACCGGCCGCGATTCGTTCCCGCAGAAGCGCGGCGAGCTGCTCGTACTTCGGCACCGGCCCGTCCACGATCTCCACCATGATCACGACCATAGGAGGCTAACCACAGGGATACATAGATACACTTGTTCATGTACAAGTATGGACAAGCAGTAAGGGTGCACGAAAGCGGCCCCGGGTGACGCGGCAACGTCGACCCGGGGCCTAGAGACGACTGACAAGGAGTCGCCCCATGGGCAGTAAGCCTACGGTCGGTGCGTCGGCGCGGTGGGACGGGCCGACGTACGACGAGAGCGGGAAGTTCTGGAGCGCGTCCGTTCGGTATCGGCTCACCGATCGGGAGCGCGCGGTGGGCATCGAACCGGTCGTGTAGGGGCCGGACGCGGACGCGTGCATCCGCGAGACGGTTCGGCAGGATCGGGCGTGGTGCGAGTATCCGCTGCGGTCCGGCGATCGCGACGCCGCCCGCGAGCGGCTGCGGTTCCTCGCCTCCGGAGGCGCGTCCGGGGGTGCGGTGGCCGGGGGTGGGGCGTGATGGGGGCGACGCTGGCCGCGCTGGTCATGTCCGGACTCGTTGTGCTGGCGTGCTCGCTGGTCGGCACGGTGGCCATGGCGGCCGTCCTCGACCGGCGACGGCCCCGCTACCAGGGCAGGCACCGCCGCGCGTTCTGACGCGCGAAGCGCCCCGGCCCCCAAGGACGGGGGCCGGGGGCGCTCCGGCCCGGTTCAGGCCCTCGGGAAGACGGTGCGGAGGTTCGCCAGGTCGGTGTCGGTGAGGCCGTGGGCGGTGAGGAGGGCGCGGACGTCGCCGAGTTCGTCGAGGAACGCGAGCATGGTCTCGGCGGGCGCGCGCATGAGGACGTCGGGGAAGTCGGTGAGCGCGGCGGGGGCGGCGGGGGCGTACTGGCGTTCGAGGACCCAGGAGCGGATCGTCGGCATGGCGGCCTCGGTGAGCGCGTACTCCTCGCTGATGGTGCGGGGTCGACGCCGAGGGGGAGAGCACGACCGCGATGACGACGCCCGTGCGGTCCTTGCCGGCGGCGCAGTCGAGTCGCGCGCGACCGTCGGCAAGACGCTGCTGGAGGTGCGGTGATGAAGCTCGGGCTGAACCTGCCGAGCCTCGGCGTCGACACGTCCGCGACGGTGGCCGAGCACGCCCGGCACGCGGAAGGCGCCGGGTTCGAGTCGGTCTGGGTCGGCGACCACCTGATCCCCGCCGGGCGCCCGTTCCTGGACGCCACGCTCGTCCTCGCCGCCGTCGCGGCCGTGACCCGGCGGGTCGGCGTCGGCTTCGGCGTCATGGTGCTGCCGCTGCGGCGGCCGGCCTGGGCGGCGAAGCAGATCGCGAGCCTGCAGCACCTGTCGGGCGGGCGGGTGCTGCTGGGCGTCGGCAGCGGCGGGCCGGTGCACGGCGACGCCGCGTTCCGCGCGGTCGGCGTCCCGTTCGCCGAGCGCGGACGGCGCACCGACGCGGCCCTCGAAGTCCTGCCGGGCCTCGTCGAGGGGAGGCCCACCCGGCTGGACGGCGCGGAGGTGACGCTGTCGCCGGGCGCGCCGATGCCGCCCGTGCTGATCGGCGCCGGACCCGAGCGTCGGGTCGCCCGCTTCGCCGACGAGTGGTACCCCGGCGTTCTCGACGCCCGCCGAGGTGGCCGCCGGCCTGGAGCGCATCGCGCCGCTGGCCGCCGAGTACGGACGTCCCGTGCCGAAGGTGACGGTCGGCCTGAGCTTCGGCCTGGGCGACGTGCCCGCGCCGGAGATCGACGCGAAGGTGCGCGGGCTGACCGAGTACGGGATGAGCGAGGAGGCCGCGCGCGCGAGCCTGCTCACCGGCACTCCCGCGCGGGCCGCCGAGCGCCTCGCGGAACTGTCCGCCGCCGGCGTGCACCGGGTCATCGGGATGCCGTTCCCGACCGACCGCCGCCGCCAGGCGGACCTGCTGGCCGAAGCCGCCCGCCTGGCGGCGGGCTGACGGTCCGACGCGGTCCCGCCGCGTTATGGCGAGGCCGCATCATGGCGGGACCACGTTGGACGCGTACGGAAAGGGCGGCCCCATGGCCTTCTCGCTCGCCGAGTTCCCCGATCTGGTCGGCAGGGAGCTGTTCTGCTCGGAGTGGGTGCGGCTCGACGCCGCGGACGAGGAGGCGTTCGGGCACGCGACGTTCCTGCGCGCGGACTTCCTCGGCCGGGCCCCGTCGGGCCCCGACCCGGACGGGGAGCGGACGGTGTCCGGGTTCCTGCTGCTGTCGATGCTCGTCGCGTTCCACAAGCGCGAGCTGGATTTGGGCGGCGCGTCCGGCCTGAACTACGGCCTCGACCGCGTGCGGTTCCTGCGGCCCGTCCGGACGGGGCGGCGCGTCCGGGCGCGCGCCACGCTGACCGGCGTCCGGGGCAAGGGGCCGGGACGCACGCGCGTCGCCACCCGGAACGTGCTGGAGGTCGAGGGCGACGGCGGCGGCCCGGCGATGATCGCCGACTGGATCACCCTGTTCGTCGACGAGAACGCCGTCAGGTGAGGGCCTCGCGGGCCTCCATCAGCGCGAAGCCGAGCAGGTTCGTGCCCTTCCACTGGGACGGGCGGCGCGCCTCGGGCCGATGCTCGTCGAGCCCGATGCCCCACACGAAGTCCTCCGGGCTCGCCTCCACCAGGACCTTGCCGCGGGTGGACGCGAGGTACTCGCGCAGGTGCTCGTGCGCGGCGAACTTCGCCTTGCTGCCGCGGACGACGATGTCGTACCGGTGCGCGGCCCACGTCTCCTCGTCGAAGCCGCGCACCTCGCGTCCGATGCTCTTCGCGACCGCGGGGGACGGGTCGGCGAGGATGCGGGACTCGGCCCGCCGGTCGCCGAACAGGCGGGCCTTCTCGGCCATCATGTAGTGCTCGGCGGTGACGTACTCGACGCCGTCGATCGTGAACGGGGCGTGGAGCCACTGGCTGAGCTGTCCCTTCGGTTGCGGGCCGCCCCAGAACAGGACGAACTCCGGAAGCTCCCCGCGGGCTTCGAGGTCGAGCAACTCTTCCATGGTCATCATGCTTCCGAGCCTGCCGAAGGCCGCGATGGGTCGCAATCCGGTATTCCTGGCTAATCTTCGTGGAGAGGAGATCGAGGGGGATTGCGCGGTGACGCAGCAGCAGGATCGCATCGCGGAGCTGGAGCAGCGGGTCGTCCGGCTGGTGCGGGACCTGGCGCCGCCCGGGTGGCGCCGCATCGACCTGCACTGCCTCGCGACGATCGCGGTGAGCGACGTGGCGCTGACCGTGCTGACCGGCGACGGCACGACGGTGACGCCCGCCGACGGCGTCCCGCAGGAGCTGACCGGCGCGCTGCTGGACCTGCGCCGCGCCCACTACCTGTCCGAGCAGGGCACCTGGTTCTCGATGACGCTCATCGTCGAGCCGGGGCACGCGCGGCCCCTCTACAACTACGACTTCGACCCGGAGTGGGACCCGCCGATCCCGGTGGACTGCTGGCGGCGCGACCAGATCGTCATGCCGCGCGAGGGCGTGCACATGCCGGCGTGGCTGTCGGCCCGGCTGGACGACCGCGAGCCGTCCGGCGACGAGGACGGGCCCGCCCCCGGCCCGCTGAACCCGATGGAGCAGGCGGAGCTGCTGTCGGGGCCGCTGAGCGTGCTGGTCGCCGACAAGGCGCCGCCGCTGTGGCAGAAGGTGTTCGGCTACTACCAGGCGGCCGGCGGGCACGTCGAGTTCCCGCCGATGATGTGCTACAAGGCGGACGGGACGATGTCGACGTGGACGCCGCCCGCCGCCGCGGCGCGCGTCCTGGACCGGCTCCGCGCCGGGACGCACGGGTTCCAGGGGTCCACCTGGTCGCGGATCGACTTCGAGGTCCTGTACGAGGACGGCGGCGTGCGGTGCCGGGCGTCGTTCACGTTCGACGACGAGCCGCAGTGGAACGCCGCGCCGTCCGCCGACGACGTCCGGCGGGAGCTCGAGCGGTTCCCGCGCGAGAACGTCCCGGAGTGGATGGCGCGGCTGCTCGGGCCCGCGCCCGCCCCGGCGACGCGGGTCGTCCCGCCGGACGAGCTGGAGCGGCGCGCGCCCGGCGGGCTGCGGCGGGCCCGCATCTTCGACCGGGTCGACCCGGAGGACGGGCGCCCCGCGGTGTCCCGCCCGCCCGTCCCGCCGGAGGAGGCCGGGCCGCTCGCCGAGTACCTGCGCAGTGCGCCGCTGGTGATGGCGGCGCGGTCGAACGCCCCGGACCGTCTCGACCCGTCGCGCGGCGACCGCGTCCCGCTGACCTTCCACACCGACGGGACGTGGGTGTGGTCGGGCGCGGTGGGCTACTACCTGCGGGAGCACGGGGTGCCGCCGGAGCCCGACCTGGTCGCGCACGCCCGCGCGCAGGGGTTCCGGGTGCCGCCGGTGGACGACGACGCGATGGACGCTGCGGGCGCGTCCGTCACCGGCCGCGACACCGGGCAGAGCCCCCGCACGGTCGTGGAGCCCCCGCAGCCGCGCCCCGGCGACACCGGGCCGCGCCCCGGCGACACGGCCCCGTACACGGCGGCCGAGGCCATCGGCGCGTACCGGGGGACCGGTGCGACTCCCGCGCCGCCGCGCACGACCGTCGAACCAGTGGACGTCCGGCCCGCGCCGCGCCCCGGCGACACGGCCCCGTACTCGCCGTTCGAGGGGTCCGGGGGGACGGGCGAGGCGCCCGTGCCGCCGCGGACCACGGTCGAGCCCGCCGCCGCGCCGCGCGTCGCGGCCCCGCCGTCCGGTCCGGGGACGCGGGTCGAGGAGGAGTGGGCCGTCACGCTCCGGTCCCGCCTGGACGACCTGGGCATCGACCCCGGCGAGTACCGCATCCGCGGCGACGCGGACGGCGCCTGGTGCCTGCGCTACGACGGCGGCCGCTGGGCGGTGTACCGGACGGACGGCGGCGAGCGGCAGGGCGCGGCGGCGTTCGACGACCCCGCGCAGGCCGCCGCGTACCTGCTGGGCAGCCTGCTGATGACGCCGCGCCGCGCCGGGCCGATCGACCCGCTGGACGGGGAGCCGCCGCTGACGCTGCTGCGCGACCGGCACCGCACGCGGCTGGCGGCCGGCACCGAGGTCGACCGGTACGGCCCGCCCAGCGGCAACATGACGTACGCGGCGCGGACCCCGTTCGAGCGGCGCTCGCTGCCGCCCGACTGGGAGCGGCGGCCGTACCACGCCTACCGGCTGCGGCGCCCGCTGGAGGCGCTGACGGGGACGGCCGTGCCGTGGTTCGACCAGCCGGGCGGCGGCACCGCCTACCTGTTCGCCCGGCCGATCTCCGCGCTGCTCGCCGACGGCGCGCTCATCGAGATCACCTAGCGCCGATCGCCGAGACGAGGTCGAGGCCGAGGACCAGGTCGAGGTGGACGATCGTCTCGAGCTTCGCGCCCGGCGGGACGTCCGGGTCCGCGGCGAGCCGTTCGAGGACGGCGAGGGCGCGCGGGCCGTCGAGGTCGTCGGCGAGCGCCTCCTCGGCCTCGGCGGCGTAGCCGCGGTCCATGGGACGGCCCGGGGCGGTGGCCCACTCGGCGACGCGCGAGCGCCAGCGGGCGAGGTCGTCGCGGGCGCGGGCGGCGTCGACGAGCACCGGGTCGCGGTAGCGGGCCCGCAGCAGGGCGAACCGGACGGCGAGCGGGTCGCCGGGCACGCGCCCGTCGGAGAACACGACGAGCGAGAACCCGGGCGCGGGCGTCGGGCCGATCAGCAGCGCGCCCTCGGGCGCGGCGTCCGCGACCTCGAAGTCGGGGACGCGCAGGTCGTCGAACGTGCAGCCGTCCGGCGCGACGGACGGGGCCCGCGTGACGCGGGCGGGGCGGCGGCCCCGCTCGGCGAGCCGGCGCAGCAGGTCGGCGGTGACGAGGGCGCGCGCCCCGCCGCCGTGCAGGTGGATCCGCAGCGGGCCGGGCGGCAGGTCCTCCACCCGTCCCGTTCGGTGGTCGTAGAGGCGCATGATCACACCTTACGCGCCGCCTCGTCCCAGGTCAGAGGGGCGGGTCGGCCGGCAGCGGGCCGCCGGGGACGTGCGGGGCGCCGTCCGGCTTGCGGACGGCCGCGAACCGGAGCCGCACGTAGTCGGCGACCCAGCCGGACTCGCGGCGCAGCGCGGGCGCGGCGAGGTCGTTGACGCGGGTGAGCAGCGGCTCGACCAGCTCGGGCGGCACGGTGTCGAGCGCGCGGCCCGCGTAGGCGCGGATCCAGTCGGCGGCGCCGTCGGGGCCCTCGACCATCCGGGTGGGGCGGTCGGCGTGCTCCAGCAGCCGCAGCGTGAACCCGGCGTCCTCCAGCTTGGCCGCGTACTCGGCGGGGCTCGGGAAGTACCAGGGCAGTTCGGGCTCGCCGAGCCCGAACACGCGCCACGCCGTCTGCATCGCGGCGATCAGCTCGGCGCAGTTGCCCGCGCCGCCCAGCTCGCCGACGAACCGCCCGCCGGGCCGCAGCGCGGCGTGCACCTGCCCGATCACGGCGTCCGGGTCGCGGGTCATCCAGTGCAGGGCCGCGTTGGACGCGACCGCGTCGAACGACTCGCCGACCGTGAAGTCGTGGGCGTCCCCGACGATGAACGACAGCCCGGGGTGCATGGCGGCGGCCTGCGCGACCATCTCGGGGCTGCCGTCGATGCCCAGCACCTCGGCGCCCCGCTCGGCGATCTCCGCGCTGAACATCCCGGTGCCGCACCCGAGGTCGATGATCCGCTCGCCGGGCTGCGGGTCGAGCAGGTCCACCAGGGGCGCGCCGTGCGCGGAGACGTACCCGAAGGCGGAGTCGTACGTCGTCACGGCCCAGTTCACATGTACCAAAATATCGGACAATGGCTTGCTTACATGGCGGGTTACCGGGTGCGGACGGCCGGGCGTGATCCGTCTCACGCTCGCCCGCCCCGTACGGTTCGGGCATGAGCGAGGTCCGCATCACCGGCGCCGAGGGGCCTGATGGCCTGTCGCTGCGCACCGTCGGCCTGTCCGCCCGGGGCCGTCCCGAACTGGCCGTCTCCGGCCTCCCGCCCTACCTCGGGCACGGCTGGGCGCGCGTCCTCGGCGCGCTGGCCGGCCGGGTCGCGGCCGCCCCCGAGGTGCCCGCGGAGGTGGCGCTGGCCCCGGGCGTCGTCGTCCGGCTGCGGCCCGCGGGCGACGCGCTCACGCCCGTCCCGCCCCCGTCCGTCCGGGATCCGGACGAGTGGCGCCGCGAGATCGTCGTCGCGCTGTTCCCCGAGGCGAGCGCCTGACCGGCGGCCTCTAGAATCGCGTTCTAACCGAGAGAGGGGTCGCGAGTGCCGTACGAAGAGATCGAGTACGAGGTCGCGGACGGGATCGCCACGATCACCCTGAACCGTCCGGACCACATGAACGCCTACACGTTCACGATGCGCAACGAGATGCTCGACGCGTTCGACCGGATCGACGCCGACGATGCCGTCCGCGCGGTCGTGGTGACCGGCGCGGGCCGGGCGTTCTGCGCGGGCGCCGACCTCAGCACCGGCGGCGGCACCTTCGACCGGGAGCAGTCGAAGGAGATGTTCGCCGGGGACGACCTCCTCGAGGACGGCACGCCCCGCGACGGCGGCGGCACCGTCGCGCTGCGCATCGCCCGCTGCCTCAAGCCCGTCATCGGCGCGTTCAACGGCGCCGCCGTCGGCGTCGGCGTCACGATGACGCTGCCCATGGACGTCCGCCTCGCCAGCGAGAAGGCCAAGTTCGGGTTCGTTTTCGCCCGCCGCGGCATCGTCACCGAGGCCGCCTCGAGCTGGTTCCTGCCCCGCGTCGTCGGCATCTCGCAGGCGATGGAGTGGGCCGCGACCGGCCGCGTCTTCGGCGCCGACGAGGCCCTCGCCGGACGCCTCGTCTCGCGCGTCCTCCCGCCGGACGAACTGCTGCCCGCCGCGTACGCGCTCGCCCGCGAGATCGCCGACAACACCTCGGCCGTCTCCGTCGCCGCGATCCGCCGGCTGATGTGGTCCGGCCTCTCCGCGCCGTCGCCGTGGGACGCGCACGTCGCCGACTCCCGCCTGATGGCCGCCCTCGGCGGCGCGGGCGACGCCGCCGAGGGCGTCACGTCCTTCCTCGAGAAGCGCCCCGCCGAGTTCCCGCTGAAGGTCACGAAGGACCTCCCGCCCGAGGTCCCCGACTGGCCCGTCCGCTGAAAGCCCCCGCCGCCCGCCCCCACCCGGCGGGTGGCGGCCGGTTTTCACCCGCGGGGGCGCGGGGAGTTCACGGGCGCGCCACCGCCGCGCCCTTCCGCCGGCGCCGCCGCCCGTGCAGGATCATCGAGACCCGCCCCGTCCGTCGGAGGAGCCCCCGTGGTGGGCCCGATCCTGGCAATCGGCGCACTGGCGGTCTTCGCCGTGCCGCTCGTCCTGATGCTGTACTTCGCGGTCAGGTACGTCGCCGACATGATCCCGCGCACGGAACGCGACGGCCGCCCCCGCGCCCCGCGTCCCGCCGAGACCCGCGCACCGTCGCCCCCACCGCCGTCGCCCCCACCGGCGCCCTCCGGGCGGGCGGCCCCCTCGCCGGACGACCGGAGGGCGCCGGACGAGCGCGCCCCCTTCGGCCACGCGTCCGGCTGCCGCCTGTGCGGGCACTCGGCCGCGCACCACGAGCCCGGCCCGCGGGGCGGCTGCACCTGGAAGCGGCCCGGCTGGCGCCACGAGCGCGTCCACCGCGACGACGACCGGCACACCGGCTGGATCGACGAGCGTCGATGGCACGACGGCACGCCGTGCGGCTGCCCCGCGTACGTCGACTCCGGAGCCGACTGACCGCGCCCCCGGCCCGCCACCCGCCCCGGAGTTCACGAATCCGTCAGGTGTCGAGATCGTCGCGGAGGGTAGTGAGCGGGCGAAGCAACACGATCGGGGGTTCGTGGTGCAGAAGCGGAATGTCGCCCTTGCCGTCGGCCTGCTGTTCCTGCTCCCCGGATGCGGGGGCACCGAGCGGCCGGACCCGCGGCACGCCGGACGGAACGCGGCGCTGCGCGACACGCCGACCGGGACGGCCGCGCGGTCGCCGAGCCCGGCGCCGCCCCGGCGGATCGACTGCGGGCGGGCGAAGTGCGTCGCGCTGACCTTCGACGACGGGCCCGGGCCGCACACGGCGGCGCTGCTCGACACGCTGCGCCGCGCGGGCGCCCGCGCCACGTTCTTCGTCCAGGGCCTCCACGTGCCCGAGCATCCGGCCGTCGTCCGGCGGATGGTCGCGGAGGGCCACGAGATCGGCAACCACACGTGGAACCACCCGAACCTGACGACGCTGCCGCCGGACGAGGTCCGCGCGCAGATCCGGCGCACGCAGCGCGCCGTGCGGGACGCCGCCGGGGTGACGCCCACGGTGATGCGGCCCCCGTACCGGGCGATCGACGAGACGGTGATCGAGGCCGTCGGGATGCCGGTCGTCCTGTGGAGCGTGGACCCGCAGGACTGGCGGCGCGCCGACGTCGCCAAGAAGGTGAAGGTCGGCCTGCGCGACTCGGGCCGCGGCGACATCGTGCTCTACCACGACGTGCACGCGTCGACCGTCCGGGCCATGCCGGAGATCGTGGACGGCCTGCAGAAGCGGGGCTTCACGCTCGTGACCGTGTCGGAGCTGTTCGGCGACGAGCGCCTGAAGGCCGGGCGGGTCTACACCGGGCGCGAACCCGACGCGACGCCCGTCGGCGCGAACCCGCCGCCGCCGGGTTCGCCCGCCGGGCCCCCGGCGTCGCCCGGCGGGTGAGCCGGGGCGTCAGTCCGCGGCGCGGGGACGGCGGCGCGGCGGGGGCTGCGGCGGGACGACCTTGGCCGCGACCATCGCGTCCTCGGGGACCTCGACGAGTTCGCCGGTCCGGCGGCGCACCGCGAGCGTCCCGCCGGACCAGGATTCGAGTACGCCGACCACGTCGCTGTACTCTCCCGTTGGCAGACGACGGCGCAGCGAGATCCGCTGACCCACGTCCGTGTCGCTGATGGAGACCACCAGGCGCGCGGCGAAGCGGCCGGGCATGTGGGGACCCCCGTGTCGAATCGGCTGCGCGGTCGTGGCCATACTATTCACAGGCAGCTTGCGGTGAGCCGTGACGTGCGGCGGGGCCGGAGATCCGAGAGGAGTCACTGACGTGACCTACGTCATCGCGCAGCCCTGCGTGGACCTGCTCGACAAGGCATGCATCGAGGAGTGCCCGGTCGACTGCATCTACGAGGGGAAGCGCCAGCTCTACATCCACCCGGACGAGTGCGTCGACTGCGGTGCGTGCGAGCCGGTCTGCCCGGTCGAGGCCATTTACTACGAGGACGACGTTCCCGAGCAGTGGAAGGACTTCTACAAGGTCAACGTGGAGTTCTTCGACGACCTCGGCTCCCCCGGCGGCGCCTCCAAGGTCGGCAAGATCGACAAGGACCACCCGATCGTCGCCGCGCTGCCGCCGCAGAGCCAGGAAGACTGACGACGTTCGTGAGCGTGCGGCGCACCGCCCGGCCGGGGACGGGGCGCCGCACGTCCGTGTGAGAGAGGGTGTGCAGGTGTTCACGCTGCCGGACTTCCCGTGGGATCGGCTCGCGCCGTACAAGGAGCGGGCCGCCGCGCATCCCGGCGGCATCGTCGACCTTTCGGTCGGGACGCCCGTGGACCCCACCCCCGAGCCGATCCGGGCGGCGCTGGCCGCCGCCGCCGACGCGCCCGGCTACCCGCAGACGTACGGGACGCCCGCGCTGCGCGAGTCCGTCGCGGGGTGGCTGCGGCGCCGCGCCGGGGTGGTCGACGCGGACCCCGACGCCGTCCTGCCGGTGATCGGCACCAAGGAGCTCGTCGCGTGGCTGCCGACGCTGCTCGGCCTCGGCCCCGGCGACACCGTCGTGTTCCCCGAGCTGGCGTACCCGACGTACGACGTGGGCGCGCGGCTGTGCGGCGCGGAGCGCGTCGCGACGGACGGCCTGCTGTCCCTCGGCCCGGTGCGGCCGAAGATCGTGTGGGTGAACTCGCCGTCGAACCCGACCGGGAAGGTGCTGCCCGCCGAGCACCTGCGGAAGGTCGTCGCGTGGGCGCGCGGCCGGGGCGCGATCGTCGTCAGCGACGAGTGCTACCTGGAGTTCGGCTGGGACGACGCCAACCCGCCGGTGTCGATCCTGCACCCGGACGTGTGCGACGGCTCCCACGAGGGGCTGCTGGCCGTCAACTCGCTGTCGAAGCGCTCGAACCTCGCCGGGTACCGCGCCGGGTTCGTCACCGGCGACCTCGCCCTGGTGAAGCGGCTGCTGGAGGTCCGCAAGCACGCCGGGATGATCGTCCCGGCGCCGGTGCAGGCCGCGATGACGGTCGCGTTCGACGACGACGCGCACGTCGAGGAGCAGCGCGCCCGGTACGCGCGGCGCCGCGCCGCGCTGCGGGAGGCGTTCGAGGGCCACGGGTTCCGCATCGACCACTCCGAGGCGTCCCTGTACCTGTGGGCGACGCGGGACGAACCGTGCTGGGACACCGTCGCGCACCTGGCGTCCCTCGGGATCAGCGTCGGCCCCGGCGACTTCTACGGGACGGGCGGCGCCCGGCACGTCCGGGTCGCGTTCACCGCGACGGACGAGCGCGTCGCCGCGGCCGTCGAGCGGCTCTGAGCCGTCCAGACCCCCGCGTCCCCCTGCACATCATCCGTTAACGGACGAAACCGATTGTTATTTTGTCGCGTCTGATTGCGGTATGGGCCTGCGGTGCCACAATCGGTAGGCTTCCGCAGGTCCCCGTACGGGTGCCGTGGTCGTCGTGAGGGACGGAGGAGCCGTGGGCGAAACCGCGATAGTGATCCTGCTGGCGCTGATCCTGGTCGCCCTGGTGGTGCTGATCATCGTCCTGCTGCGCCGCCGCTCCGCCGCGTCGGCGGCGAAGCCGCAGGCCGCGGCCCCGCGCGACCCGCTGGCCGCGGAGGACCAGGCCGGCGGCGACCCCCGGACGATCAAGGCCGGGGACATGATCGAGTACCTGGGCGTCCGCTACTTCGTGCGCGGCTCGCTGCGCATGCGCGAGGGCGGCTACACCTGGGCCGAGCACCTGCTGGACGCCGACCAGCTCGAGGGCGTGAAGGTGTGGGTGTCGGTCGAGGAGGACCCCGACCTCGAGGTCGTCTGGTGGACCGAAACCGAGATGGGCGACATGTCGCCCAGCCAGAAGACGATCACGATCGACGGCGTGGAGTACCGCCGCGAGGAGCACGGCACCGCCGACTACGACAGCGAGGGCACCACCGGCCTCGGCGTGAAGGGCCGCGTCGAGTACGCCGACTACACCGCCCCCAAGGGCCGCTACCTGTCGTTCGAGCAGTACGGCGGCGGCCGGTGGGAGGCGGGGCTCGGCGAGCGCGTCCCCAACGGAGCGCTCACCATCTACCCCGGCGGAAGCTGACCGTGCTCACGACCCTCGACACCCCCTACCTGGACGCGCGCGCCGACGGCCTGTCGTTCGCGCTCGGCCTGCCCCCGCTCGACGCCCTCGCCGTCCTGCCCGTCGAGCGCGGCGGCCTGACCGTCGAGCTCCGCCTCCTCGGCGCGTCCCACCAGGTCATCGCCGGTCCGCTGAGCGAGACCGTCGCCTGCCTGGACGGCCCCGCCGAGCCGCTGCCCGGGCGCACGAGCACGACGCTGCCCGGATGGGCGTACGAATTCACCGCGACGACCGCCCGCCACGACGACGACGCCGCGTTCGGCCGGGCCGTCGAGGCGGTGTGCGCGCGGCTGGCGGACCGCGGCGACGCCCTGGCCGGGGCCTTCCCCGGCTCGCGGCACGCCGTCACCGCCCTCGCACTGGAGGAGACGGCAGAGGAGACCGGAATGGGCTGGCGGACGTGGCACGCCTATCCGCAGACCCGGGAGATCGTGATGACGCGGAGCCGGCTGGTGAGACCATGAACAGGAAGTACTGGACGATCGGCGCCGTGTCGGTCTCCATCGTCGCGGTGATCGTGCTCGTCGCGGTCCTCAGCCGGGACAAGTCCCCCGACAAGTGGATCGCCGGGAAGTACAAGCGGGTCGCGGTCAACGAGTACCGGGCGCCGAAGAAGCCGGCGGACGTCGCCCGCGAGATCCGCAAGGAGCTCAAGCCGATCGACCGGGTCAACGACATGGCGACGCTCGGCAACCGGGGCGGCATCTTCCTGCGCTACCCGAAGCACGTCGTGGCCGTCCTCCCGTACGGGGCCGGCAGCCGCATCACCGTCGACTCCGCGCGGGGCGGCTACAGCCGCTACCACTCCCATGTCGGCGGGCACTGGAGCACCCCCGGCAGCAACGGCTGGAACAACAGGGGATCCGCGTCGTTCCGCGGCGGCGGGCCCGGGTCGGGCAAGTGAGGAGCTAGGAGCTACCGATGAACGACATCCTGCACGACGGCGGCGCCACCCTCGCCTACGGAGCGCTCGGCCTGGCCCTGATGGTGCTCGGCTACCTGGTCGTCGAGGTGACGACCCCGGGGCGGCTCGGCCACCAGATCTGGACCGAGGGCAACCGGGGCGCGGCGCTGCTGCTCGCCGTCAAGCTCCTCGGCGTCGGCGCGATCGTCACCACCGCGATCGTCACCAGCGAGAACGACCTGAGCGACGGGCTGCTCGGCACCGCCGTGTACGGCGTCCTCGGCATCATCATCATGATCGTCGCGTTCTACGCGATCGACGTGCTGACCCCCGGGAAACTCGGCGCGATCCTCGTGGGCGGCGAGCAGGTCCACCCGGCCGGGTGGGTCGTCGCCGCCGCCGACCTGGCCGTCGCCGCGATCGTGTGCGGGGCGGTCTCCTGACGTCCCGCGACCTCGACGAGGCCGCCCCGTCCGCCGCCGACGCGGACGAGGCGGCCCGTCCCGTTTCCGAACCCGCGGACGAGCGCCCGGACGAGCGCCCGGACGAGCGGGGCGGGCGGCCCCGCGTGCCCGCGCGCGTCGCCCGGACGCTCGTCCTCGCGGCCGTGTTCACGTGCGCCGCGTGCGGGCTCGTCTACGAACTCGCGCTCGTCGCGCTCGGCAGCTACCTGGTCGGCAACTCGGTGACGCAGGCGTCGATCGTCCTGTCGGTCATGGTGTTCGCGATGGGCATCGGGTCGCTGCTGGCCAAGCCGCTGCAGAGCCGTCCGGTCGTGGCGTTCGCCGTCATCGAGGGCGTCCTCGCGCTCGTCGGCGGGCTGTCCGTCATGGGGCTGTACGCGGCGTTCGCGTGGGTCCATGTGTACGAGCCGGTGCTGGTCGTGGTCGCGTTCGCCGTCGGCGCGCTGATCGGCGCGGAGATCCCGCTGCTGATGACGCTCATGCAGCGGATCCGGCGGCAGGACGCCGGCAGCGCCGTCGCCGACCTGTTCGCCGCCGACTACGTGGGCGCGCTCCTCGGCGGGCTCGCGTTTCCGTTCCTCCTCCTCCCGACGTTCGGGCACATCAAGGGCGCCCTGCTGGTCGGCGCCGTCAACGCGGTCGCGGGCGTCGCGGTCGTCCTCTGGCTGTTCCGCGACCGGCTCCGCCGCTGGACGCGCGCCGCCCTGTGGGCCGGCATGGCGACCGTCCTCGCCGTCCTCGGCGGGACGTACGCGCTCGCGGACCGGTTCGAGATCACCGCCCGGCAGGCCCTCTACAACGACCCGATCGCCGTCGCGGAGCGCACGCCGTACCAGGAGATCGTCATCACGCGGAAGGTCGCCGTGTCGGGCAACGCCGACCTGCGGCTCTTCCTGAACGGCGACCTGCAGTTCTCCTCGGTGGACGAGTACCGCTACCACGAGTCGCTCGTCCACCCGGCGCTCGCCGGGAAGCGGGGCCGGGTGCTGATCCTCGGCGGCGGCGACGGCCTCGCGCTCCGCGAGGTGCTGCGCTACCCGGACGTCCGGGAGGTGACGCTCGTCGAGCTCGACCCCGCGATGATCCGGCTCGCCCGCACCTACGACCCGATCGAGAAGCTGAACGGCGGCGCGTTCGAGGACCCGCGCGTCCGGACCGTCACCGCCGACGCCTTCACCTGGCTCCGCGAGCTCCGCGGCGAGTTCGACTCGATCATCGTCGACATGCCCGACCCCGACGACGTCGCGACGGCGAAGCTGTACTCGGTCGAGTTCTACGGGATGGTGAAGCGCGCGCTGGCCCCCGGCGGCCGCATGGTCGTCCAGTCGGGATCGCCCTACTTCGCCCCGAACTCGTACTGGTGCATCCGCGCGTCGATCGCCGCGGCCGGGTTCGCGACCACCCCGTACCACGTGGACGTCCCGAGCTTCGGCGACTGGGGGTTCGTCCTGGCCGAGCCCACCGGCGGACCCCCGGCCCTCGAACTCCCGCCGGACGCCCGGGGGCTCCGCTTCCTGGACGAGCCGGTCCTGCGGGCCGCGAAGGTCTTCCCGAGGGACCGCGGGCCCCGCGACGTCGAGGTGAACACGCTCGTCCATCCCCGCCTCGTCGACTACGAGGACGACGAGTGGAAGCTGTCCTGATCAGCGCTCGGTCGACCGCCGGATCGCGTCGTCCACCGCGCGCTGGAACGACGTCACCAGCGACTGGATCAGCAGCGGCTTGAGCCGTCCCGCCATCTCCATCAGCCGCGCGCGGTCCTGCGGCGCCCGTCCGCCCTCCCGGTAGGGGCGGACCACGCTGTCCTGGAACACCGCCTGCAGCTCGGCCGCCAGCGCGGCCGTGTGCCGGTCGACGGCCGCGTGGGCGGCGACGAGCGTCTCCAGCGGCAGCGCCAGCGCGGCCAGTTCGGCCCCGATGCCCAGCAGGGCGGGGCTGACGACGCGCACCTCGTCCGCCGAGACCGGCTCCAGCACGCCGAGCGCCTCCAGCCGCTTCAGCGCGTCCTCGTCGAGGTGCCGTCCCACCCGGCGGTCCAGCTCGTGCCGGTCGAGCGTCTCGGCCTCCTCCGGCGCCCACGGCGAGAGCAGCGCCCGCTGCAGCGCGAGGTCCTCCACCGGCGCGTCCAGCGGGATCTTCTCCAGGTGCCGCTCGATCGCCGCGAGCGTCAGCCCGAGGCTCTGCAGCTCCCGGACGAGCTCCACCCGGGCGAGGTGCTCCTCGCCGTACAGGCCCGTCCGTCCGCGCAGTCTCGGCGGCGGCAGGAGCCCGCGCCCCGCGTAGAACCGGACCGTCCGCACGCTGACCCCGGCCCGCGCGGCGAGCTGGTCAACGGTCAGCTCCATCCCGCCCCCTCCATGTGACATCACCAGTGTTACATTAACCCTGTATCAGTAGACACTTATCGAGGGAGACCGCCGGATGGCACGGGAGATCTTCACCGAGGAGCACGAGGCGTTCCGCGACATGGTCCGCTCCTTCATCGAGAAGGAGATCGCGCCCCACCACGAGCAGTGGGAGAAGGACGGCGTCGTCTCCCGCGACGTGTGGCTGGCCGCCGGACGGCAGGGCCTGCTCGGCATCGACATGCCCGAGGAGTTCGGCGGCGGCGGGAACCCCGACTACCGCTACTACGTGATCATGAACGAGGAGTTCGCGAAGGCCGGCGTGCACGGCCCGGGCTTCTCCGTCCACAACGACATCAACGGCGGGTACCTGCGCCAGCTGTGCAACGACGAGCAGAAGGCCCGCTGGTTCCCCGGCTACTGCTCCGGCGAGATCATCACCGGCATCGCGATGACCGAGCCCGCCGCCGGCTCCGACCTGCAGGGCATCAAGACCACCGCGATCAAGGACGGCGACGAGTACGTCCTCAACGGCTCGAAGACCTTCATCTCCAACGGCATCCTCGCCGACCTGGTCATCGTCGTCGCCAAGACCGACCCGTCCGCCGGCGCCCGCGGCGTCAGCCTCCTCGCCGTCGAGCGCGGCATGGCCGGCTTCGAGCGCGGCCGCAACCTGGACAAGGTCGGCATGCACGCCCAGGACACCGCCGAACTGTTCTTCGACAACGTCCGCGTCCCCGCGAAGAACCTTCTCGGCGAGGAGGGCATGGGCTTCATCTACCTCATGCAGAACCTCGCCCGCGAGCGCCTCTCCATCGGCGCCACCGCGCAGGCCGCCGCGGAGTCCGCGTTCGAGCAGACCCTCGAGTACTGCAAGACGCGCGAGGCGTTCGGCCGTCCGATCGGCAAGTTCCAGCACAACCGCTTCACGCTCGCCGAGATGAAGACGGAACTGACCGTCACCCGCTCCTTCACCGACGAGTGCATCGTCAAGGAGAGCAAGGGCGAGCTCAGCGCCGAAGAAGCGGCGATGCTCAAGTACTGGAACACCGAACTGCTCAAGCGCGTCGTCGACCGCTGCGTCCAGCTCCACGGCGGCTACGGCTACATGACCGAGTACCCGATCGCCAAGGCGTACCAGGACGTCCGGATCCAGACCATCTTCGGCGGCACCACCGAGATCATGAAGGAGATCATCGGCCGCTCCCTCGGCGTCTGACCGACCCCGCGAAGCGCCCCCGGCCGCACCGGCCGGGGGCGCCCGCCCGCCGTCCACGGCCACCCCGCCTGGGAGATCGACGAGGTCATGGCGTGGCTCGCCGGACGGCTGCGCACCGACCCGCGCCACCCGGACACGCCCGCGCTGCTCCTCGCCGCGTTCGCGGCGCGCTTCCCGGTGGCCTACCGCCTGCAGGACGCGGCCGTCGAAGCGGGCGAAGAGCCCTTCGACAACCCCGACCTCGCGGACCTCGACGGCTGGCGGTGCCCCGGCTTCCTCGCCGTCCTGGCCGCGCACACCGCCGCCGAACTGCGCCTCTGGGCCGCCGACCGCTTCCCGCCCGCCACCACGACCACCCCGTAACGCCCTGCGCGTCGACGTAGCGGTGCGGGTCCGGGGTGCGTGGGATGATCGCGCGAGGATTGTTTCCTCCGGAAAGGGCCGGGTCTGTGACGGATCGGGGAGCACTGGACGCCCTGCGCCAGGCGGTCGAGGTGTCGCCGGACAACCTGCCGCTGCGGCGGCATCTGGCGGAGCAACTGCTGGCGGCGGGCCTGCTCATGGACGCCGAGGGCGAGTTCCGCGAGGCGCTCGCGCTCGCGCCCGGGGACGCGGAGCTCACGACGGGGCTCGCGGAGGCGTTCCTGCGGCAGGGCAAGCACGGCGCGGCGATCGCGGCGCTCGACCGGGTGGCGGACGGCCCGGCGCGGGCCGGGATCATCCTCGCGAAGGCGCTCGTGGGGGAGGGGGACGTCCCGGCGGCGCGGCCCCGCTACTGGGAGGCCGTCGCCCGGGACGCCTCGCTGGCCGACCCCGAGCTGGAGGCGGCGCTCGGGCATTCCGCGGCGCCGCCCCTCCTGGCCGAGGAGGCGGCCGCTCCGGTCCCGGAGGGGCGGACGCCGTCCGGGGACGGGTCGGGCGTCACGTTCGACGACGTGGCCGGGATGGAGGAGGTCAAGCAGACCCTCCGGATGAAGCTGCTCCTCCCGGTGCAGCAGCCCGACCTGTTCGCCGCCTACGGCAAGACCGCGGGCGGCGGCGTGCTGCTGTACGGGCCGCCCGGGTGCGGCAAGACGCACCTCGCGCGGGCGGCCGCCGGGGAGCTCGGCGCCGGGTTCGTCAGCGTCGGCCTGTCCGACATCCTCGACATGTACATCGGGTCGAGCGAGCGCAACCTGCACTCGACGTTCGAGACGGCCCGCCGCAACGCCCCGTGCGTCCTGTTCTTCGACGAGGTGGACGCCCTCGCCGCGCGGCGCTCGGACATGAAGCAGGCCGCCGGCCGCCAGGTGATCAACCAGTTCCTCGCCGAACTGGACGGCGTCGAGGCCGGCGCGAACGAGGGGGTGCTCGTGCTCGCCGCCACGAACGCCCCCTGGTACCTGGACGCCGCGTTCCGCCGTCCCGGACGGTTCGACCGGCTCGTGTTCGTGCCGCCGCCGGACGCCGCGGCGCGCGCGGCCGTCCTGTCCCTGCTGTGCCGGAAGGTGCCGCTCACCGAGATGGACTTCCGGAAGGTCGCCGAGGCCACCGACGGGTTCGCGGGCGCCGACCTCAAGGGCGTCGTCGACCGGGCCGTCGAGACGAAGCTGCAGGAGGCGCTGCGCGCCGGGCGTCCGCTGCCGCTGTCCACCGCCGACCTGCTGGCGGCGGCCCGCGCCGCCCGCCCGACGGCCGTCGCCGAGTGGCGGGCCACGGCCCGCAACTACGTCATGCACGCCAACGAGAGCGGCACCTGGGACGACCTGCTCCCGTGGGTCGGCGGGAAGGGCCGGTGACGGACGGGACGCGCGCGGACGTCGCGCTCGAACGGGCGCGGACGCTGCTGGACCTGCAACGTCCCGCCGACGCCGAGCGCGAGGCCCGTTCGGCGCTGGCGGAGGACGCCGGCAACGTCCGGGCGCACCTGTACCTGGCGCGCGCGCTGTCCCGGCAGGGCGACGTCGACGGCGCGCTCGACGCGGTGAACACCTACGTCGCGGCCCGGCCGGACGACTGGGTCGGCCACACGGAGGCGGGCTCGATCCTGTACTCGGCGGGGCGATGGCAGGAAGCGGTCGTCGCCTATCAGCACGCGTTGGCGCACAACACGGACGAGCCGTTCGTCTACATACGGCTCGCATGGACCCACTACGACCTGGAGGAGTGGTATCCGGCGCGGACGGCCGCCGAACACGCCCTCACCCTGTCCCCGGACGATCCCGAAGCCCTCGCCGTCCTGGGCATGACCCTTGCCGAGTACGGCGAGACCCAGCGGGCGAGGGAGCATGCAGAGCGCGCGCTGGAGCTCGACCCCGAGAACGCGGCGATGCACCGCGCGCACGCCGTGGTGCTGCTGAAGACGGGACGGCCCCGCGACGCGGCCGACGCGTTCCGCGAGTCCCTGCGGATCGACCCCGCCTGGACGGGCGGCCGGCAGGCGGTCATGCAGGCGGAGATGAGCCGCAACCCGCTCTTCGGCCTGCACCGCCGCCTGTGGGAACTGCGGTCGAAGCCCCGCGCGCAGATCGTCTGGTGGCTCGGGCTGTGCATCGTCCCGTTTTGGTTCGTGTTCATGGCGATCTGCACCCTGCTCATGTGGGTGAACTGGGTGAACCTCGCCCTCACCGCCCTGTGGCTGCACCGCGACCCGCGCCGCCGCGACCTGGTGGAACCGGCCGCCCTCTACAAGATCGCCGGAGCTGCCCTCGGCGCCGGCGCGGCGATGGTGCTGCTCGGCGCCGTCCTGCACGACGGGCGCACCGCCCTGCTGGGCCTCGCCGTGCTCTCCCTCGTCACGCCGGTGATGGAACCGGCGTCCCTCGACGGGACGCGCGACGCGCTGTTCATGCTCCTCCCGCTCGTCCTCATCGGCTGGCTCGCCGTCCTGATCCCCGTCGCCTACACCCTGCATCCGGGCTGGACGATGCCGGCGGCGCTCGGCACCTTCTACGTCGGCATGGGCTCCACCTGGCTCTCCGTCCTCCTGCACCGCCGCCACACCCGCGCGCGGGCATGAACCGCGCGCGCGTCCACAGCGACCGGGCGGAGATGCTGCTCGACCTGCGGCGTCCCGCCGACGCCGAACGGGAGGCCCGCGCCGCGCTGGCCGCGGACCCCGAGAACGCCCGCGCCCACCTGCAGCTCGCCCGCGCGCTGTCCCGGCAGGGCGACACCGGCGGCGCGCTCGACGCGGTGAACGCGTACGTCGCGCTGCGCCCCGACGCGTGGATCGGCCACTGGACGGCGGGCGTCGTCCTGTACCGGGCGAACCGGGACCGCGAGGCCCTCGCCGCGTTCTGGCAGGCCCGCGAGCGCGCCCCCGCCGAACCGTCCGTGTACCGCATGCTCGCGTGGACCCACTACGCCCTCGACGAGGCGGGGCACGCCCGCTCCGCCGCCGAGCACGCCGCACGCCTCGCCCCCGACGACGCCGAGACGGCCGCCGTCCTCGCGCTGTCCCTCCTCGCGCTCCGCGACAAGGCCGGTGCCTGGGAGCAGGCCGAACGGGCGCTGCGGCTCGCGCCCGACGACCCGTCCGTCCACCGCTGGCACGGGACCGTCGCGCTGCACACCGGACGGCACCGCGCGGCCGCCGAGGCGTTCCGCGAGTCGCTGCGGACGGATCCCGAGTGGGCCGAGGGCCCCGCGCAGATCGTCGAGGCCGAACGCCGCCGAGCCCGCGTCTCGGTCCTGCATCGCGGGCTGTCGCGCCTCCGCGACGCGCCCCGCCGCACGGTCCTGCTGTGCCTCGCCGCCTCGGTCGTCTCCCCGTGCCTCCTGCTCAACGTGCTGATCACCCTCCTGACCTGGCTGAACTGGACGCTCCAGGCCGGGGTCTCGCTGCGGCTCGGCCGCGACCCCCGGGTGCGCCCGCTCCTGCCCGCCGCCGAACTGCGCGCCGCGTCGATCTCCCTCGGCCTCGTCCTCCTCGGCGCCGTGCTCGGGACCGCGGCCGCCGTCCTGGGGGAGCCGTCGGCCGTGCCGCCCGCCGTCGCCGTGCTCGCCCTCGTCACGCCCGTCCAGGAGACGGCCCGGCTGGACGGGCGGCGCCGCATCGGCTTCGCCGCCCTGACGATCGTCCTCGCCGCGGCCGTCGCGCTCGCGGCCCCGTTCGCCTGCACGGGCGCCGACTGGGCGACCGTCGTCGCGGTCCTCGCCCTCTACACGGCGCTCGGCTCCACCTGGCTCGCACTGCTCGTCGCCCGCCGCCCGTGGTGACTGGCCCCGGACTGCAACACGTTCTAGTATTTGGCGACCAGTTGTCGTCGACCCGGGGACGGATCGCATGAGGTTCACCTACGCCGAGGCCATGACCGACCCGTCCCACTACCTGCCGCTCGCGCGCGCCGCCGAGGCCGCCGGGTACACGAGCTTCTCCGTCGCCGACTCGCTCATCTACCCGAAGGAGTCCGACACCTCCTACCCGTACACCGAGACGGGCGACCGGGAGTTCCTGGAGGACAAAGCGTTCATCGAGACGTTCATCCTGATCGCGGCGATGGGCGCGGTGACCGAGCGCATCCGCTTCACCCCGTTCGTCCTCAAGCTCCCGGTGCGTCCGCCCGTCCTGGTGGCGAAGCAGGCGATGTCGATCGTCGGGCTGATCGGCGACCGCCTCGGGCTCGGCGTCGGCCTGAGCCCGTGGCCCGAGGACTTCACGGCCATGGGCGTCCCGTGGGAGCGCCGCGGTAAGCGGATGGACGAGGCCATCGACATCCTCCGCGGCCTCGCGACGGGCGAGTACTTCGAGTACCGCGGCGAGTTCTACGACATCCCCGCGATCAAGCTCAACCCGGCCCGTCCCGTCCCGATCCTCGTCGGCGGGCACAGCGAGCCCGCCCTGCGCCGCGCGGTCGTCCGCGGCGACGGCTGGATGCACGCGGGCGGCGGCGACGACCTCGACGCCCTCCTGACCAAGCTGAACGCGATCCGGGAAGCGGAAGGCAAGGCGAACGACCCCTTCGAGATCCACGTGATCTCGATGGACGCCTACACTCCCGACGGCGTGAAGCGCCTCGAGGACAAGGGCGTCACCGACGTGATCGTCGGCTTCCGCAACCCCTACCAGAAGGGCCCCGACACCGAACCCCTCGCGAAGAAGATCGAGCACCTCGAACGCTTCGCCGAGACCGTCATCGCCAAGGCGAACTGACCATCGACGACGAAACGAGAACAGGTTACGGTTCGCTCATGGAAGCCGTTACCTGGGACGCCCCCGACGCCGACCACCCCGCCCGCCGCGCCTCCCGCGCGTCCATGGCCGCCGTACTCGCCGAGGACAAGGACGCGTGGCTGAAGCTGTTCGCCCCCGACGTCCTTCTCGAAGACCCCGTCGGCCCGTCCTTCATGGACCCGTCCGGCGAGGGCCACCGAGGCCACGAGGGAATCGGCGCCTTCTGGGACAACTTCATCGCCACGGTCGCCGAGTTCCGGTTCCACATCCACGACTCGTTCGCCAACGGCGACAGCTGCGCCAACGTCACCACGATCACCACGACGATGGGCGACGGCGCCGAACTGACGATCGACTGCGTCCTGATCTACCGGGTCGACGACACGGGCCTCGTCACGTCCATGCGAGCCCACTGGGAACCCGACCGAGCCCTGAAGACCCGCCAGAAGCCGTCCCCCTGAGGCGTCAGCCGATTCGCGGCGCCGTCTGGAGCAGGCCCCAGGAGAACGCCGCGTTGTAGTCGCCTCCAGGCCCGGGGATTCCCCACTCGGAGAACGGGTGCCACGAGTCGCCGGGCTTGAGCGGGCCGAAGTGCTCCGATACCTCGTCGAGAGTGACCTGCCAAGGCGCGAGTTCCCCGGGGTGCGTCGGCATGGCGGGCGTCCCGCCCGTGGTCCGCACGAACTTCGCGTCCGTCCATATGCCGAATTCGTTGGCCGTCACCGTAAAGGTGAACGCGGGCCAACTGTCGAAGACGTGCCGGACGACCGTCGTGATGCGCCCATCGGCCTCGACCGTCTCCGGCGTCGTTTCCTCGCCCAGAATCTCCAGAAGCCGGTCAAGCTGCCCCGGCGCCAGCCGCGTCGCCTCGCTGACCTCGGCTCGCGTCCGCTCTGCCTGCCGGGGGGACGTGCCGAGCCGCCGCAACTCCCGGTTGCGCAGGCCGTCGTCACAAGCCATCGTCTGCAACAGGTAGATCTCGAATTCCATGGCGCTCAATGTTGCCTGGTGCGCCTGCGATGTGCGGTGTGGGAACGCGCGGAGGTGGGCCGCTCTCGGCCGCGACGTGTGGGGTGGTCCGGCCGCTTGGGGGCGGCCGGACCGGGGTGGGTCAGAGGTCGGTGGTGATGATTTTGTCGATGTTGCGTTCGGCGAGGGCGGTGATGGTGACGAAGGGGTTGACGGTGGTGTTGCCGGGGATGAGGGAGCCGTCGATCACGTAGAGGCCGGGGTGGCCGTGGAGGCGGCCGTGGTTGTCGGTGGCCTTGTTCAGGACGGCGCCGCCGAGCGGGTGGTACGTGAGGTGGTCGCCCCAGATCTTGTAGGCGCCGAAGAGGTCGGTCCGGTAGATCGTCCCCTCCTTGCGGTTGATCTTGTCGAAGATCGACTTGGCCATGTCGATGCTGGTCTGCTTCCAGGACGTCTGCCAGTTCAGGTCGACGCGGCTGCCGTTCCAGGTGAACTGGGCGCGGTGCGGGGTGTTGGTGATCGACAGGTAGAACGAGGCGTACGTCTCGATGCCGGTGGGGAGGGGCGCGACCTCGGCGAAGGCGCCGCCCTCGTCCCAGTTGTCGATGCCGACCGTGGGGATGGACGACTGGAGCGAGCCCGTCGCGTCCCACATGTGGTTGGCGCGGCCGCACATGACGTTGCCGTTGTCGCCCCAGCCCTTGCCGACCTCGCTGTTGAGGTTGGGGAGCGCGCCGGTCGCCTTCAGCTTCACGAGGAGCTTGCTGGTGCCGACGCTTCCGGCGGCGAAGAAGACGCGGTCGGCGGTCACGGTCTTGGTGGAGGTGACGTCGCCGCTCGTGTTGAGCTGCTCCATGGCGACCGTGTAGCCGCCGCCGGAGGCCGGTGCGACCGAGGTGACGCGGTGGAGGGGGGAGATGGTCACGCGGCCGGTCGCGGCGGCCTGGGCGAGGTAGGTCTGCTGGAGCGACTTCTTGCCGTGGTTGTTGCCGTAGAGGATCTCGGCGGCGAGGGCCGATCTGGGAACGTTCCCGAGGTCCTCCGCCTTCATGTAGCCGAAGTCGTACACGTTCGGGACGTAGACGAAGTCGAAGCCCGAGCGCTCGGCGTGCTTCCGGCCGACGCGCGCGTACTGGTAGCAGTCGGTGGTGTCGAACCAGGCGCGGTCGATCTGGTTGACGCCGAGGCCCGCGTTGGCGCGGGGGTAGTAGACGTCGTACATCTCGTCGGCGTCGACGGACGGGAGGACGGCGCCGAACCGTTCGCGTTTCGGGGTGACGGCCATGCCCCCGTTGACGAGCGAGCCGCCGCCGACGCCGCGGCCCTGGTAGACGGTGATGCCGCTGAATTCTTCGGCGTCGAGGATCCCGGTGTACCGGGGGACGTTCTTGTCGATCGGGAAGCCGAGGAAGTTGCTGAGGGGCTGCTTGGTGCGGGTCCGCAGCCAGAAGGAGCGGTGGTCCGGCGTCCGGGTGTTGGCGAAGATCTTGCCGTCGGGGCCGGGGGTGTCCCAGGACTGGCCCATCTCGACCATGTGCACGGGGACGCCGGCCTGGGCGAGGCGGAGGGCGGCGACGGAGCCGCCGTAGCCGGTGCCGATGATCAGGACCGGAACGTGCGATCCGTTGCCGATCGCGGCGGCGGCGGAGGCGGGACGGGCGAGCAGTCCGAGTCCCAGGATGGAACCGGTTCCAGCGATGAATCCGCGGCGCGAGACGCCACGTGCCTTGCTTACGGGCAGCGATGGGTCACTCATGTGAGCTCCCTCACTATGGGGTGGGTTGGAACAGGTTCTACCTCGGAGGTGAAGGAAAAGCCACAACGTACGCGAGGGTAACTTTTGTTCGATCACTCACCCGGAGTGACCGATTACGGTCGGTAAACCAAATGCTTGCTTGGCAAGCGATCCGGGCCCTGTTAGCCTCCGCCGTATGATCTCCACGGTCGTCTGGGGCACCGGAAACGTTGGTCGGCTCGCCCTCCGGGCCGTCGAGGCCCACCCCGCACTGAAGCTCACCGGCGTGATCGTCCACGATCCCGGCAAGGTCGGCCGCGACGCCGGCGACCTCGGCGGACTCGGCCGCGACCTCGGCGTCGCGGCCACCGACGACGTCGGCGCGGTACTGGACGAGCGCCCCGGGGCCGTCGTGTACGCCGCGTCCGGCGACGTCCGTCCGGACGAGGCGCTCGCCGACATCCTGCGCGCGATCCGGGCCGGCGCCGTCGTCGTGACGCCCGCCCTGTACGCGCTCTACGACCAGCGCAGTGCCCCGGAGGAGATGCGGGAGGCGGTGCTCGCGGCGGTCGCGGAGGGCGGCGGCTCCCTGCTCGTCTCCGGCGTCGACCCCGGCTGGGGCAACGACGTCCTGCCGCTGATGATCAGCGGACTGGGCACCACCGTGGACGTCGTCCGGTGCCAGGAGATCTTCGACTACACCACCTACGACCAGCCCGACTCGGTGCGCTACCTCGTCGGGATGGGGCAGCCGATGGACTACGAGCCGCCGATGCTGGCGCCGTCCGTCCCGTCCATGGTGTGGGGCGGGCAGGTGCGGCTGATCGCGCGGGGGCTCGGCGTCGAGCTCGACGAGGTCCGGGAGACGGTGGAGCGTCGCCCGCTGGACGCCACGGTGACGACGGAGCTGATGGGCGAGTTCGAGAAGGGCACGCAGGGCGCCGTGCGGTTCGAGGTGCAGGGCGTCGTGGGGGGCGAGCCCCGCATCGTGATCGAGCACGTCACCCGCATCCACCCGTCCTGCGCCCCCGACTGGCCCGTGCCGCCGTCCGGCGACGGCGCGCACCGCGTGATCATCGAGGGCGATCCGCGCATCGAGGTCACGGTCGAGGCCGTCGACGCGAGCGGCAACCGGGCGGCGGGCGGGAACGCCACCGCGGTCGGACGCCTCGTCGGTGCGATCGACTGGCTCGTCGAGAACGACCCCGGACTGTACGACGCGCTCGACGTCCCGATGCGTCCGGCGACCGGCAAGCTCGGAAGGACCGCGCGATGAACATCGACATCCCCGAGGGCAAGGACCCGATCGAGTACGTGTGGGGCGAGATGGTGCCGGGCATCGGCCCCGCCGCCGCGAACTTCTCCCTGTCGGTGTACGCCCACACGACGCTCGGCCTCCGCGAGTTCGAGGCGGCGCGGCTGCGGATCGCCCAGATCAACGGCTGCGTCTTCTGCCTCGACTGGCGGACGGACAAGGACGGCGAGAAGGTCGAGGACGGCTTCCTCGACGCCGTGACCGAGTGGCGGACGACCGACGCGTTCGACGACCGCACCCGCCTCGCCGCCGAGTACGCCGAACGGTACGCGCTCGACCACCACGGCCTCGACGACGAGTTCTGGGCCCGGATGACCGCGCACTACAGCCAGCTCGAGATCGTCGAGCTGAGCATGAGCATCGGCTCCTGGCTCGCGTTCGGCCGCCTCAACCACGTGCTCGGACTCGACGCCATGTGCATGCTGCCGCGGCATCGGACGGACGTGCGGGGCTAGCGCGCCGCACGTGCCCTGCGTCCGACCGGCCTGCGGCGGAGCGCCGGGACGGCGATGAGGAACGCGGCCAGGAGCGCGAGGCCCGTGCCGAGGAGGGCGAGGCCCGCGGTGCGCCGCTCTCCCGTCGAGCCGACGATGGCGTCGTCCGGGTTCCGGGAGTCGTAGACGACGTCGACGGTGTCGCCCCGGTCGGCGACCCCGCTCGTCCAGAAGGTGCGGCGGACGCCGCCGGCGTCGGCGAACTCCACCCGGTAGGAGGCGTTGCCGCCGCCCTTCGAGCCGGCGAGGCCCCGCGTCTCCAGGACGGTGCCGTCGGCGCGCACCCGGTGCCCGTCGAGCGCCGCGGCGCTGGACATGTACCCGATCCCGGCGGTCACGCAGAGGACGCCGCAGGCCAGGAGGATGAGGGGGATCGCCAGGATCCGGAGTCGTGCGCTGACGGCGCTCATGCGGAGACATAAGCACCGTCAGGCCCGGCGGATCAACCGTCCCCGCTAGTCGGCGGCCGGGAGTTTGTCGGGGTTCGTCACCGTGTAGATGCCGGTGATGTGGTCGCCGTCGAGGTCGAGGACCATGACGGCGAAGGGCGCGTCGCCCGCGAACAGGACGGCGGACGGGTCGCCGTTGACGGTGCGGTAGTCGATGTCGAGGTCGATCTCGCGGGCCTGGCGGGGCGCGGTCGCGGCGAGGGTGCGGGCGACGCGGTCGCGGCCGTGGATCGGGCGCAGCGGGCTCCCGGGGCTGCCCCCGGCGTCCATCCACAGCGTGACGTCCGGGGCGAGAATCTCCAGGAGCGTGCCGATGTCGCCGCCGAGCGCCGCGCGCAGGAACCGTTCGGTGGCCTGCCGCCGGACGTGCGGGTCCGCGGTGTACCGGGGGCGGCGGGCGTGGACGTGCGCGCGGGCGCGGCGGGCGAGCTGCCGGACGGCGGACGGCGAGCGGTCCAGGATCGCGGCGATCTCGGCGTGCGGGTAGCCGAACACCTCGTGCAGGACGAACACGGCCCGTTCGAGCGGGCTGAGCGTCTCCAGCACGACGAGCAGGGCCATCGAGACGGCCTCGGTGCGCTCGGCGGACTCGTCGGCGCCCGCGACGAGCGGGTCGGGCAGCCACGGGCCGATGTAGGTCTCGCGGCGGCGGCTGATCGCGGCCTGCCGGGCGAGGGCCGCGTTGACGGCGACGCGGACGAGGTAGGCGCGGGGGTTCGTCACCTCGGGGCGTTCGCGGGACGCCCAGGCGAGCCAGGCGTCCTGCAGGACGTCCTCGGTGTCGGCGACGCTGCCGAGCAGGTTGTAGACGACGGAGAAGAGCAGTTCGCGGTGGTCGGCGAAGACGCGTGTGGCGGTGTCGTGTTCGGTGATGCCGGTGGCCTCCATGCCTGTGAGAGGGGACGCGACGGGACGAGTGTGACATCGGCCCGCTGTGACGTGGGTCTCACGCGGGCGATGTCACCGGCGGAGGTCCGGACGCCCGCCGCCGCTAACCGGGGCGGGCGTCCGGCGGCGCCCGGACCAGGAGGGTCCCCGCGAGCACCACCAGTCCCGACAGCATGAGGACGAACTGGGCCGGGGCCATCCCGAACGGCGTGGCGTCCGCGCCGTCCAGGAGGTCGGCCGCCAGGCCCGACAGCAGCGCGGCGAGCGCCAGGCCGAACCGCAGCGTCGCGTGGAAGGCGGTGAGGGCGAGGTTGCGGTCCCCGCCGCCGAGCCGTTCCTGCAGGTAGGTGATCCCGCCGACGAGCGCGCTGGTGGCGCCCGCGCCGAACAGGACCGCGCCGGCGAACGACCACGCCGGCGACGCGAGCGCCCCCATCAGCGCGATCACCACGCCCTGCACCATCGTCCCGGTCCGGATCTGCGACAGCAGGTTCCAGCCCTTGCGGTGGACGAGCAGCAGGCCGATGAGCGCGCCGACGCCGAACAGCACGACGAGCGCGCCGAACCCGACCGCGCCCGCGCCCAGCACGTTCCGGACGAACACCACGCCGAGGGAGAACAGGGCGCCGAGGCCGAGGGCGATGACGGCGACGCCCGGGAGCACGCCCCGCACGGTCGGCAGCCGCAGCGCCGCGACGAACCCGCGCTGCGCGTCCGTCCCCCGCTCCGCCGCCTCCCGCTCCGTCGCCCGCCGCTCGTGCGGGCCCGGCCCGAGGTCCGGGATCGACCGGACCGCGACGTACGACGCCAGGTAGGTCAGCGCGTTGAACCAGAAGACCACGACGTAGCGCCAGTGGCCCTCCCAGCCCGCCTGGTTCGACGCCCACAGGATCAGCCCGAACGCGCCCGCGCCCACCGGGATCATCCCGTAGGACGTCGCCATCGTGATGCCGTTCGCGACCTCCAGCGTGCTCGTGTCGTGCTCGTCCTCGTCGTCCTCGATGAGGAACGGGACGGCCGCGTCCCGGGCCGGCAGGAAGATCAGCCCCACGACCTCGATGAGGAACGCCCAGAAGTACACCCACCACAGGAACGGCAGCAGCGGCAGCGTCACCGCCATCCCCGCCCTGATCAGGTCGGACGTCAACATCACGCTGCGGCGCCGCCACCGGGTCACCACCCGCGCGGCGAGCGGCGCGCCCAGCGCGGACGGCAGCAGCCGCAGCACCAGCACCCCGCCGACGGCCGTCGTGGAGCCGGAGATCTCCAGCACGAAGTACATCAGCGCGAGGGTGCCCATCCAGTCGCCGAACGACGAGATGGCCTGGCCGACGATGAGCCGCCGGAAGTCCCGGCGGTTCAGCCGATCCTTGAGTCCCATGCGGGCTCCATCCCCGGTCCGTCGCCCTCCCGCGCGTCGCGCGCGCCGGTCGGGGAGCCGCGCAGCAGGGCGGCGAGGCGCGCCGCGGCGCCGTCCCAGCTCCATTCCGCGCGCGTCCAGGCACGACCCGCCGCGCCGAGCGCGCGGGCGCGTCCGGGATCGGCCAGCAGCCGGTGCAGCGCGAGGGCCAGCTCGTCCGGGCCGCGGGACGCGTCGACGAGCACGCCCGTCCGCCCGTCCACGAGGGACTCGGGGCTGCCGCCCGACCGGCCGACCACCACCGGGAGCCCGGACGCGGACGCCTCGAGCGTCGACAGCCCCAGCCCCTCGGTCTGCAGCCCGCGGCGGTCGTCCCGGCAGGGCAGCGCGAACACGTCGGCGGCCGCGTAGTACAGCGGCAGGTCGTCGGCGGACACCGGGCCCGTCACGGTGACGGACCCGGGCGCGGTGCGCTCGCCCAGCTCGGTGAGGCGGCGCAGCATCGGGCCGTCCCCGACGATGACGAGCCGCGCGTCCGGCCGCCGCCGCACCACGTCCGCCCACGCCCGGATCAGCGTGTCGTGGCCCTTGCGGCGGACGAGCCGCGCCACGCTGAGCACCACCGGACCGGACCCGAGCGCGTGCCGCCGCCGGATCCCCGAGCCGTCCAGACCCGGCCGGAACCGGTCGGTGTCGACGGCGCCCGCGAGCCGCACGAGCCGGGTGCGGCCGCCGAGCGCGTCCTCCAGCTCGGGCAGCGTGGACGCGCACAGGTGCGTGAGGGCGTCGAACGACCCGGCCGCCGCGCGCAGCGCCGCCCGCGTCGGCGCCGCCCGGAACCAGCCGAGCTCCTGCCCGTGCGTCGACCCGACGAGCCGCCGCACCCCCGCCGCCCGGACGAACGGCGCGTACATCGCGAACGGGGCGGCGGCGGTGATCCACCCGGCCTCGATCCGGTGCCGCGCGACGAGCCGCCGCAGCCCGCGGAACAGCAGGTACCCGTGCCGCCGGACGACCGGGAACGGCAGGCCCGCGTCGAACTCCGCGGCCCCCGCCCACGCGGGCGCCACCACGACCAGCCGGTCGGCGGGCAGCCGCCGCACCAGCTCCCACGTGAACGTCTGCACCCCGCCCGGCTCCGGGGGGAAATGCCCGGTCAGCACCAGGGTCCGCGGGATCTCCATGCCGACACGCTTCCCCCGCAGCCGCCCGCCATGCACGCCCCGTACGGGCCCGGCGACCGAGCGTCATGCCCGTCCACGGCACGCCGGCGGGGGACGGCCGCGCCCGCATCGACGCCCGCGAACGGCTCCGCCCGGACTCCCGCGAGCCCGTACGCCCCGATTTCGTCGGGCCTTCACCCGTTCGCCGGCCCGTCCGGCCCGGCGGTCTTCATCCGCCGTTCGTCGGGCGTCCGGTCAGCGGATGATGACGCGGTCCTTCGGGGCCTCCGGGTCCGACTTCCAGCCGTCGTGGCCGGAGTCCGCGCGCCACGCCCGGCCCGCGTGCCGCACCTCGGTCAGCCCGTACACCTGCGCGTGCGTCACCGCCCACGACGCGACCGCCCAGCCGATCCGCTCGCCCGGCACCGCCAGCGCCGTCCACGGCTGCGACGCCGCGCCGGACGCCTTCAGGCCGCCGCCGAACGCCCGCCGCATCTCCCGTACGGCCTCGTCCCGGCGCGGCTCGGTCCGCTCGTCCGGCGGGAACCAGCACCGCGCGGTCGCCGGCTCCTTGCCGGTGAACGCCGCCGCCAGCAGCTCGCCCTCCGGCTCGTGCTGCTGGTACAGGGACCCGTCCGCGCTGCGCTGCACCTCCTGCGCCGCGATGTGCAGGTCCTTGTCGAGGTAGTCCTTCACCTGGACGAGCCCGTCGAAGAACTTGCTCGTCGTCACCACCGGGTCGCGGAGCTGCTCCGGCGTGCCCCAGCCCTGCGACGGGCGCTGCTGGAACATGCCGACCGAGTCGCGGTCGCCGCCCGCCAGGTTCCGCAGGTGCGACTCCTGGATCGCGGTCGCGTACGCGATCACCACGGCCCGTTCCGGCAGCTCCTTGCGGAACGCCACCGCCGCGATCGTGGACGCGTTCGCGCCCTGCTCCAGGCTCAGCGACATCTTCCCCGCGGCCGTGCTCACCTCGCAGCCCGTCCCGTGCAGGTACGGCCGCGTCCACTGGTACGTCGCGTACCCGCCCCCGCCGAGCACGACCACGAAGACGGACGTGATGACGGCCCAGCGCCGACGGCGGCGCGGCACGCCCCCGCCCGGTCCCTCCGCGGGACGCGACTTCGACCTCGCCCATACAGCCACGCGAAGACCGTACCGGGAACAGGCCACCAGTAAGCTCAGGGAACATGACCGAAACGTTCACCAGCCCGATCTCCGACGGCATCGACGAGCTGTGGGAGCGGCGCGCCGACCTCACGCCGGACGACACCGACGCGCGCGCCGCCATCACCGCGGCCGTCGACCAGCTCGACACCGGCGAGGCCCGCGTGGCCTTCGTCGACCCCGCGACCGACGAGGTCGTCGTGGACGAGCGCGCGAAGCGGTCGATCCTGCTCAGCTTCAAGGTGCTCGGCATGGTGCGTTCGCAGGTCGGCGACTTCCGGTACCACGACCGCATCCCGCTGAAGAGCCGCCTCGACGGCGTCCGCGTCGTCCCCGGCGCGATCGCCCGCTGGGGCGCCTACCTCGCACCGGGCGTCGTCCTCATGCCGTCCTTCACGAACTTCGGCGCCTACGTCGACTCCGGCACCATGGTCGACACCTGGGCCACCGTCGGCTCGTGCGCCCAGATCGGCAAGAACGTCCACCTGTCCGGCGGCGTGGGCATCGGCGGCGTGCTGGAGCCCCCGAACGCCAAGCCCGTCATCGTCGAGGACGAGGCCATGATCGGCAGCCGGTCGATGATCGTCGAGGGCGCCCGGGTGGGCAAGGGCGCCGTCGTCGGCTCGGGCACGAACCTGTCGGCGTCCATGCCGGTCATCGACGTCGAGACCGGCGAGGAGATCAGCCGCGGCCGCATCCCGGACTGGTGCGTCGCCGTCGGCGGCACCCGCACCAAGGAGTTCAAGGGCGGCACGTTCGGCCTCCCCGCGGTGCTCATCCTCAAGCGCCTCGAAGAGGGCCAGCGCCACAACAAGGCGGAGCTGAACGACATCCTCCGCGATCACGGCCTCGGCTGACGCCCGCACGCCGCGCGGCCTCCGGGCGCCGAGCGCCCTCCGGCCGCGCGAACCCATCCCACACCCCTCCCCGCAGGGGCCCGGGCGGGTCAGGGGTAGGGGTAGGGGTGTTCGGTGATCTTCAGGGTGTGGGGGGTCAGGGCGGCGAGGGACGCGGCGTAGCCGGGGCCGGGGGTCAGGTCGGCGAGCCGGACGGGCGTGACGGCGGCGTCGTCGTCCCAGCTCAGGACCTCGGGGGCGGTGTCGGGCGGGGAGAGGTGCAGGGCGGTCATGGGGGCCGCCAGGCCGTGGCCGGTGGCCTTCAGGACGGCCTCCTTGCGGCTCCAGTAGACGTGGAACGCGCGTTTGCGCCGTTCGGGCGTCAGGGCGGTGAGCGCGTCGCGTTCGGGGGCGGCGAGCACCATCTCGGCGAGGCGGTCGATGTCGCGGTCGCTCTCGCGTTCGACGTCCACGCCGACCTGCACGCCCTCGGCGACGGCCAGGACGACGCGGTCGCCGGAGTGCGAGAGCGAGAAGTCGATGTCGTGGCCCGGGAGGCGGGGCTTGCCGTGGTCGGCGCCGCAGTGCGGGCACTCGGTGGTGAACGCGATGGCCTCGGGGGCGAGGCCGGTGCGGGCGGCGAGGGCGGCGCGGGCGAGGAAACGGCCGGTGACGAAGCGGGCCTTGTCCTCGGGACGGGCGAAGCGGTCGTAGCGGGCACGTTCGGCGGCGGGCAGCAGGTCGCGCATGTGCGGCTCGTCGGCGGGGGCCGACCAGTGCACCTGGATGGGCGTCTCCACGCCGGTGATCCTATGCCGCGTACGCTTGTCGGCCATGCGGCTTGATCTGTTCTCGGACGTGGCGGACCTGACGGCGGCGATCGTCGACATCGAGTCGGTGAGCGGCGGGGAGGGGCCGCTCGCGGACGCGGTCGAGGAGGCGCTGCGGGCGCTGCCGCACCTCGCGGTCGAGCGGGTGGGGCACAACGTCGTCGCGCGCACGGAACTCGGGCGCGCGGAACGGGTCGTCCTGGCCGGGCACCTCGACACCGTGCCGCTGAACGGGAACCTGCCGTCGCGGGTCGACGGCGACCGCCTGTACGGGTGCGGCACCACCGACATGAAGAGCGGCGTCGCCGTCGCGCTCAAGCTCGCGGCGACCGTGACCGGGCCGACGCGCGACATCACGTTCGTGTTCTACGAGTGCGAGGAGATCGAGGCGTCGCGCAACGGGCTGCGGCGGCTCGCCGCCGACCGTCCCGAGCTGCTCGCGGGCGACTTCGCCGTCCTGATGGAGCCGACGGGCGCGCTGATCGAGGGCGGCTGCCAGGGCACCATGCGGGTGGAGGTCACGGCCACGGGGGAGCGGGCGCACAGCGCGCGCGCCTGGATGGGGTCGAACGCGATCCACTCGGCCGGACGCATACTGGACGTCCTGCGCGCCTACGAGCCCACGCGTCCGATCGTGGACGGGCTCGAGTACCGCGAGGGCCTGAACGCGGTGTTCGTCCGCGGCGGCGTCGCGGGGAACGTCATCCCGGACGAGTGCGTCGTGACGGTGAACTACCGGTTCGCGCCCGACAAGTCGCTCGATGAGGCCGAGGAGTACCTTCGGCGAATCTTCGACGGGTTCGCGGTGAAGGTCACGGACGCCTCGCCCGCGGCGCGCCCGGGGCTGACGCACCCGGCGGCGGACGCGTTCGTCCGGGCGGCCGGTGCGGAGGTCCGGGCGAAGCTCGGCTGGACGGACGTCGCGCGGTTCGCCGAACTGGGCGTGCCGGCCGTCAACTACGGGCCGGGGGAGCCGACGCTCGCGCACACGAAGGACGAGTACGTCGAGATCCCGCTGATCGCCGACTGCGAGCGCCGCATGCGCGCGTGGCTCACCGCCTGAGCCGCGTCCGCGTGCCCCGCGCTCCGGCCGCCGGCGAACGCGAACCGGCGGGAAAACCGGGAGGTGGGCGTACCCGGCGCGCCATTACGGTGGGGTCATGACATCCGAAGACACCCGCCGATCCCGGCGGCAGGGGCCCGCCATGCTCCGCGGGCGCGCCGTCCCCCCGACGACCACCGACCAGCGGCTGCTCGACGCGCGCGGCCCGGCCGACTGGGTGCACGAGGACCCGTGGCGGGTGCTGCGCATCCAGGCCGAGTTCGTGGAGGGCTTCGGGCTGCTGGCGGAGCTGCCGAAGGCGGTCAGCGTGTTCGGCAGCGCCCGCACCAAGCCGGGCACGCCCGAGTACGAGATGGCCGTCGACATCGGCGCCCGGCTGCACGACGCCGGGTACGCGGTGATCACCGGGGGCGGCCCGGGCATCATGGAGGCGGCCAACAAGGGCTGCGACGAGAACGGCGGCCTGTCGGTCGGGCTCGGCATCGAGCTGCCCTTCGAGCAGAAGCTGAACGACCACATCGACATCGGCCTCGAGTTCCGGTACTTCTTCGTCCGCAAGACGATGTTCGTGAAGTACTCGCAGGCGTTCGTGGTGCTGCCGGGCGGGTTCGGGACGCTGGACGAGCTGTTCGAGGCGATCACGCTCGTCCAGACCAAGAAGATCACCCGGTTCCCGATCGTCCTCGTCGGCACCGAGTTCTGGAGCGGCCTCCTCGACTGGGTCCGCACCGCGATGCTGCCGTCGGCGAAGATCTCCCCCGAGGACCTGGACCTGATCCACCTCACCGACGACGCGGACGAGGTCGTCAAGGTGATCGTCGACGCGCACCTCCAGCAGGAGCGGCTCATGCAGGAGCGGGCGGCGGTCGAGGAGACGGCGGAGCAGGGAGTGGACGGCACGTGAGCGAGTCCCTCGCGGTCTGCGTCTTCTGCGCGTCCAGCAGCAAGATCGACCCCCGTTTCCTCGACCTCGCGACCGAGGCCGGCGCCGAGCTGGCGCGGCGCGGCCACAGCCTGGTCAGCGGCGGCGCCCAGGTGTCCTGCATGGGCGCCGTCGCGCGCGCCGCGCGGGCCGGCGGCGCCCGCACCGTCGGCGTGATCCCCGAGAACCTGGTCGACCTCGAGATCTCCGACGAGGAGAACGACGAGCTGATCGTCACCCCCGACATGCGGACCCGCAAGGGCGAGATGGACCGCCGCAGCGACGCGTTCCTCGTCCTGCCCGGGGGCATCGGGACGCTCGAGGAGCTGTTCGAGATCTGGACGGCACGCACCCTCGGCATGCACGACAAGCCGATCGTCGTCCTCGATCCCGTCGGCGTCTACGAGCCGCTGCGCGAGCTGATGAAGGGGCTCGCGGAGCACGGCTTCACCCGCCCGAAGACGTTCGACGCGGTGAGCTGGGCCTCGACCGTCCCCGAGGCGTTCGACCTGCTCGAACGCTCCCAGGTCCGGATCGAGGCGACCCCCGAGGACTACGCCGAGGCCGAACTGTAGGGCGTCCCGCCCTGGGGCGCGAGGGGCCGCATCCGGTCCCGGAGGCGTGATCTCCGCCGGCGGGGAAGGAGCCTCTGCGGAGGTGGGTCCTTGAACGGCGTGACCAGGGTGAAGGCGTGCGCGGTGGCGGTCGCGGGCGGGTTGCTGCTCGCGGGGTGCACCGGCGGCGGGGACGGCAGCGGGGGCGGCGGGGGCGGCGGGAGCGCGGCGCCGGCCGGTGCGGGCACGCCCGTCCCGGCGACGGGCGCGGCGGCGGGCCTGCAGGAGCAGTACCAGCGGATCGTCGACGCCGTCCTGCCCTCGGTCGTGAAGATCGAGACCGATCGGGGCGAGGGCTCCGGGGTCGTGTTCGACGGGCAGGGGCACATCGTCACGAACGCGCACGTCGTCGCGGGTGCGCGGCGCATCCGGGTGACGGCCGCGAGCGGCGGCGCGCGGATGGACGCGCGGCTCGTCGGGGCGTTCCCGCCGGACGACCTCGCCGTCGTCAAGGTGGACGGCGCGTCCCTGAAGCCCGCGGCGTGGGCCGACTCGAGCAAGGCGCAGGTCGGGCAGATCGTGCTCGCGATGGGCAATCCGCTCGGGCTCGCCGGGAGCGTGACGAACGGGATCGTGTCGGCGCTGCACCGGACGGTGTCGACGCAGGGCGAGGGCGACTTCCAGGGCTCGACCATCGCCGACGCGATCCAGACGAGCGCGCCGATCAACCCCGGCAACAGCGGCGGGGCGCTCGTCACGCTGACCGGCGAGGTGATCGGCGTGCCGACCGCCGCGGCGTCCGACCCGTCGATCGGCGGCGCGGCGAACGGGATCGGGTTCGCGACGCCGAGCGACACGGTGCAGCGGATCGTCCCGCAGCTGATCCGGAGCGGCGAGGTGACGAACTCCGGACGGGCGGCGCTCGGCGTGGTCGTCCGGACGATCGTCGACCCGGAGAGCGGGCGGGAGTCGGCGGTCGCGGTCGTGGAGGTGCTGGAGGGCGGCGGCGCCGCCGGGTCGGGGATCGCGGCGGGGGACCTGATCCTCGCCGTGAACGGGACGCCGACGCCGAACCAGACGGCGCTGACGACGGTGCTGGCGAACCTGGAACCGGGACAGAACGTCACCGTGAAACTTCGCAAACCGGACGGAACGGAGCGGCAAGTGAAGGTGACGCTCGGTGAGCTCCCGGCGTCCGACCGGCCCTGATCTCGTCAAAGGATCAACTGTGTCCTGGGGGTTTCCCGATCCGCGTCCGCTCGTTCACTTCCGATTCAGCATGGCGGAGAAGGCTCCCGCGTGATCCCCTCACGCGATCCCTCACTAAGGAGCGTTCATGTCCGTCACCCGTCGTGGAGTGATGAAGGGCGGCGCCGTCGGCGCGATGTCCATCGCGATGGCCGGCAGCCTCGACGCCATTTTCCAGACCTCCGCGGTCGCCGACACCGGAGCCGGCGAAGCCTACGGTTACGGCCCGCTCGTCCCCGACCCCAAGGGCGTTCTCGACCTGCCCCAGGGCTTCTCCTACAAGGAGATCTCCGTCGAGGGCAGCGAGATCTCCGGCGGCGGCCGCGTGCCCGGCCGCCACGACGCCATGGGAACGTTCCCGACCGGCAAGAACAACGAGCTGCTGGTGGTCCGCAACCACGAGCAGACCGCCAGCGGCGTCAAGCCCACCGCCCCGGACGAGCTGGTGTACGACCCGGCGGCGTTCGGCGGCACCACCACGATGCTGCTGAAGAACGGCGACGAGCTGCAGTCGCAGTACGTCAGCCTCGCCGGCACGTCCACGAACTGCGCCGGCGGCGTCACCCCGTGGGGCACCTGGCTGACCTGCGAGGAGACCGAGGGCTTCAACGGCGAGACCAAGAGCCACGGCTGGGTGTTCGAGGTCGACCCGTACGGCCGCCGCACCAAGCCGGAGCCGCTGAAGGAGATGGGCCGCTTCGCGCACGAGGCCGTCTGCATCGACCCGCACACCCTCACCGCGTACCTCACCGAGGACGCGTCCGGCCCGTTCGGCCTGTTCTACCGGTTCCGTCCCCGCGCCCACCGCGGCGACTACCACGCGTACATGCAGGGCGGCCGTCTCGAGGCCGCCTACGTCCGGGGCGTCCCGGACCTGTCGCTCATCGACGAGCCCGGCACGAAGCTGCACGTCCGCTGGAAGGCCATCCCGGACAAGTACGCCAAGCAGACCCCGATCCGCGAGCAGTTCGGCGACGAGATGACCCGCACGCAGAAGCTCGAGGGCTGCTGGTGGGGGCACGGCAAGGCGTGGTTCACGGCCAGCTTCGCCTACAAGTCCGACGGCGCCGCCCGCGACCACAAGGGCCAGGTCTGGACGTACGACCCGAAGACCAACGAGTTCGAGCTGCAGCTCATCTTCAAGGCCGACTCGAAGTTCGACGGCCCGGACAACATCGTCGTCTCCCCCTACGGCGGCGGCGTGATCATCGCCGAGGACGGTGACGGCGCGCAGCACCTCGTCGGCACCACGAAGGACAACAAGCCCTTCGCGTTCGCCCGCAACGCCGCCAACGGCAGCGAGTTCTGCGGCGTGACGTTCTCGCCCGACGGCCGCACCCTGTACGCCAACCGGCAGAGCGGCCCCGGCGTGACGTTCGCCATCACCGGCCCGTGGAACAAGATCCGCGGCTGACCTAGGCCAGCCCGCGCCGGGTCTCCGCCGGGGGCCGCTCCCCCCGGATGGAGGCCACCATGTCCAGGACGTCGCGCACGGCGGCGGCCTGCGACGCGGGGACGCGCAGCGCCCGCGCCCCCGCCCACGCGTAGACGGACGCCGCGGCCAGCAGCCCGGGATCGGGCTCCCGCGCGTCCGTCTCCAGCGTGACCAGCACCTTCTCCCCGGCGGCGGCCAGGTCCGCGACCCGGCCCGCCGGGGGCGCGGTGCCCGCGTCCACGATCCCGTCCGGCACCCGCGCGTCCGGTTCCAGCAGCGTCACCGGCTCATGCTTCCCCATGCCCCCAAGCGTGGCACGATCTGTTCGGGGGACGATCGCGCGCCCCCGGCGGCCGGATGTTCCGGCGGCCCCGCCGCGTAGACTGATCGGAGCATGATCGTGTTCGTCGTCCTCGGGCTGGCGGCCGTCGCCGTGCTGGGCGCGGTCGTCCTGCTCGCCATGGGCCGGGGCGGGGAGCTCGCGGCGGCGCACCCCGACCATCCGCGGCTCACGCTCGGCGCCGAGGGGTGGCCCGTCACCCAGGCCGACGTCGCGTACCTGCGGCTGCCGCGCACCCTGTGGGGCTACCAGCCCGACCTGACCGACGAGGCCGTGCGGCGCCTCGCCCGCGCGCTGGCCGACCGCGACGCCGAGATCGACGCGCTGCGGCGGGAGAACGCCGAGCTGCGGCTCCGCGGCGGCGAATCGGTCGGCGCCCTGTACGGGCTGCGCGAGAGCACCGGCCCGAACGCCCTCCCGTCCGACGACGTCCCCCCGGACGCCGGCGAGCCGCGCGACGACCGGACGGCGGTCGACGCCGAGGAGGAGGACGAGCGGCCGTGACGACCGCGATCACCGGTGCCGACGGACTCGCCCGCTGCCCGTGGGGCGCGGGCCCGCCCGACTACCTCGCCTACCACGACGAGGAGTGGGGCCGTCCCGTCCGCGACGACCAGGGGCTCTACGAGCGGCTGTGCCTGGAGGCGTTCCAGTCGGGGCTGTCGTGGCTGACGATCCTGCGCAAGCGCGAGGGGTTCCGGGCCGCGTTCTGCGGCTTCGACCCCGAGAAGGTCGCCGCGTTCGGGACGGACGACGTGGAGCGGCTGCTCGCGGACGCGGCGATCGTCCGGAACCGGGCGAAGATCGAGGCGGCGATCGGGAACGCCCGCGCCGCGCTCGACCTGCCCGGCGGGCTCGCGGCGACCGCGTGGCGCTACGCCGACCCCGACGCCCCCGGGCACGCCGACACGGCCGACGTGCCCGCCTTCACCGACGGCTCGAAGGCGCTCGCGAAGGAGCTGAAGCGGCACGGGTTCCGGTTCGTCGGGCCCACCACCGCCTACGCGCTCATGCAGGCGTGCGGCCTGGTCGACGACCACCTGATCGGCTGCCACCGCCGCGGCGCCCACCGCTGAGCCGCCCCCGGGTCACTCGGCCCGGGTCGCGGCCAGCACCGGGACGCCGGACGCCCGCCGCGCGGGCAGCGCGGACGTCGCCAGCGTCACCACGGCCGCGCCCGCGACGATCAGGGCGAACAGCCACCAGGGCGCCGTCGGCCGCAGGAACGAGCTGCCCGTCACCGCGTGCAGCACGCCCATCGTGCCGAGCGCGGCCCCGATCCCCAGCAGGCTGCCGAGCAGGACGACCGTGGCGGCCTCCCACCGGACGATCGTGCGGATCTGCGGCACCGTCGCGCCGACCGCGCCGAGCAGCCCGAACTCGCGGGTGCGCTCGCCGACGCTCATCGACACGGTGGTGGCCATCCCGAACAGCGCGAGGACCAGCGCCATGCCGATGAACCCGTACAGGACCGTCAGCCCGTTGGTCATCCCGTCGACGGTCGCGTCGAGGTAGGCGTCCCGGTCGAGGACCTCCGCGCCCGGGACGTCCGCGACCGCGCGGGCGAGCGCCGCCCGGTCGCCGCCGCGCACCAGCACCGCCTGCGCCGCCGCGCCGGGGGCGAGCCGGTCCATGGCGGCGGGCGCCACCAGGGCCTGGTCGGCGAACAGGTGGGACGGGTCGTGGTAGGCGCCCGCGACCGTCAGCGCCACGCGCCCCGCCTCGCCCCGCAGCACCAGCCGGTCGCCCGCGTCCAGGCCGTGCGCCTCCATGACCGCCGAGGACAGCCCGATCTCGCCGGGGCCGAGCGGCCGCAGGCTCCCGCCGAGGTCGAGGGTCGCGCGCAGGTCCCGCTGCTCCGCGCCCGTCACCATGAGGTACGGCACGGTGAGCTCGGACGCCCCGACGATCGTGGCGTTCGTCATCGTCAGGGCCGTCGCGGACGTCACGCCCGGGACGTCCGCGAGGCGTCCGGCGAGGTCGCGGGGCAGTGCGCCGCCGCGGTCGGACGCGGCACCGGTGGCCGCGATCGCGTGGTCGGCCCGCAGCACCTCCCGGCCCGCCTCCCCGAACCGGTCGTTCACCGACAGCATCAGCAGCGCGGTGGCGCCGACCAGCGCGACGCCGAGCATGAGCGACGACGCGGCGGACGACACCCGGCGCGGGCTGCGGGTGATCGTGGCGCGGGCGAGCCGCCCCGCCTCCCCGCTCACGGCCGTCCCCACCCGCCCGACGAGCCCGCCGAGCGGGCCCACGAAGAACGGCGCGAGGACGGCGAGCGCCGCCACGGTCGTCATGGAGCCGAACAGCACGAGGACCGCGACGCCCATCGTCCGCTCCATCCCGGGCGGCTCCTCGTACTGCACGACGATCGCGGGCCCGAAGAACATCCACGCGCAGGCGAACACGGCGAGCGCGCCGACGAGCCGGGGCCACCTGCGGCCCTCGGCCCCGGTGCTCGCCGCCCGCAGCGCCTGCATCGGCGACACCGCGGCGGCCCGCCGCGCCGCCCGTCCCGCCGCGAGCTGGGTGACCAGCAGCCCGGCCGCGACGGGCACCGCCAGCGCGACCCAGCCGACCTGCGCGTCCGCGGCGGAGATGTCGAAGCCGTCCGCGGCGAACAGCCGGGTCAGCAGCGCCGACACCGGGTAGCCGACGAGCAGCCCGCCCAGCGACGCGACGGCGCCGACGGCCAGCGCCTCCAGCCGGATCAGCCGCTTCAGCTGCCGCGGGGTGGCGCCGATCGCGCCGAGCAGCGCCAGCCGCGGCGTCCGCTGCCGGACGAGCGCGCCGAACGTGTTCGCCACCACGAACAGGCCGACGAACACCGCCACCGACGCGAGCATCCCGATCGCGCCGCCCACCGACACCCCGGTCGACCGCAGGTCCGCCGAATGCGAGTCCCGCACGTCCTTCGCCGTCCGGACGGTCGCGTCGCCCTTCAGCTCGCGGGCCAGCCGCCCGCGCAGCTCACCGGCCCCGACGCCGGGCGCGGCGCCGACCCAGACCGTCTGCCACACGCCCGGCTCCAGCCCGGCCGCGCGCCGCACGGTCTCCGGCGGCGCCAGCACCAGGTCGCCGGACGCGACCGCGTCGCGGCCCTGCACGGTGACGATCCCGACGACCGTCATCGTCCGGACCCGGTCCGGCAGCAGCACCGACAGCGCGTCGCCGGTGCCGACCTCCCCGGCCCGCGCGACGTGCCGGGTGACCGCGACCTCCCCGTCCCGCGCGGGCGCCCGCCCCGACTCCAGCCGGTACGCGTTCAGCGACGGCTCCGCGATCCACGGGCGCAGCGTCGTGCCCGCACCGGCCGGCGGGAGCACCGGCTCCCCGTCCCGCCCGCTCACGGTGACCGGCACCCGCGCGTCCCCGGCCGCCGCCGCGACCCCCGGACGGCCCGCGACCGCGCCGAGCGCGATCCGCCCGTCCGGCGTCGCGTACAGGTCGCCCGGGTCGGACTCGCCGGCCTGCACCACCACGTCCGTCCGGGCGAACTCGCTGGCGTCGCTGCCCGACACCGCCGCCTGCGCCCGCAGCGCGAACTGCAGCGACCCGGCGATCAACCCGATCGCGAACACGCCCGCGAGCAGCGTCGCGACCAGCCGTCCCCACCCCTCCGCGAACGAGCGCCGCGCGATGAGCCACATGGCGGTCAGCCCTCCATCCGGCGCATCACCGCGTGGACGCCGTCGATCGTCGGGTCCGCCAGCTCCCGCACGATCCGGCCGTCCGCGAGGAACAGCACCCGGTCCGCGTGCGCGGCCGCCGCCGGATCGTGCGTCACCATGATCACCGTCTGCCCGTAGGCGTCGACCGCCGTCCGCAGGAACCCGAGCACCTCGCCGCCCGAACGGGAGTCGAGGTTGCCCGTCGGCTCGTCCGCGAACAGGACGTCCGGCCGCGTCAGCAGCGCCCGCGCCACCGCGACCCGCTGCTGCTGGCCGCCCGACATCTCGCCCGGCCGGTGCGCCAGGCGCCCCCGCAGGCCCAGCGCGTCCACGATGGTGTCGAACCACGCGGGGTCGGCCCGCCGGCCGCCGAGCCGCCCGGTGAGCCGGATGTTCTCCTCCGCCGTCAGCATCGGCAGCAGGTTGAACGACTGGAACACGAACCCGAGCCGGTCCCGCCGCAGCCGCGTCAGCTTCGTCCGCGACAGCCCCGTGATCTCCACGCCGCCGATCCGCACGGAACCCGACGTCACGGTGTCGAGCCCCGCGAGGCAGTGCAGGAACGTCGACTTCCCCGACCCGGACGGCCCCATGATCGCGGTGAACCGGCCGCGCGGGAACGCCGCCGAGACCCCGCGCAGCGCCGTCACCGCGCCGTCGCCCGTCCCGTACCGCTTGACAAGGTCGTTCGCCACGGCCGCGTGCTCGCCCGTGTGCGCGGTGGGCGGCGCGGAGGATGTCTGCGTCATGCCGTCGAGTCAACCGCCGCGCGCCCGGTGGCGCACTGGCGCGCACTCCCGGACCCATGGTGGGGTTACCCCCCGCTCCACCCAGGTGGAGCCCCGAGGTAGACCTGGCCCTACCCCGGTTCCGTCGGCTGGCGCCAATGTTCCGCGAGCCGCGCCGCGATTGCCTGGAACGCGTGAAAACGCAGCTCAACGCACCCGCCCTCTACGGCCTCTGCGCGGTGTTCGCCGCCGCGACGGCGGCCGTCACCGACCTCCCCCCGCACCGCGCCTGGGGCACCCTGGCGGCCCCGGCCTACGCCCTCGCCGCCCTCCTCTCCGCCACCCCCCACCTCCGCACCCGCCGCCCGACGTCCGGTTCCCGCACTCGCCTGCGGCATCGCCGAGGCGGTGCGGCGGGGCCGCGCTCGGGCGGCCCACGGACGGCGGCCGGTTCCCGCGCCGGACTCCGGTCTCGCCGGGGCGCTGCGGCGCGCTCGGGCGGCTCGGTCGCGGCGGTGGCGGGCGCGTTCCGGGGGCACGCGGGGGTCGCGTTCGTGGGGGCGGTGGTGGTGCCGTTGGTGGTGCTCGTGGGGACGGGGCAGGCGCAGCCGGAGGTCGGCGTCGTCGAGCGGTCGGCCGCGCACCTCGTCGACCACGGCACGCCCTACCGCGTCCCCGGGGCCGGCGAGGGCTACGAGGCGTACAACCCGTACCTGCCCGTGATGGCGCTGCTCGGGCTGCCGTCGGCGCTGACCGGACTGGACGTCCGCGTGGTGTTCGCCGTCGCGTTCGCCGCGCTGTTCGCGGCGTCCGCCCTCCTGCTGCGCGGGCGGGCGGCCCTCGGGCCGCTCGCGGTGCTCGCGGCGTCGCCGCTGGTGGCGCTGCCGCTCGCGGTCGGCGGGGACGACCTGCCGGTGCTCGGCCTGGCGTGCCTCGGGCTCGCGCTGGCGGCGCGGGGGAATCCGGGGGCCGCCGGGGCCGTGCTGGGGCTCGCGGGGGCGATGAAGCCGACCGCGTGGCCGGTGCTCGCCGTGTGCCTGGCCCTGCTCGTCCACCGCCGGTCCGGCGGACGGCGGTTCGCCGCGGCGGCCGGGGCGGTGCTCGCGGCCGGGGTCGCCGGTCCGGCGCTCGCCGACCCGCGGGGGTTCGTCGAGAACGCGGTGCGGTTCCCGATGGGGCTGGCGGGGGTCGGGTCGCCCGCCGACAGCCCGCTGCCCGGACGGCTCCTTGCCGACCTCGGGACGGCCGGGCACGCGGCGGCGCTCGCGGGGCTCGTCCTCGCGGCGGCGGCCATGGCGGTCTCGCTGGCGGTGCGGCCCCCGGCGGACGTGCGGGCGGCGGCGCTGCGGGTGGCGGCGGGGCTCGCGCTGGCGACGGCGCTGATGCCCGCGTCCCGCTGGGGCTACCTCGTGTACCCGGCGGTGCTCGTGCTGTGGGCGCGGATCGCCGCGCGGCCCCGCGTGCGGAAGGAGGACGAGCTGTGGCTCGCAGCCTGATCGTCACCAACGACTTCCCGCCCCGGCGCGGCGGCATCGAGACGTTCGTGTTCGAGGTGGCGCGCCGGTTCCCGCCGGACGAGGTCGTCGTGTACACCTCGGCCGAGCCGGGCGCCGCGGAGTTCGACCGCGGACTCCCGTTCCCGGTGGTGCGGGACCGGGCGCGGACGCTGCTGCCGACGGCCCGCACGGCCCGGACGGCCCGCGGGTTGATCGACGTCCACGGGTGCGACCGGGTGTGGTTCGGCGCGGCGGCGCCGCTCGGGCTGCTCGCCGGACGGCTCGGCGTGCCGTCGGTCGCGACGACGCACGGGCACGAGGTGTGGTGGGCCGGGGTGCCGGGCGCGCGGGGCGCCCTGCGGAGGATCGGCGAGCGCGCCGACGTCGTCACCTACCTCACCGAGTACACGCGGCGCCGGATCGCCCCCGCGCTCGGGCCGGGCGCGCGGCTCGAACGGCTCGTGCCCGGCGTCGACGCCGAGGTGTTCCGCCCCGACGCGGACGGGACGGACGTGCGCCGCAGGTTCGGGCTCGGCGGCCGCCCGGTCGTCCTCAGCGTGTCGCGGCTCGTCGCCCGCAAGGGGCAGGACCGGCTGATCCGCGCGATGCCGCGGGTGCGGGAGGCGGTGCCGGGGGCGACGCTGCTGGTCGTCGGGGGCGGGCCCCGCGAGGCGCGGCTGCGGCGCGCGGCCGGGGACGGCGTGGTGTTCGCCGGGCCGGTCCCGCACGCGGAGCTGCCGCCGTACTACGCGGCCGCCGACGCGTTCGCGATGCCGTGCCGGTCGCGGCGGTTCGGGCTGGAGACCGAGGGCCTCGGCATCGTGTTCCTGGAGGCGGCGGCGGCCGGCCTGCCGGTGCTCGCGGGCGACTCGGGCGGCGCGCCGGAGACCGTCCGGCACGGCGAGACGGGCTACGTGGTGGATCCCGCGTCGGTCGACGAGATCGCCGGGCGGCTCGTCGACCTGCTCGTCCGTCCGGGGGCGATGGGGGAGAAGGGACGGGCGCGGGTGCGGGACGAGTGGAGCTGGGACCGTACGTACCAGGCGCTCCGGCGGCTTACGGTCTGAGGATGCACGGTCTGAGCATGCGCGGTCCGAGCAGGCGTAGCCCGTGGCGGTCGATGGCGGGGAACCCGCTGCGGTTCCTGCTGTCGTCGTGGCCGTGGCGGTCGCTCGCCTACCTGCTGAGCGGCCTGGTGACCGGGATCCTCTGGATGCTGCTGGCGCTCGTGCTGGTGGTGGTCGGGGTGCTCCTCGCCCCCGCCGGGATCGGGATCGTCCTGCTGCTGTGCGTGCCGCTGTCGGCGATCGGGCTCGGCGCGGTGGACCGGCGGCGGCTGCGGCTGATCGACGCGCGCCCGGCGCCGTCCCCGCACCGCGACCCGCGGGAGGCGGGGCTGCGGCCCTGGCTGCGGTTCCGGCTGCGGGAGACGGCGACGTGGCGGGAGCTGGGCCACGCGGTGCTGGCCGGCCTGCTGTCGGTGGCGGCCGTCATGGCGCCGTTCGTGCTGTTCGTGGGCGGCGTCGTGCAGGCGGGCGCGCCGATGCTGGTCGAGAACGGCGACCAGATCATGTACGGGACGGCCGGGACGGTCGACACGCGCGGCGAGGCGTGGCCGGTGGCCGTGTTCGGGGGGCTGATGGTCCTCCTCGGCTTCTACGCGATGACGGTCGCGGCGGCGGCGCGGGCCGCGCTCGACCGGGCGCTGCTCGTCCGCCCGGTGGAGGAGGAGCTCGTGGCCGTCCGGGCGTCCCGGGCGCGGATGGCGGACGCGTTCGAGGCCGAGCGGCGGCGCATCGAACGGGACCTGCACGACGGCGCGCAGCAGCGTCTCACCGGGCTGATCATGACGCTGGGCCTGGCGAAGCTCGACGGCGGCGGGGAGTGGGCGGCGAAGGCGCAGGACGAGGCGCGGGCGGCGCTCGAGGAGCTGCGCGACCTCGTGCGCGGCATCCACCCGTCCGTGCTGACCGACCGGGGCCTGCGGGCCGCGGTGGAGTCGCTCGCCGAACGGTCGGCCGTCCCGGTCGAGGTGGACGTCGACCTGCCCGGACGGCCGCCGGAGGCGATCGAGTCGGCCGCGTACTTCGTCGTCGCCGAGGCGCTCGCGAACGTCGCCAAGCACAGCGGGGCGAGCCGCGCCCGGGTGACCGTGCGGCGGAACCGGAAAGCGCTGCACGTCGAGGTGCGCGACGACGGGACGGGCGGCGCGGCGGCCCACGGGGCCCACGGGGCCCGGGAGGACGGCGGGGGCAGCGGCCTGCAGGGACTCGCCGATCGTGTCGCCGTCCACGACGGGACGGTGCGGCTGTCGAGCCCGCCCGGCGGGCCTACGATCCTTCGGGTGGAGATCCCATGCGAGTCGTGATCGCCGAGGACTCGGTGCTGCTGCGCGAGGGCCTCGGCCAGATCCTCGGCCGGTTCGGGCACGAGGTCGCCGCGGCCGTCGCCGACGCGCCCGCGCTGGCCGCCGCGGTCGCCGAGCACGCCCCGGACGTCGTGCTGACGGACGTCCGGATGCCGCCCGGCTTCCGCGACGAGGGCCTGCGCGCGGCGCTGGCGCTGCGCGCCGCGACCCCCGACCTGCCGATCCTGGTCCTCTCGCAGTACGTCGAGCAGTCCTACGCCGCCGACCTCCTGCAGACGGGCGGGGCGGTCGGCTACCTGCTCAAGGACCGGGTCGGGGAGGTCGCCGAGTTCGTCGACGCCCTCGACCGGGTCGCCGCGGGCGGCACCGTGATCGACCCGGAGGTGGTGCGGCGGCTGCTCGCGCGGCGGCGGGACCACTCGCCGCTGGAGCGCCTCACCGCGCGCGAGCGGGAGGTGCTGGCGCTGATGGCGGAGGGACGCTCCAACGGCGCGATCGCCCGCGCCCTGGTGGTCGGCGAGGCGGCGGTGGTCAAGCACGTCGGGTCGATCTTCGGGAAGCTCGACCTGCACCAGACGTCCGACGACCACCGCCGCGTCCGCGCCGTCCTCGCGTACCTGCGCGACGGCGGCTGACCCGGGCGGGCCGGGGCTAGCGGCCCTCGAACGTCGGCTGCTCCTTCTTCAGGAACGCCGCGGTGGCGTTGCGGTGGTCGGACGTCCGGACGGCCTCGTCCTGCAGGTCGGCCTCCTTCGCGAGCGCGGACGCCAAGTCGTGCGTCGCCGCGTGGTCGAGCGCCGCCTTGACCGCGGCGTACGCGGCGGTCGGGCCGGCGGCGAGGCGGCGGGCCAGCTCGACGGACGCGGGGGCGAGCTCGTCCGCCGGGACGACCCGGTTGACCAGGCCCAGTTCGAGGGCCTCGGGGGCCTTCAGGGGCTCGCCGAGCAGCAGCAGCTCGGCGGCCTTGGCGCGGCCGACGAGCCGCGGCAGCGTCCACGACATGCCGCTGTCGGGGGCGAGGCCGATTCCGGTGAACGCGGTCGCGAACCGGGCCTTGTCGGACGCGACGACCAGGTCGCACGCCAGCGCCAGCGAGGCGCCCGCGCCCGCCGCGACGCCGTTCACCGCCGCCACGACCGGCTTGCCCATGGTCGCGATGCCGAGCACGATCGGGTTGTACTGCTTGCGGACCGTGTCGTTCAGGTCCCGTCCGGCGGCGAGGTTGTCGGCGTGCTCGCGCAGGTCCTGCCCCGCGCAGAACGCCCGCCCCGCGCCGGTCAGGATCACCGCGCGGGCCGAGCCGTCGGCCGCCGCGCGCTCGACGGCCCCGCGCAGGGCGTCCTTCATCTCCGACGTCAGCGAGTTCATCCCGTCGGGACGGTTCAGCGTGATCGTCGCGACGGCATCGGTCACGTCGTACAGCACGGTGTCGGACATTCGGCGCCCTCCAGCTCTTTCGTAGATCTTCTCCGGCAACCATCGACGAACCGGACGCCGCGGGGCAAGGGCCGATCCCGCCCGCACGGCCGTCCCGGCGCCATTCCCGCAACCTTGGGGTCCTTCCCCGAAAAGGGCCCCGGACCTGCGGCGGGCTCGATCCGGTGGCTGATCGTTACCACTTCGCGCCCAGAAGACGAGATAATGGACCACTACTGATGACGCTTGTTGCGACTGGCGGCCGTGCGGCCACCGCTGAGCCCGGGCTGAGCGAGGTCGCGGCCCTACGCAGGAAGGGGATACACGCATGGCGGCGATGAAGCCGCGGACGGGAGACGGTCCGCTCGAAGTGACCAAGGAGGGGCGCGGAATCGTCATGCGGGTCCCGCTCGAAGGCGGCGGCCGCCTTGTTGTCGAGCTCTCCGCAGACGAGGCCAAGGACCTCGGCGAGGCCCTGAAAGACGTCGTGGGCTGACGCCCCGCGCACCCGGCTTGCCGGCGACGGTCCCGGCGACGCCGCCGGGGCCTTCGCCGTTTCCGCGTACCGGCAGCACGCCGTCTCGCACCTCGCACCTCGCACCGCACAGATCCGCGTCACCACAGGGTCGCGTCACCACCGAGTCGCGTCACCACAGGGGGGAACCGCCGTCATGCCCATCGAAACCCGTGTCCGCGGAGCGGGCGGCACCGTCTCCGGGACGGCCGCCGAACTCGGGGCGGAGGTCGCGGCGGTCCCCGTCCGCTCCGGCCCGGACGGCCCCGTCGCGCCCGCCGCGGAGATCGCCGGGCTCCTCCCGTTCGGCCTCGACGAGCTGCTGACCCTGCACCGCGCCAAGGGCGAGCCGGGCGAGATCGTGTCCGCCCACGTCCCCCTGGACGGCCGCGTGCGCGAGCTGCTGCTGTACGGGGTGGGCGAGGCGCGCCCGGCCGACCTGCGCCGCGCCGGCGCCGCGCTGGCCCGCCGCGGCCGGGGCCGGTCCGCGCTGGTCGCGGGCGTCCCGGACGGCGACCTCGCGGCGTTCGCGGAGGGCGCGCTGCTCGCCTCCTACCGGTTCACGGTCGGCGCCCCGTCCGGTCCCGGTCCCCTCGGGGAGCTGGTGGTGCTGACCGAGGCCGGTCCGGAGGCCGGGGCGGACGCCCTGGAGCGCGGCACCGCCCGCGCCCACGCGACCGCGCTCGCCCGCGACCTCGCGAACACGCCGTCCGCCGAGAAGGACCCGTCCTGGCTCGCCGCGGAGGCCGAGCGCGTCGCCGCGGACGCCGGGCTCGGCGTCCGGGTCCGGGACGAAAAGGAGCTCGCCGACGGCGGGTTCGGCGGCCTCCTCGCGGTCGGCGCCGGGTCGGCCCGGCCGCCCCGGCTCATCGAGCTGACGTACGTCCCGGACGGGACGCCCGAGCGGCACGTCGTCCTCGTCGGCAAGGGCATCACGTTCGACACCGGCGGCCTCCAGCTCAAGCCCAACGAGGGCATGAAGACGATGAAGACCGACATGGCGGGCGGCGGCACCGTCATCGCCGCCATGAGCGCGCTGCGCGCCCTCGGCGTCCGCGCCCGCGTCACCGGTCTCGTCGCCGCCGCCGAGAACATGCCGTCGGGGTCGGCCATGCGCCCCGGCGATGTGATCACCCACTTCGGCGGCCGGACGTCGGAGGTGCTCAACACCGACGCCGAGGGCCGGCTCGTCCTCGCCGACGCGCTCGCCTACGCCGCCGCCGAGCTGGACGCCGACGCCGTCGTCGACGTCGCGACCCTCACCGGCGCCGCGAAGGTCGCGCTCGGGCTGCGGCACGGGGCGCTGTTCGCGTCGGACGACGCGCTCGCCGCGGCCCTCACCGCCGCCGGGGACGCCGCCGGCGAACCGCTGTGGCGGCTCCCGCTCGTCGACGAGTACCGCGCCGCGATCGACTCCGACGTCGCCGACGTCGCCAACCTCGGGCGCGGCGGCTACGGCGGCGGCGCGATCACCGCGGCGCTGTTCCTGCGGGAGTTCGCGGGCGACCGCCCGTGGGCCCACCTGGACATCGCGGGCCCCGGCCGGGCGGCGTCCGACGACGCCGAGATCACCCGCGGCGCCACCGGGTACGGCACCCGGCTGCTGCTGGAGTGGCTGTCCTGACGTTCCCCGGACCGGCCGGCCGCCGCCGGGTCACCCCGTGCGGCGGCCGCCGCGAGCGCACTTTGCGCGGCGTCCGCCGCGGGGTCACTTCGTGCGGCGGTCGATCACCGGGATCTTGCGGCGGCGCCGCGCCTGCTTGACGACCTCCGGCAGGGACGCGTCCCAGCCCGGCTCCACGGAGAACGCCCACGGTTCCGCGGCGGCCGTCTCCGGGACGTCCCGCAGCGTCAGCGCCACGAGCGCCGGGCGCTCGGCGGTCCGCGCGAGCTCCGCCAGCTCCGGCGTCGGCAGGAACACCAGGTGGTCGCGGACGCCGCCGCGCGCCCCCGTGACCCCGCGCCGGATCGCCGCCATCGCCGCGACGTCGTCCCACGGCAGCGTCCGCGCGGCCCGCTTCGGCAGCGGCCAGCGCGCCGGGCGCCGCACCCCGTCCGCGTCGAACTCCAGGACGGGGCGCCGCGCGGTCAGCTCCCCGGCCGCCACCAGCAGCCCCCACCCGAACAGGGCGACCCCGGCGGCCCCGAGCACGACGAACACCGCGCTCGCGAGGCCGAGGCCGCGCACCACCCCGCCGGAGGCGAAGCCCACCGACGCGAGGAACAGGATCAGCAGCGCCAGCGCCCGCCAGGCGCCTCGCCACCCGATCCGGTCGCGGACGGCGAACACGCCCGCGCCGGTCTCGGCGGTGGGCGCGGTGTCGGTGGGCGCGGTGTCGGTGGCGGGTGCGGTCTCGGGCTCGCTCCGGGGGCCGGGCCCGGCGTCCGTGCCGTCCACGGCGGTCAGCCGCGCTTGACGGCGCAGAGCAGGCCGTCGCCCACCGGGATCAGCAGCGGGACGAGCCGCTCGTCGTCGGCGATCATCCGGTGCACGTCCCGGATCGCCTCCGTGACGGGGTCGCGGACCTGCGCGTCGGCCACCCGGTGGTGCCACAGCGCGTTGTCGAACGCGACGACGCCGCCCGGCCGCAGCAGCCGCAGCGCCGCCGTCAGGTAGTCGGGGTACTCCTGCTTCACCGCGTCGCAGAACACCATGTCGTAGGCGCCGTCGGTGAGCCGCGGCAGCACCTCCAGCGCCGGGCCGCTGATCATGCGGGTGCGGAACGAGCCGAGCCCCGCCTCCCGGTACGCCTGCTTCGCCAGCCGCTGGTTCTCGGGCTCGATGTCCACGCTCGTCAGCACCGCGTCCGGCGGCATCCCGCGCATCAGGTACACGCCGGACACGCCGCAGCCCGAGCCGACCTCGACGACCGTCCGGGCGCCGATCAGGGTCGCCAGGAAGCGCAGCGCCGCACCGCCGGCCGCACCGATCGGCTGCGCGCCGACCTCCTCCCCGCGCCGCCGGGCGTCCCGGAGCGGCTCGTCCTCGGGGTGGAAATCCTCCACGTAGGCCAGGGTGGCCTGAATGGCGTCGATGGCTGCCTCCTCGCGGGACCCCCGCCTGGCTCATGCTGGAAAGACCATATCGTTGACAGGGAACCAACTGGCGTTTCAGCGCGTTGTAACCAGCGAAAGCGTCCACCCTGATGGACGGGAGAACTGCCGTCGAACCGGCGCACAGCCGCCCCAGCCCCGGCGAAAGCGTGCCGTTCCAAGACGACGTCTTGGGTGACATCAGAGAGGAACAGCCCGGCACCATGGGAGTCGCAGCACTCAGTTTCCGAAGCGCTGTGGGCGTCGGCGCCAGGCAGGGGCTCAACAGCGCCGCCCGCACCCGAGAGAACGCCCCCGAGGCCGAGTGGGCGCCGCCGTCCTGGGACGAGGTCGTCCGCGAGCACTCCGGACGCGTGTACCGGCTCGCGTACCGGCTGACCGGCAACCAGCACGACGCCGAGGACCTCACGCAGGAGGTCTTCGTCCGCGTGTTCCGGTCCCTGGCCAACTACACGCCCGGCACGTTCGAGGGCTGGCTGCACCGCATCACCACGAACCTGTTCCTCGATCAGGCGCGGCGCAAGCAGCGGATCCGCTTCGAGGGCCTCGCCGACGACGCCGCCGAGCGCATCCAGGGCCGCGAGCCGACCCCGGCGCAGGTGTACGACGACACCAACTTCGACGCCGACGTCCAGGCCGCGCTCGACGCCCTCGCGCCCGAGTACCGCGCCGCCGTCGTGCTCTGCGACATCGAGGGCCTGTCCTACGAGGAGATCTCCGCCACCCTCGGGGTGAAGCTCGGCACCGTCCGCAGCCGGATCCACCGGGGCCGCGCGCAGCTCCGCGAGGCGCTCGACCACCGGGCGCCGACCCGCCGCCGGCCCGGGACCAGGAACGAGCAGTTCCCGGTGGCAGCCGCGGCCGACGCCGGGGCCGACGTCCCGGCCGACGAGCCGGTCGCGCACGCGGGGGCGTCCGCGGCGGGCGTCACCGCGGCCGCAGCGGACACGGGGGCGCACGGGGGCGTCACCGCGTCGGAGTACCGGCCGGAGGACGCGTAAGCGAACCGGCGCGCGGAGACGCGCCGCGCACGACCTGACAGAACGACGAGGGAGCCGCGTGAGTTGTCTGGGGGAACGTCTGACCGCCCTGGTCGACGGTGAGCTGGGCCACGACGAGCGCGAGCGGGCCCACGCACATCTCGCGGTGTGCGCCCGCTGCCGGGCGGAGGCCGCCACCCTGCGCAGTCTCAAGGGACGCCTGCGCGGGCTCGGGGGAGCCCCCGGGCCCGGCGCCGACGACCTCCCGAGCGACGACTTCCTCACCCGGCTGCGCGCCCTCGGCGAGACCGCGGCCGCGCCCTCCGAGCCGGCCGACCCTTCCGAGACCTCACCGGGCACGCCCGGATCGTCCCGTCCGTCCGGGGATCCGGACCGGTTCGCCTTCCCCGGACGGTCCGGCGAGCACACGCTGCCCGGACGGTCCGGTGAGCCCGCCCCGACGCGGGGGCGGCCCGCACGCCCGCGACGATCATCCGGCCGCCCGTCCCGTCCGGTCCGCGCGGCGGCGTTCGCGGCGCCGCGCGACACGCGTCCCGCCGGGCACCCCGCCGCCCTCGCCCGCCCCCGCCGCCGCTTTCTGGTGATGGGCGCGGCGACCCTCGTCCTCGGCCTCGGCACCGCCTCGTACGCGGCCGGCGGCGGCCGGCCGGGGCCCGCGGTCACCCCCGAGTTCGACCGGTTCGCGGTCGAGCACGCCATGACCTCGGGCGACGCGCCGGTGACCGGCGCCGACCCGCGGCCGCTCGGCCGGACCGGCTCCACGGCGTCGCCCGGCGCGTCGCCGGGCGCGGACGTCCCCGGCGCCCCCACCGCGCGCGGGGGGCCGGTCGCCTCCCCGGTCGCGTCCGTCCCGGTCCCCGCGGGGCCGTGACCGCCGCGTCCAGCGCGGCGCGCCGGCGGCGCCGCGCCGTCGTCACGGGTGGGATCGCGGGCGCGCTCGCGCTGGTCGTCGCCCTCACCGGCGACCCGGTGTCGGCCCGCCGCGTCCGCAGCGACCCGGCCGCCGTCGGGCTGCTGCGCGCCGCCGCCGACGCCGCCCGCCGCGTCCCCTACGAGGGCCTGCGGATCCTCACGACCCGGTCCCGCGAGCGCGCGGCGACATCCCGGGTGACGGTCGTGCACCGGCCCGGCGAGGGCATCCGCTACACCTCGGCGTCCGGCACGTCCGGCTACCGCCCCGAGTCGGCCGCGGGGGAGACCACCGGGTTCACCTCCGAGACCCTCGAACTCCTCACCCGCAACTACACGGTCGTGCAGGTCGCGGACGCCGCCCGGTGCGGCCGCGCCGCCCACGTCGTCGAGGCCCGCCGCGCCGACGGCACCCTCGCCGGACGCTTCTGGCTCGACGTCGAGACCGGCCTGATGCTGCACCGCGAACTCGTCGACGCGTCCGGGCGGGCCGTCGTCTCCACCGGCTTCACCGAGATCAGCTTCACCGTGCCCGCACCGGCCGGCGACACCGGCGCCGGGACGTCCGGCGGCGCGGACACCGGGACGTCCGGCGGGACGGACGGCCCGGCGCGGCCGCTGAGCCGCCGCGGCAGCAGCATCGGCGAGGCCCCGGAGCAGCCCGCGGCCACCGGCGGCGACGGCACCGCGGCCGCCGCCGGGGAGCCCGTCGCCGACGAGGCCCTCGACGACCTGCGCGCCGCGGGCTGGCCGATACCCGCGCTGCTGCCCGGCGGCCTCACCCTGCACGACGTCCGCCGCAGCGACGGCGCCCTCCACCTCGGCTACTCCGACGGGCTCGCCGCCGTGTCGGTGTTCGTGCAGCGCGGCGCCCTCGACGAGGGCCGCATGCGCGGCTGGGCGAAGAGCACCCGCCACGGCCGCACCGTCTACCACCGCGCCGACCTGCGCCGCTGGGCGGTCTCCGCGGGCGACGGGTTCGTCTACACGGTGCTGACCGACGGCCCGGCCGCCACCGCCGAGAGCGTCGCCCGCGAACTCCCCGACGGGTCCGACTCCACGTGGGCGCGGGTCGGGCGCGGCGCCCGCCGCCTCGCGGACGCCGTCAACCCCTTCGACTGACCCCCGCCGGGCGCCCGGCGGGACCGCCGGGCCGGGCCGGGCGGGATCGATGGATAGCCTTGGGGGCATTGGGCGGGTGCCGCCGCTCGGCGCGGCGCGGTTTACGCTCGCCACATGCCCCACGGGGCAGCATGAGCACGGATGACGAGGACCATGCTCGGTAGGAGAGATGGGGATGACGGAAGACAACCGCGGGCCGTTCCGGGCTTCCACGGAGGACGATGACGTCGTCCCCGCGGGGGACCCCGGACGGCAGGAGGCGGCGGCTCCTCCCGAGACGGTGACCGACCAGGAGATCTCCGCCGATCCGGGGGACGACGCGTCCGGTGCTGCGGCCGGTGCCGCGTCCGGACGGCGCGAGGACGAGCCCGGCTACGAGCCCGGCTACGAGCCGGGTTACGAGGCCGGCTACGAGGCCGAGCCGTCCGGCACCGACCCGGCGGAGCGGCCGGATCCGGCCGGGGTCTCCGACGGCGACCGCCTGGTCGCGGGCGGCGCGCAGAGCGGTTTCGCGCCGCCGGACGGCCCGTTCGGCGAGACCGCCGAGGACATCCCGGCGCAGGACGCCGGGCGGCCCGGCCCGCCCCCGGACCAGAACATGGGCCCGCAGGAGGTCCCGCTCCAGGAGGGCTCCGTCCGGGACGTGCCCCCGCCGCCGTCCCTCGAGAAGCAACCCCCGCCGGCGCCGCTCGACCCGCCGCCCGCACCGGACGGCCCCGACGGGCGCCCCCGCCCCGGGTTCGTCCCCTACGACCAGGCGCCGCCCGCGCCGGGCGGCATGTACGGGCCCGGCGGCTGGGCGTCGCAGCGGCACGGGCAGCCCGGCCCGCCTCCCGGCGGGCCGCCCGCCGGGGGCCCGCCGCCCGCGCCGATGGGCCCGCCGCACGGCGGCCCGCAGGCCGCCGGGTTCGGCGGCCCCGCCCCGAACTGGGCGCCGGTGCCCGCACCGCCGCCCTCGTCCCGCACCGGCCCCGGCCTCGGGCTGCTCGCCGTCATCGCGCTGATCGTGGCGCTGGTGGCGGGCGCGGTCGGCGCCGGCGTCGGCGTCATCGCGACCGACGGGGACGACGGCGCGGTCAGCCTCGGCGGCGGCGGCGAAACGTCCGGGGGCGCCGCGCCCAACCGGCCGCCGGACTCGGTGGCGGGCGTCGCGAGCCGGGTCCTGCCCAGCGTCGTGATGATCCGCGTGCAGTCCGCGCAGGGCGAGGTCGGCGGCACCGGCTTCATCGTCGAGGGCGGCTACATCATCACCAACAACCACGTCGTGTCGGGCGGCGGCGCCGGCGGGCGCATCGAGGTCGTGTTCAACGACAAGAAGACGCTGCCCGCCACGATCAAGGGCACCGACCCCGGCACCGACATCGCGGTGATCAAGCCGGAGGGCAACCACGAGCTCAAGCCGCTGCAGCTCGGCGACTCCGCGGCCCTCGCCGTCGGCGACCCGGTGATCGCGATCGGCTCGCCGCTCGGCCTGCAGGGCTCGGTCACCACCGGCATCGTCTCGTCCCTCAACCGCGCGGTGCCGATCGGCGACGAGGGCGGCGGCGAGTCGTCCTACCTCAACGCCATCCAGACGGACGCGGCCATCAACCCCGGCAACTCGGGCGGCCCGCTGGTCGACATGAAGGGCCGCGTGATCGGCATCAACACCGCGATCGCGACCGTCGGCGGCCAGCCGATGGGCGGCGAGCAGCAGGGCGGCAACATCGGCCTCGGCTTCGCGATCCCGATCAACCAGGGCAAGCGGATCGCCGAGGAGATCATCGCCAACGGCCAGGTCCGCCAGGCGCTGCTCGGCGTCCTGCCCGACCCGCGCTACCAGCAGGGCGGCGCGCGGATCCTGCCCGAGCCGATCGAGGGCCAGCAGCCGGTCACCCCGAACGGCCCGGCCGACAAGGCGGGCATCAAGCCCGGCGACGTCATCACCAAGATCGACGGGCGGCCGATCCAGGACGCCACCGACCTGATCGCGCAGATCCGCAGCCGGGCCCCCGGCGACCAGGTCAAGGTGACCTACGAGCGGGACGGCCGCGAGAGCACCGTCACGGTGACGCTGGGCGCCTCGTCGTAGCGTCCGGGGAGATGTTCAGGTCCGGTTCATCCGGGCTGGGGATACGCTGGGGGGACCGTCCCGCGCGGGACGGTCCCCCTGGGCATGGCGTGTGGAGGACGGTTTGTTCGACGTCGGACTCGGCGAGATGGCGGTGCTCGTCGTCCTCGCCCTGGTCATCTTCGGAGACAGGCTGCCCCAGGTCGCCGGGCAGGCGGGCCGGATGCTGCGGCAGGTGCGCCAGATGGCGAACTCGGCGCGCAACGACCTGCAGGAAGGGCTCGGCCCGGAGTTCAAGGACTTCGACATCGCCGACCTGAACCCCAAGACGTTCGTCCGCAAGCACCTCCTCGAGGACGACGACGACTACCGGCCGTCCCGCACCAACGGCAAGATCTTCGACGACGAGCCGTCCTTCGCGACGACCGCGGGCGAGCTCGACTACGACGAGCGCCCCCCGTTCGACAGCGAGGCCACCTGACGCGGTGACGCACGAAGGCCCCGTCCCACCTCGGGACGGGGCCTTCGCGCGTCGTGCGTCAGCGGCGCTTGGGGGAGATGCCGAGCGACATCCCCGCGAGGCCGCGACTGCGGCCGCCCAGCGTGTCGGCGATCGTCCGCAGCTCCTTCGCGGCGCCGGCGTCCGGGTCGGACAGCACCAGCGGGACGCCGTCGTCGCCGCCCTCGCGCAGCCGCGGGTCGATCTGCACCTGGCCGAGCAGCGGCACCCGGGTGCCGAGCGTCTGCGTCAGCGCGTCCGCGACCGTCTGGCCGCCGCCGGACCCGAAGATCTCCTGCCGCTCGCCGCAGTGCGGGCACGCCAGGTACGACATGTTCTCGATCACGCCGACGACCTGCTGGTGCGTCTGCGCGGCGATCGCGCCCGCCCGCTCGGCGACCTCGGCGGCCGCCTGCTGCGGCGTCGTCACCACGAGGATCTCCGCGGACGGCAGCAGCTGCGCCACCGAGATCGCGATGTCGCCGGTGCCCGGGGGCAGGTCCATCAGCAGGACGTCGAGGTCGCCCCAGTAGACGTCCGCGAGGAACTGCTGCAGCGCCCGGTGCAGCATCGGCCCGCGCCACACGACCGGCTGGTTTCCGGCGGTGAACATCCCCACCGAGATCACCTTCACGTCGTGCGACGACGGCGGCATGATCATGTCCTCGACCTTGGTGGGCGGGTTCTGCACGCCCAGCATCCGCGGGATCGAGTGGCCGTAGATGTCGGCGTCGACGACGCCCACCTTGCGGCCCTGCGCCGCCAGCGCCGCCGCCAGGTTCACCGTCACCGACGACTTGCCGACGCCGCCCTTGCCGCTCGCGACCGCGTACACCTTGGTCAGCGAGTTCGGCTTCGCGAACGGGATCTCCTTCGCGGGCTCCCCGCCGCGCAGTTTCGTCTGCAGTGCCTTGCGCTGCTCCTCGCTCATGACGTCCAGTTCGACCTGGACGGACGTGACGCCGTCGAGCCGCGATACGGCCTCGGTGACGCTCTTGGTCAGGGTGTCCTTCATCGGACACCCGGCCACGGTCAGGTACACGCCGACCTTCACCGCGCCGTCCGGCGCGATGTCGACGCTCTTGACCATGTCGAGCTCGGTGATGGGCTTACGGATCTCAGGATCGTTCACCGTGGCGAGCGCCGCGGTCACCTGCTCGGTCGTCAACTCGGAGGCCATGCGTCCATGGTATGGACTGTTACGGCCCCCTGAACACTCGGGTGTCGAGCGTCATAACCCGATCAACGCCTCCGCGCGCGACGGACGCTGTCGACGTGCGTGGCGAGGGGTGCCGGGACGTCGCGCGGTCGGGATCAGCGGGCGGGGTCTTTGGTGTCCAGGTCCTTGAGGATCTGCTGGAGTTCGGAGCGGAGGAAGTCGCGGGTGACGACCTCGCTCAGGGCGACGCGGAGGCCGGCGATCTCGCGGGTGAGGTACTCGGTGTCGGCGGTCGTCCGCTCGGTGCGGGCGCGGTCCTGCTCGTACTGGACGCGGTCGCGGTCGTCCTGCCGGTTCTGCGCGAGCAGGATCAGCGGCGCCGCGTAGGACGCCTGCAGCGACAGCATCAGCGTGAGGAAGATGAACGGGTACGGGTCCCAGCGCAGGGCGGGCGGGCCGAACCAGTTCCAGCAGATCCACACGATGATGAACACCGTCATGTAGACGAGGAACCGGGCGGTGCCGAGGAACCGCGCGATGCGCTCCGACAGCCGTCCGAACGACTCGGGGTCGTAGTGCGGGCGCGGGACGAGGCTGCGGCGGTAGCGCCGCGGCTGGTCCAGGCGGGTCGTCTCCAGGCGCGTGGTCGTGGTCATGTCCTCCCCCGGAGGGCCTCTTCCTCGGGATCCGAGGGCGGCTCCTGTTCGCCCGCGTCCATCACGGCCTCCCGCCAGTCCTCGGGCAGCAGATGGTCGAGCACGTCGTCGATGGTCACCGAGCCCAGCAGGTGGCCGTTCTCGTCCACCACGGCGCCCGCGACCAGGTTGTAGGCGGCCAGCAGCATCGCGACCTCCTCGAGCGTCATCCCCGGCCGCAGCGGGTCGAGTTCCGCGTCGACGACCGCGCTGACCAGGGTGCGGGGCGGTTCGCGCAGGAGCCGCTGGAAGTGGACGGTGCCGAGGTACCGGCCGGTCGGGGTCGCGGTGGGCGGCCGGCACACGTACACCTGCGCGGCGAGCGCCGGGTTCAGCTCGGGCGCGCGGATCAGCGCGAGCGCCTCGGCGACCGTCGCGTCCGGCGCGACGATCACCGGGTCGGTCGTCATCAGGCCGCCCGCCGTGTAGTCCTCGTAGGACAGCAGCCGGCGGACGGGCGCCGCCTCGTGCGGCTCCATCAGTGCGAGCAGCCGCTCGCGCTGCTCGTCCGGCAGTTCGCCGAGCAGGTCGGCGGCGTCGTCGGGGTCCATCGCCTCCAGGACGTCGGCGGCCCGTTCGGCCTGCAGCGTGCCGAGGATCTCGATCTGGTCGTCCTGCGGCAGTTCCTCGAGGATGTCGGCGAGCCGCTCGTCGCCGAGCGCGTCGGCGACCTCCGCCCGCCGCTTCTCCGGCATGTCGTGGATGACGCCGGCGAGGTCGGCGGGCTTCATCCGCTCGAACGCCGCGATCAGCCCGGCGGCGCCCTGCCCGTGCTCGACGGCCGAGAACCCCTCGACCGCGTCCCAGTCGACGACGAGGCTCTCGCCCCGGCGCCGCAGGCCCCGCTTCGTGTGCCGCCGCCGCACCGCCACCTTCGACAGCAGCCAGTCGCGCGTGCGGGTCGGCTCCATCGCCACGTCCACGACCGAGACCGGTTCCCCGGTGTCGCAGAACCGCACCGTCCGGTCGAGGATCTCGGCGATCACCAGCGTCTCCGACTCCCGCTGCCGGAACCGCCGGATGTTCAGCCGCCCGTCGAAGATGATCGCGTCCGACTCGATCACCGTCACCCGGGTGATCGGCAGGAACACCGGCCGCCGCGGCTGCACCTCCACGACGAGCCCGAGCACCCGCGGCGGCCGCGGCGCCAGCCGCAGCGCGACGACGACGTCGCGGACCCGGCCGACCTGATCGCCCACCGGATCGAACACCGCGATCCCGGCGAGCCGGGCGATGAACACCCGTGTCGGAGATGCGCTCATGGCGAGGACACTACCCATGATCGAACGGCCGACCCGGCCGCGCCGGTCATCTCCGTCACACACCGGACGCCGCGGTTGGAGCCGCCCGCGGGCCGGTGGGCATGATGGAGGCAGACGGAGGGAGATCGGGATGGTCGGGACGGTCCAGGCGGCGGACGAGACGTTCGAGGAGCATCGGAGCCTGCTGTTCGCGGTCGCCTACCGGATGCTGGGCACCGCCGCCGACTCCGAGGACGCCGTGCAGGACGCCTGGCTCCGCTGGTCGGCTGCGGACCGGTCGGACGTCCGCGATCCGCGCGGCTACCTCGTCCGGATCACCACCAACATCGCGCTCGACCGGCTGCGGAGCGCGCGGGCGCAGCGCGAGACGTACGTGGGGCCGTGGCTGCCCGAGCCGATGCTGACCGCCCCGGACGTCGCGGACGACGCCGAGCTCGCGGAGTCGGTGTCGCTGGCGCTGCTCGTCGTCTTGGAGACGCTCAGCCCGCTCGAACGGGCCGTGTTCGTCCTCAAGGAGGCGTTCGGCTACCCGTACGCGGAGATCGCGGCGGCGCTGGACCGGTCGGAGGCGTCGGTGCGGCAGCTCGGGACCCGCGCCCGCAAGCACGTGGAGGCGCGGCGGCCCCGGTTCGCGGCCGACGGCGCGGAGCGCCGCGCCGCCACCGACCGGTTCCTCGACGCGGTCGTGGGCGGCGACGTGAACCGGCTGATGGAGATCCTCGCCCCCGACGTCACCATGTGGACGGACGGCGGCGGCAAGGTCCGCGCGGCGATGCGGCCGATCGTCGGGGCGGCGAAGGTCGCCCGGTTCATCGGCGCGATCGCCGGGGCGCCCTACGCGGGCGTCGAGCCCGCCGACATGCGGATGCGGCGGACGGACGTCAACGGCCGTCCGGGGCTCGTCATCGACGCCCCCGACCGGACGCTCTGCACGGTGACCGTGGAGTTCGACGGGGACGGCCGCGTGGAGGCCATCCACATGGTGTCGAACCCGGACAAGCTCGGCGCCGTGGCGGGGGGCCGCGAGCTGGTCCCCTAGCGGTCGGCGGCGCGGCGGCGGGCGCCGGCCAGCCGGGGCGGCGGGCCCGCGGTCGTCGCGGGGGACGGCACCGGCCGGACGTGCGCGTAGTCGCCGGACGGCTCGATCTCCTCGCCGGTCGGCGTCAGCCGGATCACCCACGACTCGGCGGCCCACCGTTCGAGTTGCCCCTCGTGCGTCCCGGCGTTCAGCCGGTCCTTCGCGAGCTTGGGCGCCACTTCGTCCCACAGGTCGGTTCCTGGCCGCACGTGCTCGCACGCGGCGACGAACGCGACGAGCCGTCCGCCCTTGTCCTTGCTGCGCAGGATCACGGTCACCCGGTCCGCCTCGGGCAGGCCGGGGAGCGGCTGCTCGCCCTCGCCGCCCGTCAGCACGTACGCCGACCCCTCGTGCCAGACGTGCCAGGCCGCCCGGGGCTGCGGCAGTCCCGGCAGGTCGAGCCACAGCAGCCCCGACTTCTTGGCCGCCTCCTCCACCAGCGCCGCGCTCAGCGCGTGCGCCGAGGGCCGGTTCGGGTCACCCATGCTCCGCAGCGTCTCACACCCGGTGGATACGATCCGCCCCATGCGCTCACGACGTACCACGCTCGCGGTCCCCGGCAGCAACCCCCGGTTCATCGAGAAGGCGCAGGGACTGCCCGCCGACGAGATCTTCCTCGACCTGGAGGACGCCGTCGCGCCGTCCGCGAAGGAGGCGGCGCGCGCGTCCGTCGTGGCGGCGCTCAACGAGGGGGACTGGACGGGCAAGATCCGCGTCGTGCGGGTCAACGACCTCGACACCCCGTTCGCCTACCGGGACGTCATCGAGGTCGTCGAGGGCGCGGGCGCGAACCTCGACGCGATCATGCTGCCGAAGGTGCAGGACCCCTCGCACGTCCAGTGGCTCGACCGGCTCCTTACCCAGATCGAGGGCGCGATGGGCTACGAACCCGGACGCATCGGTATCGAAGCCCAGATCGAGGACGCGCGCGGCATGACGCGCATCGACGACATCGCGGCGTCGTCGCCCCGGCTGGAGACCCTCGTGTTCGGCCCCGGCGACTTCATGGCCTCGATCAACATGAAGACGCTCGTCGTGGGGGAGCAGCCGCCCGGCTACACCGAAGGCGACGCCTACCACTACATCCTGATGCGGATCCTGCTGGCCGCCCGCGCCCACGACCTGCAGGCCGTCGACGGCCCCTACTTCAACGTCCGGGACGCCGACGGGTTCGAGCGCGCCGCGCGCCGCTCGGCCGCCCTCGGCTTCGACGGCAAATGGGTGCTGCACCCGTCGCAGATCGACGCCGGGAACGCGATCTTCTCCCCGACGCAGGACGACTACGATCACGCCGAGCTGATCCTCGACGCCTACGACCACGCGATCAACGTCGAGGGGCGGGGCGCCGCGATGCTCGGCGACGAGATGATCGACGAGGCGTCCCGGAAGATGGCGCTCGTGATCGCCGCGAAGGGCCGTGCCGCCGGGCTGTCCCGGACGCGTACGTTCGAGCCCTCCGGGAACTGACCGGCCGTACGATTCGTCCTCGCATACCGAGGCGTGACGAGCCGGCCGAGGAGAAGGGGACGCATGTCTGACCAGGAGGACGCGAACGGCTGGGCGCCGCTCGATCCCGGCATGGGAGACGGGCGGGCACGTCCTCCTGCCCCGGAGCCTCCGGCACGGGACGAGCCGGGCCCCCCGCCGCCCCCGCAGCAGGGCGCGCAACCGGCCTGGCCGGGGCAGCGGCCCCAGGGCCAGGGGCAGCCCCACGAGGCTGGCGACCCCCCGGCATGGGGCCAGCCCTACGGCACGCAGCAGCCCCACCCGGGCCAGGCCCAGGCCGGGCAGCCCTACCCGGGTCAGCCCCACCCAGGCCAGCTCTACCCGGCTCAGCCTCACCCCGGCCAGCACACCGGGGCGCAGCCGGCCTGGGGGCAGCAGCCCGACCCGTACGGGTACTACCCGCAGCAGTACCCCTACGGCCCCGGTCCGCAGGGCGGCTATCCGCAGCCGGTGAAGCGGCCCTGGCTCGTCCCGTCGCCGCGCGGGGTCCCGTTCCACCGGATGGCGCGGACGGACGTGCACTCCTGGTGGCGCCCCCTCGTCGGCACCGTGACGATCGTCGTGGTCGGGCTCGGCATCGGCGGCGTCCTCGGCGTCATCGGGCTGATCATCCAGATGATGGTGTCGGACGACGACCCGGCGCTGCTCGACGACCCGACCGGCACGTCGTTCTTCGGCAACGACACGGCCGACATCGCCTACGCGCTGCTGTCCCTGGCGGTGTTCCTGCCGCTGGTCGGGTTCGCGGCGTGGGGGATCCAGCGGCGGCGCCCCGGGACGCTGTCGTCGGTCGTCGGACGGCTGCGCTGGCGGTGGATGCTCGCGTGCTCGGGCATGGCCGTCCTGTTCTGCGTGGTGTCGTTCGGCCTGTCGACGGCCGCGGGCGCGTTCGTCGAGGACGATCCCGCCGGTTCGGCCGCCGAGGGCTCGTGGGTCGGCTGGGGCGACTTCCTCCTGCCGGCGCTCGTGATCGTGGCGCTCGTCCCGTTCCAGTCGGCGGCCGAGGAGTACTTCTTCCGCGGCTGGCTGATGCAGGCGATCGGCGCGTGCACGCTGGAGAACGCCCGGAACGGGTTCGCGCGGGCGCTGAGCGTCGTGTTCCGCACCCCGTGGCCCGGCATCGTGATCGGCGCCGCGCTGTTCACGTCCGGGCACGGCTACACCGGCTGGGGGATGCTCGACATCTTCATCTTCGGCGCGATCGCCGGGTGGCTCACGGTGCGGACCGGCGGCCTGGAGTGCACGATCGCGCTGCACGTGTTCAACAACCTGATGGCGTTCCTGCTCCCGGCGGCGCTCGGCGAGCTGAGCCTGGAGCAGGGCGGGATCCCGTGGCAGTACGTCCTCGCGGACGTCGCCTCGATGGCCCTGTACGCGGCGGGCATCGTGCTGCTGGCGCGCCGGTTCAAGGTGCGGACGGTGACGCCCGGCGACGGCCCCGCCGACGACCCGGGCCCCGCCGACCCGGGCCCCGACGCGCCGCAGCGCCCCGGGGACGTGCCGGGCGCCCAGCCCGCGTACTAGCCGGCCGTCCGGCCGCGGCTCACAGGACGTCCCACTCCGTGAGGGCGTCGAGCAGGCCGGGCACGAGGGGGAGGTCCCGGAGTTCGGCGGGGGCCGCCCAGCGGACGTCCGCCGCGTCGTCCCCGGCGCGCGGCGTCCCGCCGAGCACGGTGGCCGCGTAGTCGTGGATCTCGTACACGACGCCGCCCGGCCCGTCCCGTTCGACGGTGCCGACGAGCGCGCCGACGCGCACCCGCAGGCCCGTCTCCTCGAGCAGTTCCCGCGCGACGGCCGCGGCGTCGTCCTCGCCCGGCTCCACGCGGCCGCCCGGCACCGACCAGCGGCCCGCGCCGGGCGGCCGGCCGCGCAGCACCAGCAGCAGCCGCCCGTCCCGGTCACGGACGATCGCGCCCACGCACCGTTCCCGCATGCCTCCATTTTGTCCCGTCTTTTCCGGGCGCGCCTTGACGGGCGGGGGAGGTGCCGCGCAAGGTGGGGAATCATGAGGGCGGAGCCCACATGCCCGCGATGCGGGGCCCAGGTGCAGGCGCCGGGCCTCTGGTCGAGCGACTGGAGATGCGGCGTGCACGGCGCCGTACTCCCCAGGCAACCGCCCGTCCGGCCGGGACCGGACGCGCTCACCATCGTCCGGCAGGACGTGCGCGTGCCGGTGTGGACGCCCTGGCCGCTCCCGCTCAACTGGCTCGTCACCGGGTTCACGACGGTGGGGGACGAGCGCGGCGGCGCGCGCGCGTGCGGTGTCGCGCTGTCGGGGCCGGGGCTGCTCGGCGGGCCCGCCGACATGATGCTGATCGCCGAGGAGCCCGGCGTGGGGCTCGGCGCCCACTACGCGGGGCTGGACGGGGCCGACCCCGGCGAGGAGTTCGACGGCAGCCCCCCGCACGCCAAGATCGGCATCAGCGGTCCGGCGGCCACGCCCGGGCACACCGTCCCGCTGTGGGCGGTCGGCCGCGAACCGGACCGGGCCGTCTTCGTCGGCGAGGCCCTCGGCAACTGGCTGTGGGCCGTCCTGTGGCCCGCGGACGCGGGCGTGCTCATGCTGGAGGAGCTGAACCTCCTCGACCTCCGCGAACCCGGAATGGAAGTGGACCTCCCCTACGGCGCCTACAGCGGCAGACTGGACCTCTGACATACACGCGCGCCTAGGCTGTGGGAATGGTGATCGACCTCCATGTCCACAGTGACGTGTCCGACGGCACCCGCCCGCCCGCCGAGGTGATGCGGCGCGCGCGCGGCAACGGCGTGGACGTCGTCGCCCTCACCGACCACGACACCACCGCCGGATGGGACGCCGCCGCGGCGGCCCTCCCGGACGGCCTGACGCTCGTCCCCGGGATCGAGCTGTCGTGCGTCCACGAGGGCCGGAGCCTGCACATGCTCGGCTACCTGTTCGACCCCGCCGAACCCGTCCTGGCGGCCGAACTCGCCCGCATCCGCGACGACCGCGTGATCCGGGCCCGCACGATGGTCGACCGGCTCCGCGGGCTCGGCGTGGACGTCACCTGGGAGCGGGTCCGCGGGCTCGCGCGGGGCGAGGCCGTCGGCCGTCCGCACATCGCCCAGGCCATGCTGGAGGCCGGGGCCGTCGCGTCCCACGACGAGGCGTTCACCCGCGACTGGATCGCCGAGGGCGGCCGCGCGCACGTCGGCCGGTACGCGCTCGACCCCGATCGCGCGGTCGCGCTCGTCCGCGCGGCCGGCGGCGCGTGCGTCCTGGCGCACCCCCGGGCGGGGCGCCGCGGTTACGCGTTCCCGGACGAGCTGATCGAGCGGCTCGCCGCCGCCGGGCTCACCGGCGTCGAGACCGACCACCCCGACCACGCCCCCGAGGACCGCGCCCACCTGCGCGGACTCGCCGCGTCGCTCGGCCTCGTCGTCACCGGCTCCAGCGACGACCACGGCGCCCCCACCGGCGACCGCATCGGCGCCGAGACCACCGCGCCCGCCGCCTACGAGGCCCTCGTCGCCGCCGCCCGCGGCACCGTCCCGCCGCTGCCCTGACCCGGTTGCGAAGCGCGGTAGGGTGCCTGCGTGGACGCGCGCATCGAACAGGTGGTGACGTCGGGCAAGCTGACCCTTGACGACACCGAGTACGACGTCGAGAACAACACCTACATCGTCGGCGACGACGAAGAGGTCATCGTCATCGACCCGGCGTTCGACGCCGAGGCGATCCTCGAGAAGGTGGGCGAGCGCGAGGTCATGGCCGTGCTGCTCACCGACGGCAACGAGCACCGGCTGGCCGTCGTGCTCGAGGTCGCCGCCGCCGGCGAGGAGGACGAGGAGAACTGGGCCCCGATCGCGCTGCACCGCGCCGACCGGCTGCTGTGGCGCGACTACTTCGGCCGCCTCGCCAAGGAAGAGGAGGACGAGGACGACGCCAAGGCGCTGCGGTCCCTCGAGCCCGACATCTGGCTGGAGGACGGCGGCGTCTTCGAGATCGCCGACGCCCAGCTCGAGATCGTCCAGACCCCGGGGCACACCCCCGGCAGCGTCTGCGTGATCAGCGAGCAGCTCGGCGTGCTGTTCTCCGGCGACACCCTGCACCGCGGCCGTCCGGGCTCCATCGGCGGCGTCTACGACGACCTGCGCAAGCAGCTCAACTCGATCGGCGCGCTGCTCGACCCGCTGCCCCGCGACCTGCAGGTCATGCCCGCCCAGGGCGACGAGACCACCGCCGGCGAGGAGAACGCCCGCTGGGAGTCCTGGGGCGACATGGCGCGCGAGGACACCGACTGACGCGTGGCCGCCGAGCAGCTCGGCTTCGACGGCATGCCCGAACGCCTGTACGCGTGCACGCCGTCGCGGCTCAACACCTGGCGGGACTGCCCCCGCCGCTACCGGATGACCTACCTCGATCGTCCGATGCCGCCGAAGGGCCCGGCGTGGGCGCACAACAGCTTCGGGGCCAGCGTGCACAACGCGCTGGCCGCGTGGTGGCGGCTGCCCGAGGCCGAGCGGACGCCCGCCGCCGCCGGGTCCCTGCTGGTCCGCGGCTGGATCGCCGAGGGGTTCCGCGACGCCGAGCAGTCCGCCGCGCAGCGCGAACGGGCCCGTGGCATGGTCGAACGCTACGTCGCGGGCCTCGACCCGTCCGACGAGCCGGTCGGCGTCGAACGGACGGTAGCGACCCGCACCGCCCGCATCGCCGTCTCCGGCCGCATCGACCGCCTGGACGCCCGCGGCGACGAGCTCGTCGTCGTCGACTACAAGACCGGACGCCGTCCGCTCACCCCCGACGACGCCCGCGGGTCGCTCGCCCTCGCGATCTACGCGGTCGCGGCGTCCCGGGTGCTGCGCCGCCCCTGCCGCCGCGTCGAGCTGCACCACCTGCCGTCCGGCGAGGTGGCCGCGTGGGAGCACAGCGCGGAGTCCCTCGACCGCCACATCGGCCGCGCCGAGGACATCGCGGCCGAAGCCTCGGCGGCGGACGACGACTACCGCTCCCGCGTCCCGAAGCCGCGCCGGGGCGAGGCCGCCCGCCCGGTCGACCACGCCCCGTTCGACGAGCGGTTCCCGGCCCGTCCGGGTCCGCTGTGCGCGTGGTGCGACTTCGCGCGCCACTGCCCCGAGGGCCGCGAGGCCGCCCCGCGCAAGGACCCCTGGGCGGCCCTCCCGGTCGACGCCTGACGCTCAGGCCACGCCGACGGGCCTGCGGGCGGGCCAGCGCCGGGGGTCGCGCAGCCCGTACAGACCCTTGCTCAGGTCGTAGCCCTCGGCGCTCAGCCGCTGCCGCGCGCGGTCGAGCATGTCGCGGGTGTTCTTGGCGAACGCGTAGTCGTGCACCCGCTCCGGCACGGAGTTCATCGTCATCCGGAACGAGCGCAGCGCGGCGGTGACGGCCGGCTGCGGCATCTCCGGCAGCGCCCCGTACATCGCGCGGGCCCAGTCGGGCAGCGAGTAGTAGCAGAGCGCCCCGAACGGGAACCAGCCGGGCTTTCCGGGCGCGAGGAACTTCAGGTTCTCCGGCATCGTCGGCCACATCAGGAACCGGACGGTCTCGGCGGCCTCCTCGGTGACCCGCAGGTGCGGCCGCATGCTCGCGAAGTACCGCTCCATCTCCGCGACGCTCCCCGGGACGTCCTCCGCGTGCAGCCCCACGTGCACGGCCGACTGCCGCTGCTCGTCCAGGTACCGGTCCGCCATGGCGTCCGTCAGCGGCAGCCCGGCCCGCCGCGCGACCTCCAGGTACGAGTAGACCTCGGCGCAGTGCACCCACAGCAGCAGCTCGGGCTGGTCGAGCCGCTCCCGCTTGCCGGTGTCGTGGTTCAGGATGCGCAGGCTCCGGTGGATCTCCCGCACCCGGTACGCGGCGGCCTCGACCTCCTCCTCGCTGCCGAACGTCGAGAGCCCCACGAAGTCGGACGTCCGCTGGAGCCGTCCGAACGGGTCCTCCCGGAAGTTCGAGTTCTGCCAGACGCCCCACATGGCCACGGGATGCAGGGCCTGCAGCATGAGGCTGCGGACGCCCCCGACCCACATGGCCCGGTCGATGTGCACGCGCCAGGTGACGCTCTCGGGTGGCTGGACGGTCGCCGACATACGCACCTCCGTGAGACAAACTCCGGTAAGTGTGTCATTACACGCCGACCGGCGCGACATCGCCCCCCGCTCCGGCGCATATCGCGACGTGACGGCCATGCCAGACCCGTCCCGCACCCATTGCCCGACCAATTCCCGCCCCTTCCCTTGGCGATAACGATCAAGGGGGACGAGCACCGGAGGGAGGCACGGGCGCCTCCCGGCGCCCGCACCCGAAGGGAAGACCATGGCACTCAAAGCAGCCCGGCCGCTCGCCGCGGCCGCCGCCGCGCTCGCCGCCGCGGGCGCCCCGGCCGCACCCGCGCTGGCCGACTCCGGCGCGCGCACGTACCAGGCGGTGCTCGATCCGCTGAACCACCAGAAGGGCTCCGGGACCCTCACCCTCGAACTGGACGGCCGCACCGCCACCGTCACCGAGCACTACTCGGGACTCGCGGCCCTGCTCGACGGGCGGCCCTACCCGCACCTCCAGCACATCCACGGCGGCGCCGAAGGCGAATGCCCCGCCCCGTCCGCCGACACCGACGGCGACGGCGTCGTCGGCACAACCGAAGGCGAACCCGCCTACGGCCCGATCCGCACCACCCTCTCCGTCCGCGGCGCGACCACGCCCGCCGCCGGGACCAACCTCGAGATCGCACCCCACGGCGCCGCCCTCGACTACCAACGCGTCATCGAACTCGACGACGCCACCCTCGCAGCACTCCGCGACGGCACCGCCGTCGTCGTCGTCCACGGCCTCGACCCGTCCCTGATCGGCGAACGGGCCCGGAACGCCGGCAGCGACCTCGTCCCCGACCTCCCCCTCGCCGCCACCGCGCCCGCCCTGTGCGGCGCCCTGCGCCCCATGGCCGCGCACGGCGCCGACACCGGCGCCGGCACCACCGGCGGCACCCGCGCCCTCGGCGCCGGCCTCATCGCCCTCGCCGGCGCGGCCCTCGCCCTCGCCGCGCGCCGCCGCACCCCCTGATGCCCCGCCAGGGCCGCGCGGCCGGTCCCCGCACCCGCCTCGCGGCCCTCGCGGCCGCCGCCCTCACCGCCTGCACCGGCATCGACCTCCTGACCCCCGCCGAACCCCCGCGCGCCCCGGCTCCCCGCCATCAGCCGTCCACGGGCAACGCACCGCTCGCACCGTCCCGTCCGGCCACGCTCGCCATCCCGTCCATCGGCGTGGAATCGCGCCTCCTGCGCCTCGGCCTCGCCCCCGACGGCACCCTCGACGTGCCCCGGCCCCCGCACGAGGACCTCGCCGGCTGGTACACGGGCTCCGTCACCCCCGGCGAGCGCGGCACCGCCGTGATCCTCGGCCATCGCGACTCCCGCCGCTCCGGCCCGTCCGTCTTCCACCGGCTCGGCGCGCTCGAACCCGGCCGCGCCGTCCGCGTCCGCCGCACCGACGGCACCACGGCCGTCTTCACCGTCGACACCGTCCGCCGCCACACCAAGCGCGGCTTCCCCGCGAGAGCCGTCTACGGCCACACCCCGCACCCGTCCCTGCGCCTGATCACCTGCGGCGGCCCCCTCCGCGACGGCCGCTACATCGACAACATCGTCGTCTACGCCCACCTGTCGACCGTCGCGTAAAGCATCTCTCGCATCGGGGTCAAATTTCGGCCTTGAGCTGGCATGATGAACCAGGGAACCCGCGACCGGGGGTGAGAGATGGGCGCACCGTGGGACGGCCCTTCCTGCCGGGCCTGCAAGGGCAGGGGCGAGATCGTGTACGCACGCGGCGACAACCGCATCTCCCTGCAGTGCGAAGACTGCTCCGGCACCGGCCGCGCCGGCACCGCCCCCGCCGGCCCCCGCTTCCGCACCGACGGACTCCGCGGCCCCGTCTACGCCACCGGCTACCAACTCGGCTGCTGGACCTGCTTCGGCGCCGGCGTCGTCCTCACCCCCACCTTCGCCCAACGCCCCTGCCCCGACTGCCCCCGCGACTGACCCCGGACGCCGCACGGCGCGTGGTGAGACGGCCACGCACGGGCCCACGCGCCCGCCCGTCGCCCGCGCCGCGCCTCAAAGCCGCGGCAGCACCCGCGCGATCGTCTGCTCCAGCCGCAGCACGGCCATCGACTCCCCGGCCAACCCCTTGATCGCCACCAGCAACCTCTGCAACCCCCCTGGGTAGTCCAAGCACGTCGTGACGATCGCGTAGACGTCCTGCCGTGTTTCGGCGTGCCGAGGAACCGCGCCCGAGATACCCCCGCCCACGATCTGGAGCACCTGGTTCCGGCCCTGCTCGGTCGCCATCAACGGCACCTCGCACATCGCGTGCATGACCTCGAACACCGCCTGCGGGGGCACGGCCTCCGGTGTCGGCGGGAGCGGTGCCGCCTCGCCCGCCCGCGGAACGTTCTGCGCCGCGGCGACGGGATCCGGCGACCGCTGGACGACCTCCGAACCGGACGGCGCCATCGGACGGCTCCACGCGCCGGGCACCCGTACCCACGCGCTGCCCTCCGTCTCCTTCACCGCGATGTCGATCCGCCGGTACTCGTCCGGATCGATCAATCCGGGACCGTGCTTGACGACATCGTCGTGGACCCGCTGCGACACGACGACCGCGAGGGCGGCCCCCGACTCCTTGAGCGCATCCTTGAACGGCTGCGCGTCCAGGATCCGGAAGGCGTGGTTAACGGCCGTTCCCACGACCCCGTTCCCGTCATGCCGGGCTTCCCCGGTGTGCACCGCCACCCGCAACCTGATCTTCGCCACGTCCGCCGCGGCCTTGTTGTACCGCCGCAGTTCGGCCTTCAACGTGTCCACGACCGTCGTCAGCAGCGGTTCGGTACCGACGTCCGCCGAGACGAGCACCATCACGCCGTCACCGCGATCTTCGTGATAGCGCTTCTCGAGCCCGACGCCCGCGGCTCGGAGGCCCTCGTCGAGGTGCCGGTACATCGCCTCCCGCATGATCTCCCGGACGTCGTCCGTTCGGGACGCGTCCCCGAACGACGCGATGTCGCACGCGAAGATCGCGCACGTCCCGTGCGGCATCCAGCGCTCCGTCACGCCCCCCAGTTCTCCGACGCTCACCACGACCCTCCCTGCCGAAAGACGAAAGCCGCGACCATCTCGCGGGGATGGGCCCGACTCAACGGCGATTCATGTTTTTCCCCTGTGCACGGCCCGTGCATGGAACCGTCCTCAAGAGACGGCCATACTTCGGGATCGGTATGAGTCACCTGCTTTGCATGCGTTAAGTTTGGGCACCTGGATCTTGTACCGTCGCACCACTGTGCGGTGTGGTCTCGCCCGTGACGAGGAGGCTTGGTGGGAGACAACGGCGACGAAGGTCGATCCTTCCTGATCGATGTGAGCGACGTCTCCCTCCGGCAGATCGAGGCGATCGACGAGACGGTGATCGGCGATGCGCTGCGCTGCCTGCTCGACGAGGCGGTGGGCCCGCAATCGGCCGTGGCGGGGTTCGATTCTTTCGTCGACCCCGGGCAGGCGCCGCCGCGCCGCTGAAACCGGGGCGGAACGGCCCGCGCCGTCAGAGCGGAATCGGTTCGATCACGCACTCCAGCAGCCTGCCTTCCTTCGCTTTGAGAATCTCGGGATGGTCGCCGCCGAGCAGCCGCGCCAGCGCCGCGAGCGGATCCCGCTCCGGGCCGTCGAGGCCGAGGGCCGTACTGACGATCCGGTGGTTGTGGGCGCACGCCAACGAGTAGGCGTGCTCCTCGCCGTAGCGGCTCCTGAAACGAGCCAGTGTCTCCGCTGAGCGGCTGTGCGCGGCCTCCAGCCTGCCCAGGTTGTAGAGGTCGTGGACGAGGCCGACCGAACAGCACAGCGAGTAGTAGTGGTTCGGGCCCAGCAGCCGTGTGAGCGACTGAAGGGTCGTGTCGTCGATCGCCCGCGCGGGCTCGTGACCGCCCAGGGCCCGCAGCGTCACCGTGAGATCGGTGGTGCACGCGTGGGCGAACGGGTGATCCCGTCCCATGACCCGGCGATAGCCGGTGAGGGCCGTTTCGGCCAGGCGGCGGGCGCGGTCGGCGTCGCCCGTCCTGACGCACGCCATGGCGAGGACGCGCCGGGCGGCGAGCGTGTCCTGGTGCCGTTCTCCGAAACGCTGCAAATGCAGGCGGTGCGTGTCTTCCGCGAGCCGTAGGGAGTCGGCGTAGGACCCGAGTTCCCGCAGTGTCGCCGCCTGGCTCATCTCGGCGTGCAGCACGAAAGCATGGTCGGGCGCCAGCGTTTGCTGCATTCCCTCGAGGGCTTCTTGCTGGAGCTGCGCGGCCTCCCAGTACCGGCCCAACCCGTGCAAATCCCGGGCGAGTTGGTTCATGGCGAGGAGGGTGCTGCGGTGGGACGCACCGAAGTGCGTGCGCAAACGCTCGAGCGCGTCCGCGTCGATTTCCTGCGCGCTGCTGAACTCGCCCAGCAGGCGAAGGTCGATGCCCACGTTGTTGATGACCCGGAATGTCTCCAGCTGTTCCCGGCCGAACATGCGCACCATGCGTTGCAGCGTGTCCTGGTCGAAGTTCAGGGCGGCGACGAAATCGCCTTGCAGGCGCAGATCGGCGGCCATGCTGTTGGCGGCGAGCAACGTTGTGATGTTGTCGGGGCCGAAGCGTTCGGCCGTCCGCCGGTAGATGTCGGCGTTGAGTTGCGCGGCCTCCGTGAGATTGCCCAGGGCTCGAAAGACGTTGGCGAGTTCTCTCCCGGTGAGCAGGACCGTCCTGTCGTCCTCGCCCCATTCGGCGCGCCACCGGCGCAGCGCGAGCTCGCCGAGGACGCGGCTCCCCTCGAAGTCGCCCAGCAGATACAGGTAGCGCATCTGGTCGAGCGCGACCTCGCGGATCTCCGCCGTGGCGCCCGAGATCACCCCGGTCGGCTGCACGTGCGGGGCGATCTGCCGGCGAAGCGGCCAGGTGGACTCGTCGTCCGGTCCGGCGGCGGGGGTCGCCTCGGCGAGGATGCGGTGGACGAGGTTCTGCATCGTCGCCTGATCGGCCTCGGAAAGGCGCTGCTGCAGAAGGGCGCGGACCAGGCGGTGGACCTGTGTCCGCGCCCCGTCCTGGTCGTCGTCGAAGCGGCCCAGCGAGTAGCGGGAGATGGCCCGCATGGCGTCCCGCAAGGACCCGGGATCGTTCAGCGTGGACTGGACCTCCGGCGGAAGCCGTGTGATGGCACCCGCCCCGAGCAGCTCGACCGCGACCGGCTCGGGACCGAAGAAGGCCAGCAACTCCAGCAACCGGCCGGCCTCCGGGGCCTCGGCCTGGAGGCCCTCAAAGGAGATCTCCAGCGCCGCGGCGAGTTCCGGCGGGTAGTCCGGCGGCAGTTCGACGCCGCGCGTGGTCCCGAGGCGCTCGTCGAGCAGCCGCAGGTAGTCCTCGCTCGGACGGCCCGTGGCGGCATGCCAGGCCGCGACCTGCTCGACCGCCAACGGCAGATCGCCGACCCGCGCGGCGAGCCGGTCCGCTTCGGCCGACCCCAGCGCGGGCGCCCTCCGGCACAGCAGCGCGACGCTCTCCCGGCGCTCGAAGAACCCGACCTCGGCGGTGGAGGTGATGTCGCTCCAGCGCCGGTCGCGCGAGGTGACCAGCACATGCCCGGTGGGCGTGGACGTGGTGAGGAGACGCTCGCCGGGCGTGACGGGCATGAGCGGGACCATCTCGTCCGGATCGCCGGCGTTATCGTAGATGAGCAGCCAGCGGCGATACGGACGCCCTTCGCGGAGGGCGTCGAGCACATGCTCGACCGTCCGGTTGATGTCGTCGCCCAGCGGGGTACCGAGAATCCTGGCGAGCTCGGCGAGGGAGGACCGTGCCATCGGCGTCTGCTCGGCGGGAATCCACCAGACGAGGTCGTAGGCGTCCGCATGCCGGTGGGCGTACTCCACCGCGAGCTGTGACTTGCCCTGGCCGCCCAGGTCGTGCGGCGGGGCGGGCAGCAGGGCCGTGACGAGGTCGGGCAGCCGGTCGCGGACGTCGCGCAGCAACGCGTCCCGACCGATGAAGTCGGGATTGCGGGTGGGCAGTCCGCCGCCGATGAGCGGTCCGCGGGCCGTGGCCGCCTCCTCCGCCGAGGTGTACGGCAGTCGCAGCCGTTCGGTCGCGGGTGCCACGACGGTTCCGTCCGACGGGCTCGTCCCGGCCGTCGCCACGGCCAGCCGTTCGGCGATGTCACGGTAACGTCCACCGATCCGCCGCAGCACATGCGCGGCGACCTGCGCGAACGGCAGATCGTCCTGGAGAGGTGCGGCGGTCTCCTCGAGGGCGCGGAGCAGCGCGGGGAAATCGAGCGGCGAGCCGAGGCGTTCCCGGACGACCTCCCAGACCCTGCCGAGCACGCGCAGGGCGTCACCGCGCGTCAGCCCGCTGAGCAGGACGTCACGGACGCCCTCGTGGAACTCGTACAGGACGTCTTCCGGTGGCGTGGCGGCGCCGGCCGGTTCGCCCGTCCGGTCGGCCCGGCGCATGAGTCCGCCGAGGAAGACCTCCGCCAGGTGCGTGCGGTTGGACTCGGGCAGCATGGCCCGCTGGACCAGGGACATCACCTTCAGCCTCAGCGGCGCGGCGGCGAAGTGGCAGGCCAGCTGGAACGCCATGGGAGACGAACCGGCGGCGAACCGCCGGACCAGCTCCTGTGCCGACAGCCGTTCCGTTTCCTCTCCCGCGGCCTCCTTCAGCGGCGGCGCCCCCGTGAACACGGCCATGCCGCTGATGCGGCGGGCGCCGACCCCGACCATTTCCGCCCACGGACGGAGCCAGCGCGGCGCCATCTCCATGACGGGCACCGCAGTGCCCGGAGGCAGGGGGAACCCGTCGCGCGAGCGGACGTCCAGCCGGCTGTTGGGCAGACCGGCCTGGACGGCGTCGATGCGGACGGGTTCGACGGTGGTGCCGCACCGCCACCACAACCGCTGGGGGAGGGGCTGCACGATCGCCACCGGACCCACGTCCGCCCAGCGTTCGAGGACGGCGGCGGCACGACCGTCGTACCACGCCTGTCCGATGCAGTCGCTGAGGACGAGGACGATCCGACGGCGGGTCGGGTCGAGGAGCTCGTTCGGGTTCCGCACCGACGAGCCCGTACCCGTCGTCAGGGACAGCGCGTCGGCGTCGCTGTTCAAATACCACAGGCGGACGTCTCGGAACGCGCCGAGCCGCTCCAGCACGGTGTGGAACTCGGCGATGATCTGGCCCCAGACCACCATGGACGCGCTCTGGTCGGCGACGAGCGCGAGGTCGAACTGGCGTTCCGGTGCGGGTTCCATCACCGGCTGCCAGATGCCGGTCTCGGCGATCCACTGCGCCGTCGCCTCCTCGGCGAGGTTCTCGACCGTCCGGGAGGAGGCGTTCTCCCGCAGCGGGCGGAGCGCGCGCCCGAGATCGAGCGCTCCCGAGATCGCGGGCAGGGCCGGCGCCCGCACGATGCCTTCCCCGGCCGTGCCGGGCCGGGCCAGGTGCAGGGCCGCCCGCGGTGACGCGGCGACGGAGCGGAAGCTCTCCGGGGGAGCGGAGGGCTCGGGGGCGGCGGGGTCGTCCGGCTCCGGTTCGGGGGGTGGCGCATGCTCCCCGTCGTGCCCGGAGACCTCCCGGACGGCTTCGACGTGCGCCGCACGGGGCGGCAGGAGCCTGGCCAGCCACAGTGCGTCGGCCAGTTCCCGAGCGGTCGGAGGGGGATCGAGCCCGGCGAGCGCCTCGATCACCTCATCGAGGCGCCGGCTCATTCCGGCCCTGTCGCGCCGAGCGGGCGCAGGATCGACTCGAGCATCTCCTGCAGCGTCCCGTCGGGCGGGCGGGAACCCGACGTGCACAGGTAGACGGCGTTGAGCAGCTGGTCGGTGGCGAGGTCCCCGTGCTCCCGGCGCCTGAGGAACTCGTTGATGAGGTCGGTGCTGGCGTCGCGGGCATCGCCGCCGAAGTGAGCCTCGACGATCTCGGCGAGCCGCCGGAAGTCGGGCGGTTCGATCACGAGCCGGAGACAGCGGCGAAGGAACGCCGGCGGGAACTCGCGCTCGCCGTTGCTCGTGATGATGACCAGCGGGAATTCCGTGCACTGCACTTTGCCCCGGTTGATCGCCACGCGCTCGTTCCCGTTGGCGAGCATCACGTTGACGACCTCGTCCTCCTCCGGAAGGCGCTCCAGCTCCGGGATGTCGAAGCCGCCCTCCTCGAAGACGTTCAACAGGTCGTTGGGCAGGTCGATGTCGCTCTTGTCGAGCTCGTCGATCAGCAGTACGCGGGGGCGGTCCCGGGGCAGCAGCGCGGTTCCCAGCGGCCCCAGCCGGATGTAGCGGCCGATGTCCGGAGCCGTCGCCGCCGAGTGCGGCGCGACGGCCTGCCGCAGGCTCGTCTCGTGGAGGCGCCCGATCGCGTCGTACCGGTAGAGCCCGTCCCCGAGTGTGGCGCGGCTGGTGATCGGCCAGTACAGCACGGACCCGAGCCCGAGTTCGTGGGCGACGTGATAGGCGAGCGTCGACTTCCCGGTGCCGGGTTTTCCGGTCACCAGCAACGGGCGCCGCAGATGCAGCGCCACGTTCACCATGGTGACGACGTTCTGGTCAGGCCGGTACGACGTCGCCCGCTCCAGGGCGCCCGGGCCCAGGCCGGGGCCCGACACGGTCCGGGTGAACCGCCGCCAGGGAGGAGGGTCCGGCAGGTCGCGCAGACCGTCATGGGGCGTGCCATCGCCGCGATAGACTAGCCAGCCGCCGGCCTCCCGGTCCGGAACCGCTCGCTTCGTCACGACAACCTCCTCGTAGCATCACTAGGCGGGCGCCTTCAGCCGTCCGTGCGGCTCGGGGAAGCGGTCCGCGTCGTCGAAGAGCAGCGTCAGCTGCAAACCGAGATGGTCCCCACCGGGATCCCGGCCGTGGGAGGCCACCGCCTCCCGCCGCAGTTTCAGCACGCTGTCGGGCAGTGCCATCACGCCCGAGGCCGCCAGCTCATGGAACTCCGTGGCGAACCTGTCGGGAGCCCGGCCGCCCCGGCACCAGACGATGACGGGTGCGCCCGCCTGCAAGGCGATGCGCAGTTCGTCCGGCGTGCCCGCACCGTACGCACGCGGAGGGAAGGCCAGCGCGAGGCATACGGTCGGTGGATCGGACAGCAACATGTTGTACAGGCTTTCGCCCTGATACTGGCCCGGTTGTGTCATCAGGCACACTTCTGCATGGTGCGGATTCTCGCGCAGCCAGCTCCACATACGACGCCATGCGGGGTGATAGTTCGGTTTCTGGATGCGGTCCAGACTCCGCACGACGACCGGGTGCTCGATGCCGAGCCGCCGCTCCAGCCCGTCCACGGTGATGCGCAACTGGTCCAGTGACTGCACGCCGAGCAGATCGAGCGGAAGAACGAACTCCAGCGTCAGTTCCGACATCGGCGGCCGATTGACGACCTGCGGAGCCTCCGTGAGGAGAGCGACGACGAGTGACGGCAACTCCGTAACGGGCATCGGGCGCTCGTCGTCACAGCGGAGCATGACCCCGTGGCCGTCCTCGGACTGCAACCACGCGGAGATCAGGTACTTGTCGGGCGTCACCCCGTCGGGCCGGCACGCGATGACCAGGTACATGCGGGGACGTTGCCGCACTCGTGCGGCGCGTTCGCGGCGCGCCCGGATCACGTAGGCGACGCCGAGCCGCTCGGCCGCGCGCTCCACCCAGCTGAGCAGCCGGTTCCGCACGGGCCCGCCGGTCTCGACCGCGAGCCGTTCGACGAAGTTCAGCAGCGGCGGCACACCGTCCTCGTCGACGGTGAACTCCTCCAGGGCGTCCAGTACCGGCCAGACGTCCCCGGTGTCGAAGGCCACCGAGCCGGGTGCCTCGGCGACCGTCCAGAACAGGTCTCTGACGACCTCTGGACGCAGGGCCGCGGGCTCCGCGTTCTTCAGCACCTTGAGGAGTTCGTGGACCACCCGCCGTTCTCCGACTTCCAGCAAAGGCTCCGGGACCAGTGCGTATCCGAGTCGGCGAACTGCTTCGAAGGTGCTGTTGCCGGCGTGGAAACGTTCGACGACCTGTAGGAACGCATGGAATGCGCCCGTCTGCTCCAGACAGCCCTCGACCAGGCCCCACAGATCCTGGAAGTCGCGCTCGTCACGCCGCACCGGCAGGGCGATCCCCAGTTCCTTGCGGACGATCGACAGGTAGAGGTCGCGGACGCTCTGTTTCTGCAGTGCGTCGAGCCGCCACAGTGCCTCGACGAGGCGCTTGACGTCGTCCTGACTCAGCCCCGATGCCACTTGCCGGCCACATCCTTTCGGCTGCCGAACGATCACGTGTGGTCGTCGGATGGCCGTATGTTACGTGCTGGTGCGGATCATACGGGTGTCCGATTTCACGGAGAAGGCGGCCGGTATCGGCGCGGGCTGAAAAGCTACACTTGACTCGTTTGCATCATGCCCGAAAGTGTCGTTTCGGCCTTACCTATTCGCGCATGGTCGTACGGTCGCGCCTTGCCGCACAGCGGGATGACGAGCAGCAGGACGCCCAGCGCGGCGAAAACCACGATCGCGGTGGGCCGGGTGCCGAGCCAGGTGATCACGATGCCGCCGCCGAGGGCGCCGAGCGTCGACGGAGCCTGCGCCGTGAGGGTGTTCAGGCTGGCCGCCCGGCCGAGCAGCTCCCGCGGGACGTTCGTGGCCTGGTACAGGTCACGTGCCACGGTGATGATCGACCCGACGAAGCCGACTCCCGCCCACACGCCGACGAGGACCAAAGGCGAGTTCGTCCACCAGATGGGAAGGAAGAGCAGAAGCGTCCAGCAGAACGTCGCGGCGAACGTCACGTGCTTCAGGCCGATCAGCTTGAGGGTGCGGATCGCGATACGCGAGCCGAGGATTCCGCCGAAGCCGGATGCGGCCAGAAGGACGCCGATGTAAACGCTGGAGAGTCCCTTGTCCTTCATGATCACGATCATCAAGATGACGGTCATCTGGAAAAAGAAGTTCGTGACCGAGAAGACAAGAAGGCTCTGCCGTAAAAAACTGTCGCCGCGTATCCACCTGATGCTTCGCCCGATATCGCCGGACACCCGTGGCCGATCGTGCCCCTCTCTGTCATGCTTCTCGTCCCGATCCGTGACGGGCATGGTCTTCTTCAGGTACGTCAGCATCTTCGCGGACGCCGTGCAGATGATGAGATTGAGCATGAACGGTAATTTGTGGCTGATGGCGTCGGCGATACCGCCGATGGGTCGCGCCACCAGCAGGGCCACGTGATGCTGGGTCTCGCTCCTGGCTATGGCCTGAGACAGGAGCCTGGTCGGCGCCAACTGCGGAAGCGCGGCCGTCCAGGCCATCTTGAACGTCGTGGCGAAGATGCTTTCCAGGGCGATCAGGCACGGAATGCTGATCATGGTGCCGAGCCGCCAGAACCGGCTCAGCACCAGCAGACTGCAGAGCAGGCCCGCGATCGACAGGCAGCGTCCCCATTGGCTGTACCTCATCACCTGCCACCGGTCGTGACGGTCGATGAGCACGCCGGCGGGCAGGTGGGCCAGGAGATTAGGGACGGCCCCCGCCGCCGCGATCAGGCCGGCGTAGAACGGCGACCCGGTGAGGTGCAGGGCCAGCAAGGGGCCGGCGGTCGACGTGCAGGCCCCGCCGGCGCGCGATACCGCGGACACCGCGAGGAAGACGCGCAGATTACGTGGAAGCCGGGCCGGGGCGTCTGCTGCGGCTTGGTCGCAGACCGCGGCCTCGGTCACGTGCAAGCCCTCTCGCCCTATGTGGTCGCACCGCCATGACCAGCAGGGTTGCGAGTAGGAGGCATACCTCTAGCTGAGAAGTTCTGGTGGGATCAACCTGGAGAGCGACCTGCTCCGGCAGTACCGCGATGCTAACCGTTTGCACGTGCAGTGAGGGTGGGAACGATAAAAATGTCCGCCCGATTATTACCGCGCCACGGCAAGGTGCGGACAGAACTCCTGGAACCGGACTACGGGCTTACTTCACGTATACGCGGAACGCCGGTATGTGATCAATATTGGACCCCGGTCATGCCGGTGCAACGTTGCATCGGTTCCGACGGTCGCACGCCCGGTCCGGACGGCGTGGCGCGGAGAGCGTCAGCCGTGCGAGATCGCGGGGGTGAAGGCGTCGAAACCCGCTGCGGCGATCTCCCCGAGCGCCGGATCCAGAACCTCGCGCAGCGCGATGGCGATGGAGGATTGCGGGAGTTCTTCGAGCTGGCTGAGGGTGAGGTCCGAAACGTCGATCGGATCGGCGCGGAACGCGGTCACCTGGTCGTTCACCCTGCCTCCTCGGCGCGGGACGGCACATGACGTGGCGAGTGTTCGCCGTCCGAGATCGGGCACCGGCCCGATCACGGGCGTTATGTCCAGCATGTCACGTATTGCGCGCCGTGGCCACGGTGTGGCCGCGCAAGGCGAGGCAACAGTCGGCCATGCCTCTTTACGGTCGGCCGCTAATCCTTGATAATGAGTGCAGGTAAGTGGATGACCGGCCGATGGTGGCATTGTGTGACGCGTGACCTATTCCGTGGCTCTTCCCAATGGGATATTACGGTGTGTGCGCCCGGAAACCATGCAGTGTCACATATGAGGCAGGGGTATGCGCATGTCACTTCCGATGTCCGCCAGGATCGGGCGTGCGACGGGGCCGACGCCCACGGTTTGGGGCAGGGTGCCGGGTCGGAACATCAACTTCACCGGCCGGGAAGAGTTGCTCAACAGGCTGCGCGCCGGCATTTCCGGACAGGTGACCGCCGTCGTGCCGCACGCGCTCCAGGGCTACGGCGGCGTCGGGAAGACGCAGATGGCGGTCGAGTACGCGCACCGCTTCAAGGCCGACTACGACGTCGTCTGGTGGATCCCCTCGGACCAGCCCTCCCTGGTGCGCCCGACCTTGGCCGCGCTGGCTCCCCACCTCGGGCTGCCGCCCGTCGGCACGATGGGGGTCGAAGAGGCGGCCAACGCGGTGCTGGACTGCCTCCGCAGGGGGGAGCCGTACTCGCGCTGGCTGCTGATCTTCGATAACGCGGACCAGCCCGAGGATCTCCGCGACTACGTGCCGCAGGGCGACGGGCACGTCATCATCACGTCGCGCAACCCCCGTTGGGACGCCGTCGCCAGGACCGTCGCGGTAGAGGTCTTCACACGCGAGGAGAGCATCGAGTTCCTCGGCAAGCGCGTGTCGCGCGCGGTCGGCCGGGAGGACGCCGACCGGCTGGCGGACGAACTGGGCGACCTGCCGCTCGCCTTGGAACAGGCCGGTGCTCTGCAGGCCGAGACGGGCATGACCGTCACGGAGTACCTCCGGCTTCTCAAGGAGCGCGCCAGCCAGCTGCTGGCCGAAGGCAAGCCCACCGAATACCCGGTCTCCATGACCGCGGCCTGGAAGCTGTCCGTGGACAGCCTCGCCGACAAGCTTCCCGAAGCCGTGGAGTTGTTGCGCTGCTGCGCCTTCTTCGGGCCCGAACCGATCCCGCGAGACGTCTTCACCCGGGTGCCCGAAGGAATCGGGCAACCGTTGGCCGGTCTGCTGAGAGACCCGATCAGGCTGTCCCGTGCGCTGGGCGAGCTCGGCCGCTACGCGCTGGCCCGGGTCGAGTCGCAGAGCCGCACCATCCAGGTGCACCGGCTGATCCAGGCGCTGTTGCGCGACGAGATCGCGGTGTCGGTCCGGCAGCGCATCCGCGACGACGTGCACCGGCTTCTGGTGGAGGCGGCGCCGTTGGACGTCACGCCGCCGACGTGGCCGCGCTACGCCGAGCTGCTCGGGCACATCGTCCCGGCCGAGGTGAGCGAGAGCCAGGATCCGAAGGTCCGCGACTTCGCAATCAAGATCGTTCAGTATCTCTACAATTCCGGTGACTACTCGCTGGGGCGCCGCGTCGCCGAACTCTTTCTCGACCGGTGGGTCGCCGACACCCCCGAGGGAGACCCCCAGGTTCTCCGGCTCAGGTTCTATTTCGCGAACGTGCTGCGCGCGCTCGGCGACTTCGGCGCCGCCTATGACATTGACAAGATCGGCTTGGAGCAGGCCGAAAGAGTCGCGGGTTCCGAATACGAGATCGCACTTCGCTTCCGCAACACCATCGGCGCCGATCTGCGTGCCAGCGGCAACTTCAGGGAGGCGCGGGAACGCGATATCGCGTCCCTGGACCTGTACGAGCGAGTGTTCGGCGAACACGACTTCGCCACGCTGCAGCTGGTCAACAACCTCGCTCTCGACTACGGCCTCAACAGCGACTACGAGCGGGCCAAGGAGCTGCACGGGCGGGCGTACGCCGGATTCACCCGGATCTCGGACGTCGACCCCTCGACGAACATCCTGAACGCGTGGAACGGGCTGGCGCGGGCCGCGCGGCTGTGCGGGGACTACGCGGAGGCGTGCGACAGCGGTGAGGACGTGTACGCCTACGGCGTCAACGAGCTGACCGCGGAGCATCCGTGGACGATGCGTGCGGGGACCGACCTCGCCATCGCCTACCGGAGGCTCGGAGAGAACCTCGAAGCGGCGCTCGAGATGTCCCTGGACGTGCACGCGAAGTTCGTCCGGCTGTACGGATTGAACCATCCGGACACTCTCGCGGCCGCGATGTGCCTGTCGAACGTCCAGCGGACGATGGGGGAGCTGACGGACGCGCACGAACTGGCGGCCGACACGGTGCGCAGGTACCCGAGGGCGTACGGGCCCGAACATCCCTACAACTACGGGGCGATGGGCAACCTGGCGGTCCTGCTGCGGGTGCGCGGTGACGTCGTCGGCGCCCGGGAGCTGAACGAGCGGGCGCTCGCCGGGCTGCGGAACGTGCTCGGGGAGGACCACCACTACGCGCTGACGATCGCGGCGAACCTGGCCAGCGACCTGGCGGAGCTCGGCCAGGTCGAGGACGCGTGCAGGCTGGGCGAGGGCACGCTGCGGCGGCTGCGGAGGACGATGGGCGAGCGGCACCCGATGACGCTGGCGTGCGGAGCGAACCTGTCGGTCGACCTGGAGGCGGTCGGGCGCGGGGACGAGGCGTCCAAGCTGTACAAGGAGACGATGGACGCCTACGTCCACACGCTCGGGATCGAACATCGGGACGCGATCGTGGCGGCGGAGCGCCGCCACCTCGACTTCGACTTCGACCCGCCGCCGATCTAGAGACCCTGCAGGGCCGGCGGGGCGCCGTGGGCGGCGCGCCAGGCCGCCAGGTGGCGGGCGGCGGCGTCCCGGCTGAGGGCCAGGGCGTCGGCCGGGACGGGTTCGTCGAGCCAGGGGGCGAGCGTCTCGGTCATCCCGGCGACGAAGCGTTCGCCGTCGGGGGTGAGGTCGCCGGTGGCGGCGAGGGTGCGCAGGATCAGGTCCGTGGCGGTGCGCCAGCGGGCGAAGTCGGCATGGGCGCGGAGCGCCGACTCGCCGGTCTCGTGGTGGCGCTGGACGCGCCAGAACCCCGCGATGCCCAGGTGCGCGTACGCGCCCTGGAGCAGGCCGGGGACGGGACGGGGGTCGGTGCGCCAGGGCGCGTAGTAGCGGGCGCCGTCGTCGGGGCGGGTCAAGGGGACGACGTCGAGCAGGCCGGTGAGCTTGGTGTGCTGGACCTCGTGGGCGAGGGTGACGGCGAGGAAGAGCGGGTCGGGCGGGGTGGACAGGCCGATGTTGCCGAACGCGTGTTTCGGGGTGGCGCTCGACTGGCCGTGGTCCGGGGCGACCAGCGGGGTGAGGACGGTGAGGGCCGCGGCGGTCTCGGCGGCCACGGTCGGGTGGTGGACCGCCAGGATTCGCTGCGCTTCGACGAGCGTCTCCCGCCAGTGGCCGAGTTCGGCGGGCGTGAGGCGGCGGGGGAGAGCGGTGCCGCCGGGCATCCGGTCGGGGTCGTGGTCGTCGAGCAGGAGACCGCCGGGGAGCCGGCGCACGGCCTGCCAGCCGGGGGCGTCCTCGTGCGGGTCCGGCGGGATCCACAGGGCGTCCGCGCCGGTGCCGATCGCGGCGCCCCTGCCGTCCACGCGGACGAGGTTTCCGGGGAGCAGCGCGCGGCCCAGGGACGGCAGGACGATCGCGCCGTCGCGGTCGGGCACGTGGATGCCGCAGGGGTGCCCGGCGCGGATCGCGGCGGCCGCGGCCAGGGCGGCGAACTCCTCCGGGTTCGCGGTTCCCTCCTCCCGTCCGGTGAGGACGAGGAGGGTGCGGCGGGCCCACTCGCCGACGGTCGGGTACCGCAGGACGGTCTCGACGGCCCTCGGGGCCTCCTCCTGGATGCGGGCGAGCAGGTCGTAGGCGACGAGCGCGCCCGGGGCCCCGGTGTCCCGGATCCCGCGCAGCAGCAGGAGACGCTTGCTGTACTGCGCCCGGTTGAGGAGTTCGACGGCTTCGGCGCCGCCCCCTCCCGCGGCGAGGGCGCGGAACATCTCCTCGGGGATCTCGTGGCGGGTGAGGATCATGTGGCCCTCCGTTTGATGTCTTCCACGTCGCGCGCGACGACGCCCCGGATGTGGGTGATGAGCCGGAGGAGGTCGCGGCAGTAGACGGAGGGGTTCGCGAAGCCGGTGCCGGAGCGGTAGCGGTGCGCGTAGAGGCCGCCGCCGCAGACGCGGTGGACGGGGCAGGCGCGGCACTCGTCGGAGAGGGCGCGGCGGCCGATCTGGCGGGCGGCGATCGCGGGGAGCATGAGGGCCGCGTCGAACGGGTCGCGCCGCGTGTGCAGGGACGTGCGGGCCGCGCCCTCGTACGCCGACTTGAGCGTGTCGACCTGTTCGATGCTCCCGTCCGTCTCGACGACGGCGACCGCGACGGGGGAGAGGCCGATGGACTCGCTGTGCGAGGGACGGCCGAGGAGCAACCGGATGATCTCCGAGAACAGCCGGATGCGGGTCTCCCTGACGGGGGCGCGGTACCAGCGGTCGAAGACGGCGATGAGCCAGTCGGCGTACGGGGTGCCGTCGGAGGGGAGATCGGGGGGCGGCTCCTCCCAGTTGCCGTGGGGGAGCAGGAAGTCCATCGTCGGGGGGCCGTGGGAGAGCAGGGCCTCGTAGGTGTCCAGCGGATCGTTGGCGAGATCGATCGTGCAGAGCAGGCCGCTGAAGAGATGCCGGTGGGCGGGAGCGGTGAGCCGTTGCAGACCGAGGGTGACGGCGTGGTGACTGCCGTCGCCGTTCTTGCGGAGCCGGTGCCGGTCGTGGCCTTTCTGGTCGCCGTCGAGGCTCACGCTGATGTGGACGTCGTGCCCCTCGAACAGTTCCAGGAAGGACGCATCGAGGAGGACGCCATTCGTCTGAACATGGAAGCCGACCGAAACATCCGGAGCGGCTGTCGAATGGATGCTTTTGAGCGCGTATCGGAGCTGCTCCACGCCGGCGAGCAAGGGTTCGCCGCCGTGCAGGATGACCTCGACGCGGGGCAGGTCGTTGTGCCGTGCGTGCTCGGCGATGCGGGCCGCGACCTGGTCGATCGTGGTGCGGGACATGCGGCGGGGCTGGCGCCGCCAGCCCTGGTCCGCCATCTCGTACATGTAGCAGTAATCGCACGCCAGGTTGCAACGGCTGTGCATCTTCAGTACGAATTGCCGGAACGGCGTCGGGCGCCAGCCCTCTTCGAGGAGAGTCTGGACGTTCAGTGCGGCGGGCCATTCGGCGTCCGGTGTCCCGCCCATCGTCACGCTGATCAACTCCCGAAGCGAGAAAGCGGCTGCGCGTTACGATAACCCGTTTATACGGGCGGGTGCACGCGTGAAATTCTCAGCCCAGGGCGCGTTCTGCCTGATTCCAGAAATCGATGAGGGCGCCGGCCGTCGTTTCGGGGGCCTCGACGGCGGGGGAGTGGGCCGCGGAGGGGATGACGACCCGGTCCGCGTTGAGCCGTTCCGCCATCGCGGCCTGCGTCTCGGGCCGCCAGGCGTCGTCGTCCTCGCCGTACAGGACGAGCGTGCGCAGCCCGGTGCCGGCGCAGTGTTTGGCCAGTTCGTCGGTGCGGTCGGGGGCGGTGAGGAGTTCGCGCGCCATGCCGACGAGGCTCGCCTCGGACGTGCCGAGCATGCGGCGCTTCAGAAATTCGACGATCTCCAGCGGGACGCCCTTGGCGATCAGTTCGGGTTCCATGCTGATGTCCCAGATGGCCTGCATGCCCATTTCGGGAAGGGCGTCGCGGAGGGCGGCGGCGCGGGTACCGGTCGGGCCGGAAATGGCGGCGGGGCCCGACCCCATCAGCGTGTAGGAGGCGGGCCGGACCCGGTCGGCGAGGACGGCCTCGCGGGTGACGAGCCCGCCGAACGAGTGCCCGACGAGGTGCACGGGGTCGGGGCCGAGGGCGTCCAGCAGGGCGGTGACGTCCTCGCCGAGGGAGGGGCAGCCGTAGTCGGACGGCTCGTCGGGCCCGGGCGTCTCGTACTGGCCGCGCAGGTCGATCGCGACGACGCGGCGGCCGGACGCGGCGAGGGGCTGCAGGACGGCGAGGAAGTCCTCCTTGCTGCCGGTGTAGCCGGGCACCAGCAGGGCGGGACAGCGCTCGGACACCCCCGAACCCGGAAGGGCCGCCAGGGCGGCGAAGGGACCGCGGGACGTCTCGATCGTCGTGCGGTCGACGCCGGTGGGCAGTGTCAGGAACCGGGGCGTGCTCACGGGGCGCCACCCTACTAAACGGACCTCGGGCCGGGCCTGTCGCGACGGACCCGCACTGGTAACGTCCACAGCGTGCAACCCAAGCCGGCCGTGTCCGCGCATCGGCGGGACGAGGCGGGGCTGGACGGCCTCCGGGAGGCGGCCGAGTCCGGCGCCGAGTACGTGGAGATCGACATTCGCCGGACCGGCGACGGGCGCCTCGTCGTCCATCACGACGCGACGGTCGGCGGTCTCCCGCTGAAGCGGCTGACGTACGAGCGTGTGCAGGAGCTGTCGCCGCGTCCGGTGCCGCTGGTCGAGGACGCCATGGAGATCATCGCCGGGAAGGCGCGGGGGCATCTGGACCTCAAGGAGCGCGGCTGCGAGCACGAGACGGTCGCGCTGGCGCTGGAGGCGTTCGGTCAGCAGTTCGTCGTCACGACCGGGGAGGTGCCCTCGCTGGTCGAGATCAAGGCGCGGTTCCCGCAGGTGATGACGGCGCTGTCGGTGGGCCGGAACCTGTGGGAGCGGGGCGCCGCGCACAATTTCGCGCCGCTGCCGCTGATCCGCCGGGCGGGCGCCGACATGGTCGCGCTGAACCATCGGCTGGCGCGGGTCGGGGTGCTGCGGCAGTGCGCGCGGGCCGGGTTCCCCGCCATGATCTGGACGGTGAACGCCGAGCCGGTGATGCGCCGGTTCCTGGGCGATCCGCGGGTGGCCGTCCTGGTGACGGACCGTCCCGCGAAGGCCCTGAAGCTGCGGGACGGCTGAACGGTCGTCGGTGCGGGACCGCGGGCCCGGCGCGGCACGCTCCGCTGGAGCGTGCCAACGACGGACGTGCGGTGCCGCGGACCGCGACCGCGAAGCGGGTGCCTCGCGGTCGCCGGGCCTTCCGGGGCCGGGCGGCCCCGGTCAGGCGGTCTGCGTCTCCGTCGGCTCGCCGGCCGGCTTGCCGGCGCGGGTGCGGCGCCGGGTGCGGCTCCGCTTCCGCTCGGTGGCGACGGCGTCGACGACGTTGTCGTCCTTCGGCGCCGCCTGCTCGACCGGCTTGCCGCCGCGGGTGCGGGTCCGGTTGCGCTTGCGGCGCGCCGGCCGCGGACGCTCCCGCTCCCGCTCGTGCAGGGTGCTGCGGGCCTTGCCGGTCTCGCCGATGTCCTCGAGCTCCTCGGCGTCCAGTCCGGCCCGGTCGTTGCGCTTCTCCTTGGGCAGGCGGCCCTTGGTCCCGGCGGGGATGCCGAGCACCTCGAAGAAGTGCGGCGACGTCGAGTAGGTCTCCTCCGGCGCCGCGAACGGCAGGTCGAGCTGACCGTTGATCAGCTTCCACCGGGTGAGGTCGGACCAGTCGACGAGCGTGACGGCGACGCCCTCCTTGCCCGCGCGGCCGGTGCGGCCGATGCGGTGCACGTAGGTGTCGGCGCTGTCGGGGCACTCGTAGTTGACGACGTGGGTCACGTCGTCGACGTCGAGGCCGCGGGCCGCCACGTCGGTGGCGACCAGCACGCCGATCTTGCCGTTGCGGAACGCGCGGAGCGCGCGCTCGCGCTGGCTCTGCCCGAGGTCGCCGTGGACGGCGGCGGCGTCGAACCCGCGCTGGGCGAGGTCGGACGCGACGCGGTCGCACGCGCGCTTCGTCTGGCAGAACACCATGGTCAGCCCGCGGCCCTCGGCCTGCAGCAGCCGCGCCAGCATCTCCGGCTTGTCCATCTGGTGGGCCTGGAAGACGTGCTGGACGACCTGCGGCGTGGCCTCCGACTCGGTGTGCGCCTCGGCGCGCACGTTCGTCGGCCGGGTCAGGTAGCTGCGCGACAGCGCGACGATCTCGCCCGGCATGGTGGCCGAGAAGAGCATCGTCTGCCGCTCGTCCGGGACCTTCTTGATGATCCGCTCGATGTCGGGCAGGAACCCGAGGTCGAGCATGCGGTCGGCCTCGTCCAGGACGAGGACGCCGACCTCGGAGAGGTCGAGGTGCTTCTGCTTGACGAGGTCGAGGAGCCGGCCGGGAGTGCCGACGACGACGTCCACGCCCTCGCGCAGGGCCGAGATCTGCGGCTCGTACGCGCGGCCGCCGTACACCGACAGCACGCGGGTGCCGAGCTTGCCACCGGCGACCAGCAGGTCGTCGGTGACCTGCAGGGCCAGCTCGCGGGTCGGGGCGACGATCAGCGCCTGCGGCTTGCGGCCGCCGTGCCGGATGCGCTGCAGGACGGCGATGCCGAACGCGAGCGTCTTGCCGGTGCCCGTGCGGGCCTGGCCGATGATGTCGTGCCCGCCCAGCGCGATCGGCAGGGCGAGCTCTTGGATCGGGAACGCTTCCACGATGCCCTCGGTCTCGAGGGCATCTGCTATCTCGGGTACGACCCCGAGTTCACGAAAGGTAGTCAGGGCTTTCAGCCTCCAATATGCGGGGTCCTCGCTCCCCGGTGCGGCGCGGCACGGCGCCCGGGTCGGCCGGCTGCCGACGGGCGGGACGGTCGCGGGCCCTGTCATCGGAAGACAGGACGGGCCTCGGGCGGGCCGCACCGTCCGGGCGTGCCCGCCGGTCGCTTCCTGTGGCCGCGCGCTCGCGCGGGAGGGACCAGCCGTCAATCAAATTACTCGGCGACCGCAGTCAGGGGTCGAAAGCAGTCACTCGCTGTGGCTGCGTGCGGTCACACTCCGCGACGCAGTGTACCGACCGTTAGTTGCATACACCAATAGCCGATCACCTCACCCAACGCCGGGGATGCCGGAGGTATTCCCCGGGTCCGCCGCGGAGGGCGCGGCGGGCCTGCGTCGTGGCGAACTCAAACCTCCGGCGGGGCGGCCACTTCCGGACACTCCGCGGGTCGCCGGAGGGCCCGGACGTCTCAAGGGGTGGGCACGCGGAGGTCGGGAAAGCGGCGCGTTCCCCGAGGTCCGCGAGCCGTCAGGAGCCGAAGCCGACGCTGCGCTGCTCGTCCTCGACGATCTCCAGGTAGCCGACGCTGCGGGCCGGGACGACGACGCGGCCGGACCGGCGGTCCTGCAGCACGAGGACGCCGTTGTCCTGGGCGAGCGCGTCGGCGAGCGACTTCTGGACCTCGTCGGCGGACTGCGCGGTCTCGACCACGAGTTCCTTGGGCACGGACTGCACGCCGATGCGAACCTGCACGTGATGCTCCCGTCGTCTGCTCCGGCCCGCCGACGCCCGGCGGCCCCGTCTCCGATGGTCGCACGGAGATCGTCCGCCGTGCGGCCCCGGCGGGTGAAACCGCGGTCAGGTCGTCCGGGGGAAGCCGGAGATGCCGCGCCAGGCGAGCCGCGCGATGATCTTCTCGGCGGTGTCCTTCGGGATCGCGCGGTGCTGCGACAGCCAGTAGCGGGCGCTGACCTCGGCCATCCCGACCAGGCCCATGCCGAGCAGGTGCGCCTCGTCGCGCGGGGCGTCGGTGTCCTCGGCGATGACCTGGGCGATCATCTCGGCGCACTGCTGGTTGGCGCGGTCGACCCGGGCCCGGACGGGCGCGACGTTGCGCAGGTCGGACTCGAACACGAGCCGGTACGCCTCGCCGTCGCCGGCCACGAAGTCGTAGAACGCCTGCATGCTGGCCTGCACCCGCAGCTTGTTGTCCGTCGTGGACTCCAGCGCGTCGCGGACGGTCTTCACGAGGGCCTCGGCGTGCTCGTCGAGCAGCGCCAGGTACAGCTCGAGCTTGCCCGGGAAGTGCTGGTACAGGACGGGCTTGCTGACGCCTGCGCGCTCGGCGATCTCGTCCATCGCCGCCGCGTGGTACCCCTGCGCGACGAACACCTCCTGGGCCGCGCCGAGGAGTTGCCTACGGCGCGCCAGTCGCGGCAGTCGTGTGCCACGGGGGCGGGCGTCCGGGGTCGCGGTCACCACACTCTCCGATCACCGATTCAGTGCGACGGGTATGGGTGTCCGTCGCGGGGAGACAATCCCATCATCCTACGCGCCGGTAACCTCGCGGGTCACTAACAAAGCCGACGTCGTTCCTGCGCGCAGGCCAGTGTATTTGCGTTTCGAGGCCCGGACGTTCCGGTCGGCCTCCGCTCGCAGAGCTCGCTCCGGCCGCCCGTGGAAACCCCTCCTTTCGCCTCCCGTGGGCCCGGTCCGTCCGGCGGCGGATCTCGCTCCGGCCGTCCGTGGGACCCCGCCTTCGCCTCTCGTGGGTGGGGTCAGCGGTAGTCGTCTTCGTCGAAGGGGACTTCGCGGCTCTGTTCGGCGGCGTCGGCCTCGTTGGCGTCCATCGGGACGCGCGGGGCGGCGTCGGGGCGGTCGTCGGTCTCGTCGAGGACGGCGCGCTGTTCGGCGGCGTCGGCCTCGGGGGCGTCGTCGGGCGTCTGCGCCAGGTCGTCGGTCTCGCTCATCGCGCTTCCTCCTCTGGTGTGGCGAGGCGTCCGGCCAGTTCGCGCAGGGGCGCCTCGACGGATTCGCCGTACGTCGGGAACGCGTGCACGACGTCGGCGAGCAGGCTCAGCGGCGTCTCGGCGCGGATGGCCAGCGCGATCTCGCTCATCCACTCCTCGGCGTGGAGTCCGGCCGCGGCGGCGCCGATCAGCAGGCCGCGGGAACGGTCGGCGTACAGCTCCACCCGGCCCGGGACGTCGGCCTCGACCGCCGCTCGGGCCGTCGCGGCGAGGTCGTACCCGGCGGTGGCGAGGTCTATGCCGACTTCGGCGGCCTGTCCGGGTGTGATCCCCACCGCGTACACCGTGGGGGTGGTGTAGACGACGCGGGGGATGGCGCGGTAGTCGGCTTCGCGGTGGCCCCCGAGGAGGTTGGTGAGGACGATGTCCGCCTGGTAGCGGGCCGCGTGGGTCGTGCGGGCGATGCCGGTGACGTCGCCGGCGGCCCACACACCCCCCTCGGCCCCCTGCACGCGGCAGGTGGGGTCCACGGGGACGCCCTGGGCGGGGGAGAGTCCGAGCGTTTCCAGACCGAGGCCGGCGGTGCGGGGGCGCCGGCCCGCGGCGACCAGGACGCGGTCGGCGTCGAGGGTGCCGCCGTCGGACAGCCAGAGCCGCAGGCCGGACTCCTTGCGCTCGATGCGCGCGACGTCCGCGCCGAGCCGCAGGTCGACGCCCGTCCGGCGCAGCGCGTCGGCGAGGACGTCGCCCGCGAACGGGGCCTCGGCGGTCAGCAGCCGCCCGGACGCCTCGACCACCGCGACCTGCGAGCCGAACGACGCGTACACCTGCGCGAGCTCGCAGCCGACCGGGCCGCCGCCGAGGACGACGAGGCGGCGCGGCAGGTCGGGGACGGAGAGGGCGTCGTCGCTGGTCCACAGCGGGACGTCGGCGAGCCCGTCCACCGGCGGGATGACCGGCTCGCTGCCGGTGCAGACGACCAGTTCGGCGTAGCCGTGCGGGGTGCCGTCGACCTCGACGCGGCCGGGGGCGGCGACGCGGCCGCGGCCGCGCAGGACGGTCACGCCCGCCTCGGCCATCCGGGCGGCGGCGCGGTCGTCGGTGCGGCCGCCGGTGAGCGCGTCGCGCCGGGCGACCGCGAGTTCCCACGGCTCGCCGCGCCGCGCCGACTGCAGCAGCGACTTGGAGGGGAGGCACGCGAAGTACGGTGAGATGCCGCCGACCAGGCGGTCCTCGACGAGCGCGACGTCGCGCCCGGCGCGGGCGAGGCCCGCGGCGATCCGTTCCCCCGCGGTGCCCCCGCCCAGCACCACGGCGTCGTAGTGGTGGTTCAACTTGCCCCGGTCCTTCCCCGTGTGGTGTCCCCCGCCTCATAGTGGCGGACGGAGGTGCCGGAGCGTGGCGATTCCAACACATAGGGAAGTCGCGTGTCAGGGGAGCGCGGGACGGTCCTCCGCGAGAAGGGGGGCGAGGAGGTCGCCGCGCTCGTCGATGCGGGCGAGGGCGTCGTCGGGCGTGAAGACGAGGTCGGCGGCGTCCTTGCAGCCGCCCAGTTCGTCCCAGGTGAGGGGCGTCGAGACGGTGGGGCGGTCCGCGGCGCGGAGGGAGTAGGGCGCGACGGTCGTCTTGGCGGGGTTGTTCTGGCTCCAGTCGACGAACACCTTGCCTTTGCGCAGGCGCTTGTCCATCTTGGCGACGACGAGGTCGGGGTGCTCGCCGGCGAGCCGCTGGGCGGCCGCCTTCGCGTACTCGGACGTCCGTTCGGCCTGCGGCGGCTCCTTGATCGGGACGTACAGGTGCAGGCCCTTCTTGCCGCTGGTCTTGGGGTAAGAGTCGAGGCCGTCGTCGGCGAGCAGGTCGCGGAGCATGGCGGCGACCTCGCACGCTTCGACGATCGTGGCGGGCGGCCCCGGGTCGAGGTCGAACACGACGAGGTCGGGGGTGTGCACTTTGCCGCGCGGCCCCACTTTCCACTGCGGGACGTGCAGTTCGAGGGCCGCGAGGTTGGCGCACCAGACGAGCGTGGCCAGATCGTCGACGACGACGTAGTCGAGCGTGTCGCGTCCCCTGGTGCTGCCTGGGCTCGGGACGGTCGCGGTGCGCACCCAGTCGGGGGTGTGGGAGGGCGCGTTCTTCTCGAAGAACTTGCCGCCGTCCACGCCGTCGGGCCAGCGGATGCGGGTCGCGGGACGGTTTTCGAGGTGCGGCAGCATGACCGGTGCGACGCGCGCGTAGTAGTCGATGACCTCGCCCTTGGTGAATTCGGGGTAGAGGTTCTTGTCCAGGTTGGAAAGGCCGAGTTTTCTTCCGTCGACTTCCACCCGTTTACTGCTCACTCACGACCCCTTGCTCGCTCGTCACTTCCCGTGGGTCCTTGTCGTCGCGGAGCCCGCGCCAGGACGGAAAGCGGAGGCGTCCGTCCCGGGTGCGGGCGCTGTAGGCGACCTCCCCGACGAGGTTCGGCTCAACCCACTGCGCGTCGCGGGCGAACTCGCGCGGGACGGGGTCGTCGTAGGGGCTGGTCGGGCGCCGCAGGGGCCAGAGGATCTCGTACAGCTCGTCCAGGAAGCGGTCCGAGAAGCCGGTGCCGACGTGGCCGACGAACCCCAGCCGGCCCTTGCCGTCGTACTCGCCGAGCAGGAGGGACCCCACCCCGCCCTCGCGCCGCCCCTTGCCGGGCTTCCAGCCGCACACGATCACTTCGCGGGTGAGGAAGTTCTTCACCTTCCGCCAGAAGTCGACCCGGCGGCCCGGACGGTACGGGGAGTCGAGGCGCTTCGCGAGGAGGCCCTCGAGGTGCTGTTCGCGCGTGAACGCGAGCAGTTCCGCGACCTGCTCGGCGTCGCCGCCGTCCAGGTACGGGGGCACCTCGACGGGTCCGCCGCCGCCGAGGTCGAGCCCGGTGAGGAGGGCCCGCCGGTCCGCGTACGGGGTGTCGAACAGGACGTACCCGTCCAGGTAGAGCAGGTCGAACACCACGTACCGGACCGGGACGTCCCGGACGAGCCGGGGGTCGGGGTGCGCCACGTGCATCCGCCGCTGCAGCCGCTCGAAGCTCGGCCTGCCCCGGTCGAACGCGACGACCTCGCCGTCCAGCACGGCGTCGTGCCCCGGCAGCAGGTCCACCAGGGCGGACAGCTCCGGGTAGCGGGACGCGACGTCGCCGCCGCGCCGCCCGGCCGCGCGCAGGCCGCCGGCCGACACCTGCGCCACGGCGCGGACGCCGTCCCACTTCAGCTCGAGGCCCCAGCGCGCGCCGTCGCCGGGGAGGTCCCCGGTGGCGGCCGTCATGGGCTCGACGGGCCAAGGCATGGTCATATCCGCGTCTTACCCGGCGCCCGCGCAAAGGAAAAGGATCAAGAGCGCGTTGTGTCGCAAATGCGCCCGCGGGGAACGCTAGGTGCGGGTGCCGCTGGGTAAGGATCCGTCATGCGCAGTATCTGGAAGGGCGCGATCTCGTTCGGGCTGGTGACGATACCCGTGAAGGTCTACTCGGCGACCGAACAGAGGGACGTCAGCTTCCACCAGGTGCACCGCGAGGACGGCGGCCGCATCAAGTACAAGCGGGTCTGCTCGGTGGACGGCGAGGAGGTCCCGTACGCCGACATCGCCAAGGGCTACGAGCTGCCGAGCGGCGAGATGGTGATCCTCACCGACGAGGACTTCGCCGACTTGCCGCTGTCGACGAGCCGCCGCATCGACGTCCTCCAGTTCGTCGAGCAGGAGGAGGTCGACCCGATCTACTTCGCGAAGTCGTACTACCTGGAGCCGGACGCGCAGGGCGCCAAGCCGTACGTGCTGCTGCGGGACGCGCTGGAGAACTCGGGGCAGGTCGCGATCGTGAAGATCGCGCTGCGGCAGCGGGAGTCGCTGGCGACGCTGCGGGTGCGCGGCGGCGTGTTCGTCCTGGAGACGATGCTGTGGCCGGACGAGGTCCGCACCCCCGACTTCCCGTTCCTGGAGGAGGACATCGAGGTCCGCAAGCAGGAGCTGTCGATGGCGACGTCGCTGATCGAGTCGATGGAGGGCGATTTCGACCCGTCCGAGTACAAGGACGCCTACCGGGAGGCGCTGCAGGCCGTGATCGACGCGAAGGTCGAGGGGCGGGAGGTGGCGCGGCCCGCCGAGGAGGCCGAGGAGGAGCCCGCCGCCGACCTGCTCAGCGCGCTGCGCGCCAGCGTCGAGGCCGCGAAGAAGAGCCGCGGCGGGGCCGGGGGCGGGGAGAAGGCCGGGCGGAAGGCGCCGGCGAAGAAGGCCCCGGCCCGCAAGAAGCCGGCGTCCGGGGGGACGAAGAAGGAGGCGGCGAAGAAGGAGCCCGCCAAGAGCCGCGGCCGCAAGTCCGCCTGACGGACGGCGGGGCCCGCGCGCCCCCGGCGCATGGAGCGGTCCGCTCGTGGCGGTGCCCGCCGCCGGGTCGCGGCGACGGGCACGTTCGCACTCGCGGCGGTTAGAAGAACACCGCGTCCGTGCAGATCAGGCGCTTGCCGGCGTCACCGGTCTTCGGGTCGGTGCGGTGCTGGTGGATGACCACCGACCCGGCGTCCTTCTTGTCGACGCGCCACGGCACCCAGGCCTTCGCGTACCCCTTGCCGCCCTTCTCGACCTTGAAGTCGAGCCAGATCTCCTTCTTGCGGAGCGGGGTGTGCTTGCGGGCGTCCGGGTTCTGGTAGTGGTCGCCGGACGAGTTGGGCTTCGGGCCGCACTTGTTCTCGTGGACGTGCGTGCCCATCGTCTTGCCCCAGTACTTCTTCGGCACGTCGGCGACCTTGAGCCGGACGGTCGTGCCGCGCTTGTCGAGCTCGGTCACGACCTGCGTGTCGACCTTCTTGAAGTAGGGGTCGTACACGTACGTCGGGCCGCCGACCACGTGCTTGCGGGCGTGGTGGTCGCCGTGGTCGCCGTGGTGGCCGTCCCCGTGCTGGCCGTCCCCGTGGTGGCCGTCGCCGTGGTGGCCCTTGCCGTCGTGGTCACCGTCGTGGTGGCCCCAGCCGTGGCCCTTGCCGTGGCCGTCCCCGTGGTGACCGTGATGGCCCTTGCCGTCGTGGTGGTCGTCGGGGCAGGCCATGGCGGGCGCGGCGAACGGCAGCAGGGCGGCGCCGGCCGCGGCCAGCGTGACGGCGGCCCGGGCGGGCAGTCGCATGGGTGTTCCTCTCCGTAGGTACCGGTCCGCGATGACCGGTGGCTCACGATCATCCTCACGGAGAGTGAACGTTGCACGACTCACATGCCCTGACCTGGTCAAGAGACCCCCACACGGCGGTGGGGCGGGGCTAGGAGTCCCGCCCCACGGCCAGCACCCGGACGAGCGCGGCCGCGGCGGCGGGCGCGTCCGTGCAGGGCGCGATCCGCTCGCCCCAGCCGTAGTAGTACGTCCAGGTGCGGTCGGCGCCTTCCTGGACGGCGATGACCGACTCGTTCATCGCGGGCATGTCGGGGTTGGCGACCAGAGCGCTCGGCCAGCGGTCCGCGTGCGCCGAGACCTCGACCGTCCAGCCGCGCGAGCGCAGCACGTCGGTGAGGTGCTCCAGGTGTCCGAGGGCTTCTTCGGCCTCGGTGATCGCCTGCACGGGCATGGTGGTGCCTCCAAGGGAACGTCCCATGAGCGGTGAGAGTGCACGCCGGGCGGGCTCCGTCGCGGCGCGCGTCACGCGCGGGCAGCCGGGCGAATCGCGTTCAGTCTCTCCCCGCTCATGGGCGAGCACAAGCGCTTTCGCTCACTTGGTGGTGCGTTTCCCTTGTCCGGACGGTCAGCGGACCGGCACCGGCGGCGCCGGCTCGGGCTCCGGGCCGGCGGGCGACCCGGCGGGCGGCGCGTCGCCCTCCTTGATCCCGTACCGGCCGTAGAGCCGGGCGAGCGGGCCGGGCGCCCACCAGTTCGCGCGGCCGAGCAGCCGCATCGTCGCCGGGACGAGCAGGGCCCGCACGACCGTGGCGTCCACGATGATCGCGACGACCATCCCGACGCCCGTCATCTTGATGAACGTGATGCCGGACGTGGCGAACGCGCCGATGACCACGATGAACAGCAGCGCCGCGCTGGTGATGATGGCGCCGGTGCGCTGCACGCCGGTCGCGACCGCCGCCGTGCTGGAGCCGGTGAGGTCGTACTGCTCCCGGACGCGCGACAGCAGGAACACCTCGTAGTCCATCGAGATGCCGAACAGCATCGCGAGCATGAGGATCGGCATCGCGGGCGCGATCGCCCCGGTCGCGGTGAAGTCCAGGAGGCCGGACAGGTTGCCGTCCTGGAAGATCAGCACGACGACGCCGAACGTCGCGGCGAGCGACAGCGCGTTCATCGCGATCGCCTTGAGCGGCAGCACGACCGACCCGAACGCCAGGAACAGCAGCGCGAACGTCGCCGCGGCGACGAGCAGCCCGACCCACGGCAGCGTCGCGCCCAGGCTCGCGAGCTGGTCGACGACGGTCGCGGTGGCGCCCCCGACGTGCGCGTCCGCGCCGGGCGGCGGCGGGACGTCCCGGGCGCGTTCGACCAGGTCGCGGGCCTCGTCGGAGTTCGGGTCGGCGGTGTAGGTGAGCGCGATGCGGGTGGTGCCGCCGCCGCCGTCGCCGTTCGAGCCGGTGACCGCGGCGCCGGTGACGCCGTCGAGGGCGGCCAGGCGGTCCCCGTACGCCTGGATCGCGGCCCGGTCGGACGTCCCGGTCACCACGGCCTCGATGGGGCTCGTCGCGTTGCGCGGGTAGTCGGTCTCGAGGGCCTCGGCGACGACCCGGGCCTCCGCGTCCGCCGGCAGCACCTTGGCGTCCACGCCGCCCCAGTTGATGCGCAGGAACGGGGCGCCGAGCGCGAGCAGCAGCGCGACCGTGGCGACGGCGTAGATCACCGGGCGGCGCATGACGCTGCGCGCGAGCCGTCCCCACCAGCCCTCGCCGTCCTCCCGTCCGGTGGTCCCGGACGGCTTGCGGCGGCGGAACGACAGCGCGTTCACGCGCGGGCCGAGGACGGCGAGCAGCGCGGGCAGCACGGTCAGCGCGCCGATCATGCAGACGAACACGGTGGCGATGCCGCCGTAGCCCATCGAGCGCAGGAAGTTCTGGTCGAACAGCAGCAGCCCGGACAGCGACACCGCGACCGTGACGCCGGAGACGGCGACCGTCCGCCCGGCCGTGGCCATGGTGGCGGCCAGCGCGTCCGCGCGGTCCCGGCGGGCGATCTCCTCGCGGTACCGGCTGACCATGAACAGCCCGTAGTCGATGGCGAGGCCGAGCCCCAGGAACGTCGTGATGTTCACCGCGAAGATGGACACGTCCGTCACGTACGTCAGGACGTGCAGGGCGGTGAACGAGCCGAGGATCGCCAGGCCCCCGACCAGCAGCGGCAGGCTCGCCGCGACCAGCCCGCCGAAGATGAGCACGAGGAGCACGAGCAGCACCGGCATCGCCATCATCTCGGCGCGCGCGATGTCCTCCGACACCCGCTCGTTGATCGCGACGTTCGTGGCGACGGCCCCGCCGACCTGCGCGGTGAGCCCGCCGCCGACCCGCGTCAGGTCGTCCTTGATCGCGTCGTAGCTCTCCTCGCGCTCCGCGTCGTCCGCCCCGGCCAGCCGCAGGACGGCGTAGGTGCCGGTGCGGTCCTCGCTGACGAACTGCGGCGCCCGGGTCGTCCAGTACGTGGCGGTCGAGGTGATCTCGCCAGCCGGCAGGTCCGCGAGGGCCGCCTCGACGGCCGTCCGGTACGCGGGGTCGTCGACCGTCGTGCCGCCCCGGTACAGGACGACGACGTCGGCGGCGTCGCGCCCGAGGTCGCGTTCGGTGATCGCCGCCGCCCGGTCGCTCTCGCTGCCCGGCGTGTCGAAGCCGCCGGACGGGGTCAGCGCGCCGAACACGCCGGTTCCCCACACGCCCGCGAACACCAGCGCGGCGCCCGCGACGGCGAGCACCCACCGGCGGTGCCGGTCCACCCATCGTCCCCATCTGTCGAACACCGTCAACCCCCATTACACTCGGTCACGATCGTGAATGCCGTTAACTGCTAACGCCGTAAACTTCGCATACCCCGTTCACTTTCGTCAACGGTGTATGTGAGAGATCATGCGGGAACGACCGGGGGCGGCCGGCTGAACGGAAGGAGGGCGACGCAGGTGGCGACACGGCGAGACCGGGTGCGGGCGGCGACGGTCCGGGAGATCTCCGAGACCGCCCGCCGCATCCTCATCGAGCAGGGGCCGGACGCGGTGACGCTCCGCGCCATCGCCCGCGAGATGGGGATGACGGCGCCCGCGCTCTACCGCTACTTCGGCAGCCACGGCGAGCTGCTCCGCCACCTCATCGGCGAGATCTTCACCGAGCTCACCGCAGAACTGATGGGCGCCGCGAAGGCCGTCCCGCCGGACGACATGAGCGCCAAGTTCCACGCCGTCGCGCGGCAGTTCCGCCGCTGGGCCCTCGCGCACCCCCGCGAGTACGGGCTGCTGTTCGGCGTCCCCGTCCGCGGCGCCGGGCACCGGGGCGAGACCGACTTCGCCCAGGAGTGCGCCCGCCGGTTCGGCTGGACGTTCATGTCGCTGTTCCTCGACCTGTGGCAGAAGCGGCCGTTCCCCGTCCCCGCCGACGAGGACATCCCCGCCCACCTGCGCGACCAGCTCGCCCGCTACCGCACCGACATCGGCGTCTCGCTCCCGCTGGGCGTCGTCCTGCAGTTCCTCAAGTGCTGGATCCGCCTGCAGGGCGGCGTCAGCCTGGAGGTCTTCGGCCACCTCGAGTTCGCCCTCGACGACCCCGAGCCCATGTTCGAGCTCATGCTCGCCGAACTCGGCGAGATCCTGCACCTGCCCTACGTGCCGCCGTCCGGCTCCTGAACCGCCGCGGCGAGCGCCCGCAGCACCGCCGTCCCGTCCCCGGCCCACACCAGCCCGAGCGCCGACTCCGGCAGGTCCCCGACTGGGACGAACGCGACGTCGCCCCGCCGGTTGTGGTGCGCCGTCGCGTCGCACAGCAGCATCGCGCCCCGTCCCGCCCCGACCAGCGTGAGCCCCTCCTGCAGGGTGCGCACGCCGTCCTCGTGCGCGATCGCGCGGCCGTCCGGCGTCGCCACCGGGCAGTGGAACCGCCGCCAGTAGCCGGGCGCGGGGCCCTCGACCGGGATCAGCGCGGTGCGGGCGAGGTCCTCGGCCGCCAGCCGCGTCCGGCGCGCGAACGGATGCCCGGCCGGGACGGCGAGCGTCAGCGGCCGCCGCGAGAACACCGCGCCGACCGTGAGATCGGGCTCCCGCACGGGCAGCAGCACCACCGCCGCGTCCACCTCGCCGCGCCGCAGCGCCCCGAACGGGTCGCCGAGCGGGATCTCGGCGATGTCCACCCGGTGCTCCGGCCGGTCCCGGCGCAGCTCCGCGATCGCCCGCGTGACCTGCTCGTACACCGCGCCCTGGAAGCCGACCCGGGTGCGCCCGCGCGCGGTCGCCCGCGCCTCCTCGACCGTCGCGGCGAGGGCGTCGTAGGCGGGCCTTAGCGACGCGGCGAACTCCGCGCCGAACGCCGTCAGCCGCACCCGGCGGCTCGTCCGCTCGACCAGCCGCGCGCCGATCCGGGTCTCCAGCGACCGCAGCAGCTGGCTGACGCGGCTCTGCGACACGTAAAGGCGCTCGCCCGTGCGGCCGAAGTGCAGCTCCTCGGCCAGCACGAGGAAGCACTCCAGCTCCCGGATCTCCAGCCCCGCCACGGCACCCCTTCCGGCCTGCGTCGATGAGCCCGGCTCATTGAAGCATGAGGGATCCGCCGTTGTTCGGCGCCCGCCCCGGCCGTGGGATGAACGGCATGCACGAAGTCTCCGAGAAGCCGGCCCGGACGGACGCGCGCGCCGGGGGCCGCGCGGCCGTCCTCGCGGTCGCGGCCGGCACGTTCACGGTCGTCACCGCCGAGATGACGCCCGTCGGCCTGCTCACGCCGATCGGCGCGTCCCTGGACGTCGGCGCGGGCACCGCCGGGTGGACCCTCACCGTCACCGGCCTCGTCGCCGCGGTGTCCGCCCCGTTCGCCCCGCGCGCCGCCGGGCGCGCCGACCGCCGCACCGTCCTGATCGTCCTCATGCTGCTGCTCGCGGCGGCGAACCTGCTCGCCGCCTGGGCGCCGAACTTCGGCGTGCTGCTCGCGGCCCGCGTCCTCGTCGGGCTCGGCATGGGCGGCGTGTGGGCGCTCGCCGCGGGCCTCGCGCCCCGGCTCGTCCCGGCGCCCGCCGTGGCCGCCGCGACGTCGACGATCTTCGGCGGGGTCGCGGCGGCGTCCGTCCTCGGGGTGCCGGCGGGCGCGTTCGTCCAGGCGGCCGCCGAGTGGCGCGCCGCGTTCGTCGCCGTCGCCGGCCTCGCGGTGGCGGTCGCGGTCGCGATGGCCGCGCTGCTGCCCCGGCTGCCGCCCGGACCGGCGTCCGCCGGCCGCACCGCGCGCGGCGTCGGTCGGCGCCCGGCGGTCGCGACCGGGCTCGCCGTCACGATCCTGCTGGTCACCGGGCACTTCGCCGCGTACACGTTCGTCCGTCCGGTCCTGGAGGACACCGCGGGGCTCGGGGCGGGCGCGGTCGGGACGCTGCTGCTCCTGTACGGGGTCGCGGGCGTCGCGGGCAACTTCGCCGCGGGCCTGCGCGCGCCCCGCGCCCCGCGCGCGACCCTCGCGGTCCTCGCCGCCGGGCTGGCCGGGGCCGTCGCGCTCGTGCCCGTCCTCGGCACGACGCACGCGGGCGCGGCCGTCCTCATGGCCGTGTGGGGCCTCGCCTACGGCGGCGTGTCGGTGGGCGTGCAGACGTGGCTGCTCAAGGCCGCGCCGGACGACGCCGAGCGCGTCACCGCCCTGTTCGTCGGCGTGTTCAACGGCGCCATCGCCCTCGGCGCCTTCGCGGGCGGCCTCGTCACGGACGGCGCCGGGACCCGGCCGCTCATGTTCCTCGCCGCCGCCCTGGCCGCCGCCGCCCTCACCGTCACCCTGACCGTCCGGGCCCGCTGAGCCGCCCCCCGAGGCCGGACGCGCGCCGCCCCCGAGCGAGGGCGGCGCCGAGCGCCTGCGGGCCGCGCGCGTTCTGCTGCGCGCCGGGCGCCTCGGCGGGGGCGTCCTGCTGCT
>NZ_JBFAUZ010000010.1:0-189535 GCF_040679555.1 Spirillospora sp. NPDC052242
CACCCCCACGCCGACGCCTACCCCGACCCCCACCCCGACCCCCACCCCGACCCCCACCCCCACTCCCACCCCCACGCCCACCCCCACTCCCACGCCCACCCCGACCCCGACTCCCACGCCCACCCCCACCCCTCCCGGGCAGCACTTCGACTTCACGATCTCCGGTGAGACCTTCGTGAAGGCCCCGAACGGGACGGCGCCGCTGACCGGCTCCGTGGGCGCGGACCTCGACCTCATGACCGGGGACGTCGTCGCGGACCTGCGGCTCGACCCGACCGAGGGCGACTTCAAGATCCTCGGGTTCCTGCCGGTGAAGGCCGGCATCGGGTTCGCCACCCAGGGCGAGACGACCGGCGTCTACGAGAGCGGGCAGCTCACGACCAACACCAAGGTCATCACCAAGCTGTCCTCGTTCAAGGTGTTCGGGATGATCCCGATCGGCGGCGGCGAGAACTGCCAGACCGCCGAGCCGTCGGACATCACGCTGCAGTCCGCGGAGGGCGAGTTCTTCGACCCGAACGCGGGCGGCACGATCAGCGGCGAGTACTCGCTGTCGGAGATCACCGACTGCGGGCCGCTCACCGGGATCCTCAACCTGTTCACCGCGGGTGACGGCAACACGATCGACCTGACCCTCACCCCCGCCCAGGCCTGATCCAGGCCCGGACCGGCCGGCGGCCGATCCGCGGCCCCCGCCGCACCCCCCACGGTGCGGCGGGGGCCGTCCCCGTCGGGCCCGCCGGCGACCTCGCCCCCACCCCGAAAGGCGAACGTTGACCAGGAAACGAAGAGCGGGACGCCGGGGCGCGGTCCGCGCGGCCGTCGCGGCGGCGTCGGGGCTCGCCGCGGCGGCCGCCGGGCTCGCCGTCGCCGCCGTCGCCGCACCGGCGGCGGCCGCGGCGCCCGCGACCCTCGACCTCGGCTACCACTGCACCTTCCCGCTGATCGGCCCGCAGCCGGTGCGGGTGTCCCTCGCCGCGGACGTCCCGGAGACCGTGCGGGTCGGCGAGACGATGCCGGGCATCGCCGTCGACTCGGTGGCGACGGTCGGCGCCGCGTCGACGCGCGCGCTCGCCGCCCTCGGCACCGCGACCCTCGAGGGCGGCGCCCGCGCCGACGCGACCCTCACCGTCCCGGAGATGCCCGGCGGCCTGCCCGTCCAGGTGGACGTCGCGCTGGACCGGACGGACGTGCCCGCGTCCGGCGAGTTCACCGTGCGGGGGAGCGGCACCGCGCCCGACCTCACGTTCACCAGGCCGGGCCCCGGCACGATCGCCGTCGGGAACCTCGTGCTGACGCTGACGCCCCGGACGGACGACGGCGGCCCCGGCGGCCTCGGCACGTTCGAGTCCGAGTGCGTCCAGGACCCCGGGCAGGACAACGTCCTCGCGTCCTTCGAGATCGTCGACACGACGGGCGGCGGCGACCACGCGTACGCGGTCGAGGGCTCGACCGTCCTGCAGGCGTCCGGCGGGACCGCGCCGCTCACCGGCGGGATGACCCTCGCCCTCGGCGCCGCCGGGGACGCCGCCCGCGCCGACCTCGCGCTCGAACCGGCGACCGCGGACCTCGACCTGTTCGGGTTCCTGCCGGTCACCGCCGAGATGCGGCTGGACGACGGCGACGGCGGCACGGCCGCACTCGGCGACGGCGTCCTCACGACGACGTCCCCGGTCACGGCCGCCTTCCCGTCGTTCCGCGTCTTCGGCGTCGTCCCGATCGGCGGCGGCGACGGGTGCCGCACGACCGAGCCGTCCGAGCTGAAGCTCACCTCGGCGCCCGGCTTCGACCCGGCCGCGGGCGGCCGCCTCACCGGCGAGCACGACCTCGCTGCCCTCACCGGCTGCGGCGCGCTGACCGGTCTGCTCGGCGACGCGGTCACCGCCCCCGGCACCACCGTCGAACTGACCCTCACCCCGGCGAATCCCCCGGCGGACGACAGGAACAGGTAGGAGGCGGAGATGCCGATCTTCACCGCACGTCGTCGCCGGGGGGTGCTCGGCGGCACCGCCGCGCTCGTCCTCGCGCTGGCCGCGGCCCCGGCCGTCCCGGCGAGCGCCGCGTCCCCGGCCGCGCCCGCCGCGCCCGCCGCGGCGACCGATCCGGGGCCGCCCGGCGACGCGTTCTACACGCCGCCCGCCCCGCTGCCCGCCGGGAAAGCGGGCGACGTGATCCGGGCGCGCCCGGCCAAGGCGGGGCCGCCGACCGCGCGGGGCCTCGCGGACGCCTGGCAGGTCATGTACCTGTCGACGGACGCGCTCGGCGCGCCCGTCGCGGTCACCGGGATGGTCCTCGTGCCGAAGGCGGGCGACCCGGCGTCGCTGCCGGTCGTCGGGTTCGGGCCGGGGACGAGCGGGCCGTCGTTCCGCTGCGCGCCGTCCCGGTTCATCGACCAGGGCGCCTTCTACGAGCAGGCCGCGCTGAACGAGATGCTCGCCGCCGGGTACGCGGTCGCCGTCACCGACTACGAGGGCTACCACCAGAAACCCGAGACGACCTACATCGTCCACTCGATGGGGAACGCGCTGATCGACGCGGTGCGCGCCGCGCAGCGGCTGGACGAGGCGGGGCTGCCCGACGCCGGGAAGGTCGCGTTCCGCGGCTACTCGCAGGGCGGGGCCGCCGCGATGTGGGCGGGGCAGAAGCAGCCCGAGTACGCCCCCGAACTGGACGTCGCGGGCATCGTCGGCGGCGGCGTCCCGTCCGACCTCGCGGCCGTGGGCATCGCGCTGGAGGGCGCCGACCCGTTCGGGTTCCTCCTCTACTCCATGGTCGGCATGGACAACGCCTACCCGGAGCTGGACCTCGAGTCGTACGTCAACGACGCCGGACGCGCCATGCTCGCGGCGTTCGAGAACGACACGTGCACGCTGGAGCTGCTGCTCGACCACCAGGGCAAGACGGTGCCGGACTACTTCGCCACCAGCCCGTACGCGTCGACGCCGTGGCTGGAGCGGGTCGCGGAGAACACGCTCGGCGCGCGGGCGCCCGGCGCCCCGGTGTTCCAGTACCACTCGAAGACCGACGAGATCGTCGCGTTCGGGCAGGCCGAGCGGCTGCACCGCGACTACTGCGCCCTCGGCGCCCCCGTCACCTGGAAGACGTGGGACGGCGTCGGCCACATCACGCTCGTCTACCGCGGCAACGAGGACGCGATGGCGTTCCTCGCGGACCGCTTCGCGGGCGAGCCCGCCACCTCGAACTGCGCGTGAACGAAGGAGAACGGACATGGTGCGGCGTGTGATCGCCGGGGCGGTGCTGGCCGGGACGGCCGTGCTCGCCGCCGCCGGCTGCGGATCCGAGGAGAAGAAGGAGCCGCCCGAGATCGCCTGGGCGGGGAAGCTGTGCGACATCTCCGCGCGGCTCCCCACGATGAAGGTGCCCGAACTCCAGGCGGCGGACGCGGCGACGTCGAAGAAGTCGCTCGTCCAGATGCTGGACGACATCTCGCAGCGGATGCGGACGTTCGAGACGGAGATGCAGGAGCTCGGCGCCCCGCCGGTCACCGGCGGCGAGCAGCTGTACAAGGACGCGATGACGAATCTGATGCAGACGCGTTCGACGGTCTCGACGGCGACGCTGCGGCTGGAGAAGGCCGACGTGAAGAACGAGAAATCGCTGCAGAAGGCCGTGGGCCAGATGGGCGAGGTGTTCGGCCGTTTCCAGACGTATCAGGGGCCCGAACAGGACTTCGCGAAGAACGCCGAACTGAAGGCCGCGTTCGCGAAGGCGCCCGCGTGCGCGAAGTGAGCGCGTGCGCGAAGTGAGCGCGTGAGCCGCGCGGCCCCGTCCGTCCACCGGTGGCAGGGTGGACGGACGGGGCCGCGCGTGCGTCGCCCGCGGGGCGCGCCGGGAGCGGGGCGCGCCGGCCGCGGGCGGGCGCGTCAGCCGCGCGGGGCGGCGGACGCCATGACCTGCATGCAGACGGCCATCGCGCGCTGCATGTCGCCGGACGGCGTCGCGGGCGGCTGCCACTGCCGGATGTCGGCGGGGATGTCGATGCCCTTGTCCCGCATGCACTTCGCGAAGGCGTTCACGGCGGCCGGGGGCGGCCCGGTGGGGGCGCCGTTCGCGGTTCCGCCGCCCGCGCCGCCGGAACCGCCCGCGCCGGAGCCGCCCTCGGTGCCGGAACCGGCACCGCCGCCCTGGCCCGTGCCGCTCCCGCCCTGGCCGCCGCCCGCGCCGCCGCCGGCGCCGGGCTGCCCGGCGCCCGGCCCGGACGGCGCGCCGGCCCCCGGGTTCTGCGCGGACGACCCGCCGCCGGAGTCGTCCTCCCCGCCGCACGCCGTGAGGGCGAGCGCGGGGACCAGCAGCAGGGCCGCGAGATGACGTCGGTTCACGGGTGGTTCCTCTCGGCAGGGTGGGACCCGATCGGTGGGCGTCCGGCCGCAAGCCGGGTGCAATCCGGACATTATGCGCCGACCGGTGGGGGGCGGCTTTGTCGTGCCGCGCAGGATCGGGGCCCGCGCCTTGTCACGCGCGTGACAACGGACGGCCGCGGGCGGCGCGGCCCCCGGAAAATGCTCGCCCGCCGATGAAAAACCGCGGCCCGCCGCCGCCCGAAGATGTCACCGGCCGCTAGAAATGCCGGTAATCGCGAATTCGTACACTTCTCCGCCTTGTCGGAGTAATTGGCGCCGAAGTAGCTTGAGCCGTCCGAACCCGGAATACGGGAAAAGCGCGAAAGGAGGTCCGAGCCGTGCCGACGCCCGTCATCGAATACCCGCTGAACGCGCTGCGCGAGGCCGGCCGGATGTTCGCGCTCGGCGCGACCGTGCTCGGCATGGCGTTCCGCCGCCCGTTCCAGTTCCGCGAGTTCGTCGAGCAGTTCTGGTTCATCGCGAGCGTGACGATCCTGCCGACGGCGCTCGTGTCGATCCCGTTCGGCGCCGTCACGTCCCTGCAGGTCGGATCGCTCACGCAGCAGTTCGGCGCGCAGTCGTTCACCGGCGCGGCGAGCGTCCTGGTGGTGATCCAGCAGGCCAGCCCGATGATCGTCGCGCTGCTGGTGGCCGGGGTGGCGGGCTCGACGATCTGCGCCGACATCGGCGCCCGCACGATCCGCGAGGAGCTCGACGCGATGGAGGTGCTCGGCGTCTCGCCCGTGCAGCGCCTCGTCGTCCCCCGCGTCCTCGCCTGCGTCGCCGTCGCGTTCCTGCTGAACGGCCTGGTGTCGGTCGTCGGGGTCGCCGGCGGCTACTTCTTCAACGTGCTCATGCAGGGCGGCACGCCCGGCGCGTACGTCGCGAGCTTCTCCGCCCTCGCGCAGCTCCCCGACATCTACGTGGGCGAGGCGAAGGCGATCCTGTTCGGGTTCGTCGCCGGGGTCGTCGCGTCGTACCGGGGCCTGAACCCGAAGGGCGGGCCGAAGGGCGTCGGGGACGTCGTCAACCAGTCGGTCGTCATCACGTTCCTGCTGCTGTTCCTGCTCAACCTCGTGATCACCGGGATCTACCTCCAGGTCGTCCCGCCGAAGGGAGGGTGAGCGGCGATGGCCGTGCTCGGCACGCTCCGCGCGGGCCCGTCCCGCTGGTTCGCCTGGCTGGACGCCCCCGGCGACCAGGGCCTGTTCTACGTGCGGGCGCTCCTGTGGGCGCCGCGCGCCGTCCGCCGCTACTGGCGCGAGGTGCAGCGGCTGCTGGCGGAGGTCGCGTTCGGCAGCGGCGGCCTCGGCGTGATCGGCGGGACGATCGGCGTGATGGTCGCGATGACCCTCGCCACCGGCGTCGTCGTCGGCATGCAGGGCTACTCGGCGCTCCAGCAGATCGGGACGTCCGCGTTCACCGGGTTCGCGTCCGCGTACATCAACACGCGGGAGATCGCGCCGGTCGTGTCGGGACTCGCGCTGTCGGCGACCGTCGGGGCCGGGTTCACCGCGCAGCTCGGCGCGATGCGGATCGGCGACGAGGTCGACGCGCTCGAGGTGATGGGCATCCCGAGCCTGCCGTACCTGGTGACGACCCGCATCATCGCGGGCGCCGTCGCGATCGTCCCGCTGTACGCGGTCGGGCTGCTGTGCGCGTACCTGGCGTCCCGCACGGTGACGGTGCACGTCAACGGGCAGTCCGCGGGGACCTACGACCACTACTTCGGGCTGTTCCTGTCGCCCGTGGACGTCGTGCTCTCGTTCTTCAAGGTGCTGGTGTTCAGCGTGCTGGTGATCCTCTCGCACTGCTACTACGGCTACCGCGCGGCCGGCGGCCCCGCTGGGGTGGGCCGAGCCGTCGGCCGCGCGGTTCGCACCTCGATCGTCCTCATCAGCGTCAGCGACTTCTTCTTCAGCCTGGCGGTGTGGGGGACGACCACGACGGTGAAGGTCGCCGGATGAGCGCCCGCAGGGCGCCCGGGCGGCGGCGCCGCGCCGTCCCGCCCGTCCTCGGCAGGCGGCTCGCGGGCGTCGCGTTCCTGCTGGTCCCGGCGCTGCTGATCGGGCTGTCGATCGCGGTGTACGACAAGCGGTTCACCGAGGTCGCGTGGGTGACGCTGCGGACGGCGAGCGCGGGCAGCGAGATGCACCCGCACGCGGACGTGAAGCTGCGCGGCGTCGTCGTCGGCGAGGTCCGCGAGATCGACTCGGACGGACGGGTCGCGACGCTGCGGCTCGCGATCGACCCCGACCGGGTGCCGATGCTGCCCGCGAACGTGTCGGCGCAGCTGCTCCCCACGACCCTGTTCGGGCAGCGGTACGTCGCGCTGATCCCGCCGGAACGCCCCGTCGCGGCGCGCCTCGACGGCGGCAGCGTCATCAGCCAGGACCGGTCCGCGAACGCCATCGAGCTGCAGCGCGTCCTCGACAACCTGTACCCGCTGCTCACCGCCGTCCAGCCCGCGAAGCTCGCCGCGACCCTCACCGCCGTCTCGCAGGCCCTGGACGGGCGCGGCACCGAACTCGGCGCGACGCTCGTCGAACTCGACGCGTACCTGAAGGAGATCAACCCGTCCGTCCCGGCGCTCAACCGCGGGATCCGCGAACTCGTGCAGGTCGCGCACCACTACGAGCAGGCCGCGCCCGACATCCTCCAGGCGCTCAACGACTTCTCCTACACCAGCCGCAGCATCGCCGCCCAGCGCGACGACCTCGGACGGCTCTACGCGTCCCTCACCGACGCGTCCCGGAACCTCTCCGACTTCCTCCACGAGAACAGCGAGAACTTCATCCGGCTCACCGCCGAGGGCCGCCCGACCCTCGAACTGCTGCGCGAGTACTCGCCCGCGTTCCCCTGCACCCTCGAGATGCTCACCGACTTCGTGCCCCTCATGGACGAGGTCCTCGGCGAGGGCACCGAACGCCCCGGGCTGCGGGTGAACGTCACGACCGTCCCGTCCAAGGGGAAGTACGTGCCCGGGCGCGACCGCCCCCGGCACACCGAGGCCGACGGGCCGCACTGCTACCCCGTCCCGTACGGGACGGGCGGCGGCGCGGAGACCGTCGCCGCCGCGCCGCCGGACGCCGCCACGCCCGTCGCGGTCGCGCCCGGCGCGCTCGGCCTGCCGAACTCGCCGCAGGAGAACCGGATGGTGAACGAGCTGGTGGCGCCGTCCGTCCAGGAGGTCCCGGAGGCGCTGCCCGGCTGGAGCAGCGTCCTCGTCGGGCCGCTCTACCGGGGGACGGAGGTGACCCTCAAGTGAAGCGGACGAGCCTCGCCCGGCCGCTCGCGAAGTCGCTCGCGTTCGTCGTCGTGACCGTCCTCGCGACCGGGCTGCTGGCGCTCAGCATCGGCCGGTTCGGCGCCCGCGACACCGTCTCGTACAAGGCCCGGTTCACCGACGCGTCCGGGCTGCGGGACGGCGACGGCGTGCGGATCGCGGGCGTCGAGGTCGGCCGCGTCGAGGACATCGACGTCGTCGACCGGCGCACCGCCGAGGTCACGTTCGCGGTCGAGCGGGGCCGCGCCCTGCCCGCGACCGCCACCGCGACGATCAAGTACCTGAACCTGATCGGGCAGCGGTACGTCGCCCTCGACCGCGGCACCGGCGCCGCCGGCACCCTGCGGCCGGGCGCGACGATCCCGGTCGAGCGGACGACGCCCGCGCTGAACCTCACGCAGCTGTTCAACGGTTTCCAGCCGCTGTTCCAGGCGCTGTCGCCCGGCGACGTCAACAAGCTCGCCGGGTCGCTCGTCCAGGTGCTGCAGGGCGAGGGCGGGACGGTCGAGGGCCTGCTGTCCACGATCGGCTCGCTGACCGGCGGGATCGCCGCGAAGGACGAGGTCATCGGGCAGGTGATCGACAACCTGAACGCCGTCCTCGACACGGTCAACGCGCGCGACGACGAACTCGGCACGCTCGTCTCGACGCTGCGCCGCCTGGTGTCCGGGCTCGCGTCCGACCGGACGGCGATCGGCGAGGCCATCAGCGCCCTCGACGACCTCGCCGGCACCACCGCGGGCCTGCTGCGGGACGGCCGCGCGCCGCTGAAGCGCGACATCGAGCAGCTCGGCCGCCTGTCGAAGAACCTCGCGGACGAGTCGGACACCGTCGGCCGGTTCCTGGAGACCCTGCCGGTGAAGATGGAGGCCATCGGGCGCGTCGCCTCCTACGGCTCGTGGCTGAACCTTTACATGTGCGAGGCGGCCGTCACGGGCGTCGCCTACGAGCAGTACCCGGGCGAGGAGCACCCGCCCCCGACCGGGGTCCCGGCCACGGACGCGAGGTGCGGCGCATGACCCCCCGCAAGGAACGCCGCCGCCCGGAGCGGCCGCCGCGCAAGGCGCGGGGACGGTCGAGGGGACGGCCGGTGGGGCGGCCGCGGCTCAAGCCGGTGCGGGAGCGGAACCCGATCGTGGTCGCCGTCGTGTCGATCACCCTGCTGACCGTTGCCGCTCTGCTCGCCTACAACGCCAAGGACCTGCCCGTCGTCGGCGGCGGCACCCGCTACACCGCCGACTTCGGCGAGGCCGCCGGGCTGCGCCCCGGCAACGAGGTGCGCGTCGCGGGCGTGAAGGTCGGCGAGGTGACGGGCGTCCGGCTGGACGGCGCGAAGGTCGCGGTGTCGTTCCGCGTGCGCGACACCTGGATCGGGGACGCCAGCACCGTCGCGATCGCCATCAAGACGCTGCTCGGCGACAAGTACCTCGCAGTAGACCCGCTCGGCGCGCGCGCACAGGACCCGGGGGACCGGATCCCGCTCGACCGGACGACGTCCCCGTACGACGTCACCGAAGCGTTCGAGGACCTCGCGGGGACCGTCGGACGCCTCGACAGCGCGCGGCTCGCGCAGAGCCTCGACGTCCTGTCCGGGACGTTCGACGACACCGCGCCCGAGGTCCGCGAGGCCCTCACCGGCCTGTCCGCCCTGTCGAAGACGATCGCGTCGCGGGACGCCGAACTGTCCCGCCTGCTCGCGAACACCCGCCAGGTGACCGGCACGATGGCCGAACAGAGCGGGAACGTCGAAGCGCTCCTGCGCGACGGCAACCTCCTCTTGGCCGAGATCCGCCGCCGCCGGGAGGCGATCCACAACCTCCTCCTCGGCACCCAGGACCTCTCCCGGCAGATCTCCGGACTCGTCCAGGACAACCAAGAGCAACTCGACCCCACCCTGCGTGCGCTCGGGCAGGTCACCGACCTCCTAGAGGAGAACCAGGCGAACCTGGACCGTGCGCTGAAAACCGCAGGCCCCTACACCCGCCTCCTGGGCAACTCCCTCGGCAACGGACGCTGGATGGACGGCTACCTCTGCGGGCTCGTCCCGCCCGAGTACCTGCCCGAGGGCCGCGAAGCCCCCGACGAGGGGTGCATGCCGCCCCGGAAGGGCGGTGGCTGATGCTGCGCAGGCTGCGCGGTCCCGCCGCGCTCGTCGCGCTGGGCGCCGCACTCGTCCTGGCCGCCGCGCTCGCGCTCGTCCGCGCCCAGGGCCCGGACGGCACCCGCATCACCGTGTACTTCCGCAGCGCCGTGGGCATCTCCGCCGGGTCGGACGTCCGCGTCCTCGGCGTCCGCGTCGGCGCCGTCGACTCCGTCACCCCCGACGGGCCCCGCGTCCGGACCGTCCTGACCGTCGACCACGGCGTGCGCGTCCCGTCCGGGGCGCGCGCCGTCGCCGTCGCGCCGAGCGTCGTCGCCGACCGGTACGTCCAGCTCACCCCCGCCTACACGGGCGGCCCGGCGATGCGGTCCGGCGCCGTCATCGACGTGCGCAACACCGCCACCCCGATGGAACTCGACCAGGTCTACGCCGCGATCAAGCGGCTCGCCGCCGACCTCGGACCGGACGGCGCCAACGCCGACGGCGCGCTCTCCCGGGCCCTCGAGACCGGCGCGGAGAACCTCGACGGCAACGGCCGGGACATCCGCACCACGACCGAACGCATGGCGCAGGCCGCCAAGACGCTCGCGGGCTCGCAGGGCGACCTGTTCGCGACGATCCGCTCCCTGCAGACCTTCACGTCCATGCTCAGGGAGAACGACGGGCAGGTGCGGCTCGCCGAACGGCAGCTCGCCGACGTCAGCGGGTTCCTCGCCGCCGACCGGCACGAACTCGACGCCGCGATCCGGCTGCTCACCCGCGCCCTCGCCGACGTCGAACGGTTCATCCGCGACAACCGCCACCAGGTGCGGGAGAACGTGCACAAACTCGCCGACATCACGCAGACCCTCGTCAAGCAGCGCCGCTCGCTCGCCGAGGCCCTCGACGTCCAGGCGATCAACGTCGTGAACGTCCTCAACGCCTACGACCCGGCCACGAAGTCGCTGATGGGCCGCCAGAACCTCACCGAACTCACCCCGCTCCCCGTCACGGGCCGCCCCGTGCAGGCCCCGCCGGAAGGGGGCGCCCCGTGATCCGCCGCGCGCTCGCCGCCCTCGCCGCCGCGACCCTCGCGTCCGGCTGCGGCTTCACCGGCCTCCAGGACCTCCCGCTGCCCGGCGGCGCCGACCTCGGCGACCACCCCTACACCGTGCGGGCCCGGTTCGCGAACGTCCTCAACCTCGTCCCCCAGTCCGCCGTCAAGGTCAACGACGTCGCCGTCGGCCGCGTCACCGCCGTCGGGCTCCCCGACGACGGCTGGACCGCCGTCGTCACCATGCAGGTCAACGGCGACGTCCGCCTCCCGGCGGACGCCCGCGCGAACGTCCGCCAGTCGAGCCTCCTGGGCGAGAAGTTCGTCGAACTGAGCGCCCCGCCGCAAACCGGGTCCGCCGGGCGGCTGGCGGACGGCGCGGTGATCCCGCTGTCGCGCACCGGCCGCAACCCGGAGGTCGAGGAGGTGTTCGGCGCCCTGTCCATGCTCCTCAACGGCGGCGGGATCGCCCAGATCCGCACGATCACCACCGAACTGAACCGGGCGCTCGACGGCAACGAACCCGAGATCCGGTCGCTCCTGCACCAGGCCGAACGGCTCGTCGGCGCCCTCGACGCCAACCGCCAGGGGATCATCGACGCGCTCGACGGCCTGAACCGCCTCTCCGCCACCCTCCGCGCCCGCGACGAGCAGATCGACGTCGCCCTCACCGACCTCGAACCCGGCCTGCGGGTGCTCGAGGAGCAGCGCGGCGCGCTCGTCCAGATGCTGTCGTCGCTGGACGAACTGTCGCAGGTCGCCGTGACGACCATGAACCGCAGCAAAGAGGACCTCATCGCCGACCTGGAGGCCCTCGAACCCACCCTCCGCAAGCTCTCCGACGCCGGCACCGACCTCCCGAACGCCCTCGAGGTCCTGCTCACCTACCCGTTCACCGACGCCGTCCTCCCCGCGATCAAGGGCGACTACCTGAACGTGTACCTCACCGTCACCGCGAAGCCGGGCACCACGATCGTCCCGCCCATCGCCCCGCTCCCCGCCGTCCAGGGGGACTGATGCTCACCCTCGGCACCAGGATCAAGAACCTCGTCTTCCTCGTCGTCGGCCTCTACGCCGTCGCCCACGTCGGCCTGAACTACGCCGACCTCGGCAAGCACGTCGGGCTCGCCGACCACTACGTCATCGAGGCCGAACTCGCCGAAGCCGGGGGCCTCGCCGAGAACGCCGACGTCACCTACCGGGGATCGTCCGTCGGACGCGTCGGCGCCCTGCACCTCACGGCCGACGGCGTCGTCGCCGAACTCCGCATCGACGACGACGCCCCCCGCATCCCCGTCGGCACCGAGGCCGTCGTCGCCAACCGCTCGGCGATCGGCGAACAGTACATCGACCTGCGCCCGACCACCGCGTCCGGCCCGTTCATGGCCGCCGGGGCCGTCATCCCCCGCTCCGCGACCGCCACGCCCCCGCCCGTCACCGACCTGCTGACCAGCGTCAACGCCCTCGCCGAATCCGTCCCGACCGGCGCGCTGCGCACCGTCGTCGACGAACTCGGCGTCGCCCTCGCCGGCCAGGGCCCGAACCTCCAGGCGCTCCTCGACGAGACCCGCGCCCTCACCAAGGCCGCCGACGCGAACGTCGCCCCCACCCGCACGCTCATCGACGACGCCGAACACGTCCTGCGCACCCAGAACGAGGAAGCCGCCGCCCTCGCGTCCTTCGGCCGCGACGCGCGCCTGCTCGCCGCTCAATTGCGCGAATCCGACCCCGCCTTCCGCGACCTCGTCACCACCGCGCCCGACGCCGCCACCGAACTCCGCGCCCTCGTCCGCGACCTCGACCCCTCGATGAGCGTCCTCGTCGCGAACCTGCTGACGACGTCCGAACTCCTCGCGCACCGCACCTCCGGGCTCGAACAGCTCCTGTCGGAACTGCCGGCCGCGGTCGCCGCCGGAACGTCCGTCGTGCACGACGGCCGGCTCACCTTCGGAATGGTCACCACCTTCTTCGACCCCCCGCACTGCACGTCCGGTTACGAGGGCACGCGGTACCGCAACGGGCTCGACACGTCCCCGGGCGCCCCGCTGAACACCGCGGCCGCCTGCACCGAGCCCCCGTCGAGCGGCACGAACGTCCGCGGCGCGGCGAACGCCCCGCGCCCGCCCGTCCCCGAGCCCGCGCGCGCCGGCTCCGTCCTGGGCGCCGCACCGGACCCGACGCTGCCCGGCGCGCTCGCACTCCCCGCCCTGCCCACCGCACGAAGCGCCCCGAACGACCCCGCCGACCTCCGCACCTTGCTCGCACTCCCGAAGGCCCACCCGTGACCGCCCGCAGTCCTGGCCCACCCCACCCCTCGCGGCGTGCGCCCGCGTGTCGGGTGCCCGTGTGGCGTGTGCCGGTGGACGGCGTGCCCGCTGGCCCTGCGTCCGTCCGGCACGTCCCGGCGCGTGGCTGCATGTGGGGCGGACGGGTGGGTGGACGCGTGCTCCCTGCGGCCTGCGTGGACGAGCGCGGGAAGTTCGTCCGGGCGGTGCGGCGTGGAAGTGGGGCGTGGGCGTGAAGCGTGAGGCGGTCGTGCGCGGAGGCGACGAGAAGAACGGGGCGGACGAGGCGGTGGAGAGCGCGTGGCGTGGGGCCTTGCGGGCCGAGGGCGAGGAGGCGCGGCCCGCGCGCAAGGGCGGGGCGCGCGGTGAGCCCGCGGGGGTGCGGCGCGCGCGGACGCGGCCTCGCACGCGGACGCTGCTCGCCGGGTGGGGGCTCGTGGGGTGGGGTGTCGTGGTCGCGGCGTTCGTGTTCCTCGTGGGGTCGGGGTGGGCGGCGTGGCGGGACGACCCGGGCGTGCAGGGGCCCTCGGGGGGACGGGCGGCGGTCCTGCAGGCGGCCGAGCGGCACATCGCGACGTTGAACTCGATGGACGGGGCGCACGTGGACGCGGGGTTGCGGGGGTGGCTCGACGCGACGACGGGGGCGCTGCACACGCAGCTGCGGGGCGATGAGGCGTCGAACCGGCGGAAGATCGGGGCGTCGGGGACGGACGCGGACGCGCGGGTCACGGGGGCGGCGGTGACGTCGCTGGACGAGGCGGCGGGGAAGGCGGAGGTGATCGCGGCGGTGCAGGTGCGGCTGACGCTGCGGGGCGGGGAGCCGACGATGCAGCGGAAGCGGTTCGCGGCCGAGCTGGTGCGGACGCCGCAGGGGTGGAAGCTCGCGGCGCTGGCGTCGGTCCCGGTGGGGGCGCGATGAGGCGGGTCCTGCGGTTGTATCGCCCGTTCGCCGTCGCGGTCGGGCTGGTGCTGGTCGGGCTGGTGCTGCACCCGGTCGCGGACCGGGTGCGCGGGGACGAGCGGCCCGCGTTCGACGACGTGGCGGCGGCCGAGGTGACGGGCGCGGTGTCGCGGGGGCTGGTCGCGGTGTTCAGCTACGAGGCGGGGGACGTCGCGGCGACGGAGCGGGCCGCGGCGGAGGTGCTGCAGGGCCCGGCGCTGCGGCAGTACCGCGTGCTGTTCGGGCAGGTGAAGCGGCAGGCGCCGGGACAGCGGGTGACGCTCGTGACGCGGGTGGTGCGGGCCGGGGTGGTGTCGCTGGTCGGTGCGGACGCGCGGGTGCTGGTGTTCCTCGACCAGACGGCGACGCGCGCGGGGGAGCCGGTGGGCACTCCGGCGGCGGCGCAGCTGGTCGTGACGGCGCGGCGGGTGCAGGGCCGGTGGACGATCCAAGAACTGCGGGCGGTCTGATGGACGAGGATCCGGTGCGGCGGACGGCGGCGGCGCTGGTCGCTCTCGCGGCGGTGTTCGCCCTCTGGGGCGGTTGGTCCTGGTATGCCGCGGCGCACGATGACGGGGACGCGTACTCGCGGGTGCGCGCGGAGGTGCTGCGGGCGGGGGAGCAGTCGGTGCAGAACCTGAACACGCTCGACTACCGGACCGTCGAGCCGGATCTGCGCACGTGGCGGGAGTCGACCACCGGTGAGCTGCACCGGGAGATCACCGACGGCCGGGCGGCGTTCGTGGACCGGGTACGGAAGGCGAGAACGGTCACGTCGGGGAGGGTGCTGGAGGCGGCGGTGGCCGAGCTGGACGTGCGGTCGGGGCGGGCGCGCGTCCTGGCGGCGGTCGAGATCACCGTGACGCCGCCGGAGGGCGACCCGGTGGTGAAGCAGGACCGCCTGGTCGCGCGGCTCGACCGGACGGGCGGCGGCTGGAAGGTGAGCGGGCTCGGGCGGGCGTCGGGGGAGGCGTCGTGAGGACGGTCGCGCTGGGGGTCGTGGCGGTGCTGCTGGCGGCGTCGGGGGTCTGGGCGCGGCAGGAGGCGGCGGGCCTGCGGGACGATCCCGTCGTGCGGAACGCGGCGTTGACGGACGGCGCCGCGACGAGCGAGGTGAAGGGGGCGGTCGCCGAGATGGTGGGGCGGCTCTTCTCCTACGACCACGCCGCCCCGGAGCGCACCCGGAAAGCGGCGGCGGAGTTTCTGACGGGCGACGCGGCGGGGCAGTACGAGGGCGTGTTCGGAAAGGTGCGGGAGGAGGCGCCGAAACGGGAGGCCGTGCTGAGCACGCGGGTCACCGACAGCGCCGTGGTGTCGCTCCGGGACGGACGGGCGCGGCTGCTCGTGTTCGCGGACCAGCGGACGACCCGCACGTCGGACGGGCGGAGCTCGCACGCGCCCGCGATGCTGGCGGTGGACGCCGTCCGCCGGGACGGTCGCTGGCGCATCGCGGGCCTCGACACCTTCGGGTGACCTTTTCGCGCGTCCGCCAGGGAAAAGCGGGCGCCATTCGGCGGTTCGCTCGTGTTTTTGTCACCTCGCCCGAGAAAACCTTGCCGAACGAGTTATTCCGGCGACAACCGGAATGGGCCCCGATCCACGATCCTTGGAGCATTCGGTCGTGAGGGGGAATGGCGAATGGCAGACGTCGCGGCGTTCGAGAAGGTCCCGGCGTGGGTGGCGGAGCGGCTGCGGGCCCGGGTGGACCGGGCGGCCGACGAGCTGATGCGCGAGCTGGGCGAGCGCGGCGCGGTGCCGGTGGGCGACGAGGCGCGGCGGGTGCGGTCGGGGGTCGCGGCGGGGCTGCGGCACTTCTGCGACCTGGTGGACGACCCGGACGCCGGCTGGGACCGGGTGCGGGCGTTCTACCTGCGGGTCGGGCGGGCGCTGGCGCGGGACGGCCGGGACCCGGACGAGATCCAGCAGTCGCTGCGCCGGTCGGTGCTCGCCGCGTGGCGCACGCTCGCGACCGTCCCGGGCGGCCTGGACCTCGATCGCGCCGCGCTGGGGCTCGTGGTGGACGCCCAGTTCGCCTACATGGACGCGGTCGCGGAGGTGATCGCGGCGGGGTACCGGGAGGAGCGCGCCGCGCGGCCCGCGGGCGACCCGGACGTCCGGCGCCGCGCCCGGCTGCTGCAGCTGCTGCTCGCCGAGCCGCCCGCGGATCCGGACCGGGTCGCGGCGCTCGCCCGGGAGGCGCGGTGGCCGCCGCCGCGGACGGTCGCGGCGGCCGCGGCGCGGCCCCGCCGGGACGGGGTGCTTCCGCCGCACCCGCCGGCCGGGGCGCTCGCGGACTTCGCCGCGCCGGAGCCGGCGCTGCTGTTCCCCGACGCCCCGGACGGCGCCCGTCCGGTCCTGCCCGCCGAGCTGGTCCGGGACTGGGTCGTCGCGATCGGGCCGGCGGTGCCGCTCGCGGGCGCGGCCCGCTCACTGCGGTGGGCCCGGGAGACGCTCGCGCTCGCGGGCCGCGGCGTCATCCCCGACACCGGCCCGATCCGCAGCGCCGAGCACGTCCCGGCGCTGATGGTGTCCCGCGCCGGGGAGCTGATCGACGACGCCGCCGCGACGCGGCTCGCGCCGCTGCGCGCGGTGCCGCCGGCGCGGCGGGAGCGGCTCGCCGAGACGCTGCTCGCGCTGCTGGAGCACAACTTCAACGCCGCCGACGCCGGGCGCCGCCTGCGCGTGCACCCGCAGACCGTCCGGTACCGGCTGCGGCACCTGCGGCACCTCTTCGGGGACGACCTGTCGGACCCGCGGCGCTGCCTGGAGATGGAGCTGATCCTGCACGCCCGGCTGGTCACGAAGACATTGTCAACGTGTTGATAAGAAACCCGCCGAATCGCGCGTCCGGATGCGTGGCGCGCGACGGGTGCGCGGGTCGATAGTCGGGGGTCCGTTTCGTGTGGACGAGGTGGTGCGCATGACCCGCAAGGCGTTCGACTTCGACGTCATCGTCGTCGGCTCGGGGTTCGGCGGCAGCGTCGCGGCGCTGCGGCTCGCCGAGAAGGGGTACCGCGTCGCGGTGCTCGAGGCGGGCCGCCGGTTCGACGAGGACTCGCTGCCGAAGACGTCGTGGCGGCTGCGCAAGTACCTGTGGATGCCGCGGCTGGGCCTGCACGGCATCCAGCGGATGCACCGCGTCGGGGGGAAGGCGGGCGTGCTCGTCCTCGCGGGCGCGGGCGTCGGCGGCGGCTCCCTCGTCTACGCCAACACGCTGTACGAGCCGCCGCGGCCGTTCTTCGTCGACAAGGCGTGGGGCCACATCACCGACTGGCAGGACGAGCTGAAGCCGCACTACGACCAGGCCCGCCGGATGCTCGGGGTCGTGACGAACCCGCTGGTCACGCCCGCGGACGAGGCGATCAAGCGGGTGGCGGACCGGATGGGCAAGGGCGACACCTTCCATCCGACGCCGGTCGGGGTGTTCTTCGGCGACGAGGCCGGGGCGACGCACGACGACCCGTACTTCGGCGGCGCGGGCCCCCGCCGGACGACGTGCACCGCGTGCGGCTCGTGCATGATCGGCTGCCGCGTCGGCGCGAAGAACATGCTCACGAAGAACTACCTGTACCTCGCGGAGAAGGCGGGCGTCCGGGTCGTCCCGGACACCACGGTGACCGCGCTGGACCCGGTCGAGTCCGGCGGCTACCGGGTGACGGTGCGGCGCACGGGGTCCCTGCGGCGCCATCGGCGGACGCTCACCGCGGAGCACGTCGTCCTCGCCGCCGGGACCCACGGCACGCAGACGCTGCTGCACCGGATGCGCGACGCGGGCCGCCTGCCGCACCTGTCCGCGCGGCTCGGCGAGCTGACCCGGACGAACTCCGAGGCGCTCCTCGGCGTCGAGCGGATGACCGTCTGGCACCGCGCGAAGCACGTCGACCACGGCACCGGCCTCGCGATCACCTCGTCGTTCCATCCCGACGACAAGACCCACATCGAGCCGACCCGCTACGGCACCGGCAACAACCTGATGGGGTTCATCCGGACGCTGCTCGTGGACGGCGGCGGGCGGGCGCCGCGCTGGCTGAAGTTCGCCGGGCTGGCCCTGCGGCACCCGACGATCATCCTGCGGGGGCTGTCGCTGAAGGACTGGGCGAACCGCACGGTCATCGCCCTCGTCATGCAGACCGCCGACAACTCCATCACCGTCACCGAGCGGCGCGGACGCCTCGTCGCGCGGCAGGGCGAGGGCGAGCCGAACCCCACGTGGATCCCCGTCGCGCACAAGGCCGTCCGGATGCTCGCCGAGGAACTCGACGCGACCCCGGGCGGGACGTGGTTCGACCTGTTCAACATCCCGACGACGGCGCACTTCATCGGCGGCTGCACCATCGGCGAGACCCCAGAGACCGGCGTCATCGACCCCTACCACCGCGTCCACGGGCACCCCGGCCTGCACATCGTGGACGGTTCCGCCGTCACCGCGAACCTCGGCGTCAACCCGTCCCTCACCATCACCGCGCAGGCCGAGCGGGCGATGTCGTTCTGGCCGAACCGCGGCGAGAAGGACCCCCGCCCCGCCCCCGGCGAGCCGTACCGGCGCATCGACCGCGTCGCGCCGCACGCGCCGTCCGTCCCGGCGGGCGCCCCCGCCGCGCTGCGCCTGCCCTGAGCGGGCGGAGCCGTCCAACTTGACCTACGGAACCTTGGTCACTGTTTGTCATCTAACCGCTCCATAGTGTTATAACGTGCGACATGTTGTCACTGCCGTCGGGGGAAGCCGACCGGTTTTGACGCCAGTGTCCGTACAGGCGACCGGGGGAGTGGAAGCACGCGATGGAGGGAGTCGTCTGCGGCGCGTGCGTCCAGATCCTCGCGCTGATCGCGGTGCTGGCGAGCCCCTCGGCGCAGCCGCTCGCGCGCGCCGTCGAACCGGCGCCCGCCCGCGGCTGCGTGTCCGCGCGCCTCTCGGCGGACGTCACCGAGGTGAGCGACCTGCCCGAGCACCGGCCCCCGCTCAGTCCCCGCCCGATGGGCGTGCTGGGGAGGGTCCAGGGCTCGGAGCTGAAGTTCAGCTTCTACCGGGGCATCGGCGGCGGCCTCCGGGTCGTCACGACGGACGGGGGCGCGACGCTCACGTTCGAGGGCGGGTTCGGCCTCGGCGGCTCGTTCTCCGCCGGGACGGCCGAGGACCTGCCGACGCCCGGGCCCGCCGCCGAGGGCCGCGTCTCCCTGACCGCCCGCCTGCTGCCCGTCCAGCCCCCGGACTTCGGCGCGACGCTCGACGCGAAGGGGAGGCTCCAGGGCTACACGGACGTGAAGACGGGCAAGTACCGCACCCGTTTCCACAGCGAGCCGATCCACCTGGCGGGCGGCGACGGCGACGGGAGCGGGACGACCGCGCCGATCGTCCGGCGCTCGTGGAGCCTCGGCAGCGAGTTCAAGGTCGCGTTCAAGTACACCGTCCGCAGCGCGTGGAAGGACGTCCTCGACCTGCTGGCCGCGTTGGCGGGCATCTTCCCCTCGGCCCGCTTCCCGCTGGTCCCCCTGGCCCGCCCCGTCGACGCGTACGTCCTCGCCGCGCACGCCGACCGCGGTCACGCCGTCAGGACGGCGGACACTCCGCCCGGCGGGGCGGAATGCCGCGCCGTGGCGCCGCCGGGCGCGGAGCGGCTGAGCCTGGTGATGGCGCGCTGCGAGCGGAGGACCCGCAACGCCCGCTCGCGGCGCCCGGGCCGTCCGTCCGCCGGAGCGGGCCGGAGCCGCCGCTCCCCCGCCGGCCGAACGGGCGCCCGGACGCGCGTCACGCCCGTCCGTCGTCCGGGAGCGCGGCGAGCTGGAGGCGGAGCGCCAGCCGGACCCGGGAGGACGCGAGGTCGAGGGTCGCCGTGTCGGCCATGCGGCGCAGCCGGTACCGCAGCGTGTTCGGGTGGATCCGGAGTTCGGCGGCCGCGCCCTTCGGGTCGCCGAAGTGGTCGAGCCACGCGGCGAGCGTCGGCAGGTAGGACGTGCCGTGCGCCGCGTCGTGGTCGCGGAGGGCACCCAGGGGGCCGCCGAGCGTGTCGGGGCCGATCGCCCTGCGGGCGCGCTCGACGACGACGGCGTCCCACGCGTCCTCCAGCAGGACGGTGCCCGCCGCCGCGAGCCGCCCGGACGTGACGAGCCCGTCCAGTTCGGCGGCCTCGGCCCGGGAGCGGGGCAGGTCGGCCGGGGCGGCGGCGGGACCGCCGACCGTCGCGTAGAGGTCGGGGTCGCGCACGCGGGCGAGGACGTCGGCCAGCCACGGCGCCGAACCGGGCTCGTGCGGGCGGCCGCCGGGCCCGGGAGGGCAGGTGAGGACGGCGTGGAGCGCGCCGTCGAGGTCGGTGAGGAGCGGGCGGCGCCAGCCGAACCGGCGGGCGATCGCCTCCCACAGGTCGAGGGCCCGGCGGGCGTCGCCGCCGCCGCGGGCGCCGAGGATCGCGACCCGCCACGGCGCCGGGTCGGGCACGGCGAGCGGGGAGCCGTCGCGCAGCGCCGCGCGCAGGTGCTCGGCCGACACCCGCCGCGCGACCTCCGACTCGGCGCGCAGCCGCAGCAGGTGCAGGGCGAGGACGGACGCGAGCTCCGTGAGCCGCCGCACCCGCGCGTCCGGGACGGGCGTGCGGGCGACCGCCCAGATCGAGCCGAGCCATTCACCGCCCGCGCGGACCGGGACGACGAGCCGCGGCAGCATCCCGTCGGGCCCGGCGGGGACGGCGATGGGGTCGCTCGACCGGGCCATCCTCCGGAACACGCCGCAGGCGCGCAGGTGCGCGGTGACCTGCGGCGGGACGCGCCGCCCGACGATCGTCGAGACCCGTGCGGGGTCGGTCGCGTCCTGCAGGCCCGAGTAGGCGAGGACGCGCGACCGGGCGTCCTCCACGGTGACGGGGGCGCCCGCGATCTCCGCGGCGGTGTCGGCGAGCGCGAACAGGTCGTCGTGGGCGCCCGGCGACCCGGGGAGCGGGGCGCCCGCCCGGTCGACGGCCCCGCGGACGAGCCACACGAGGTGGGCCCACGAGGCGTCCGGCTGGAGCTCGACGAGCGCGGGCGCCCGGGTCCGCGCGGCGGGCGCGGCTGCCGCGGCGAGCGGGGCCTTCACGGCGACGGCGGCGGCGCCCGCGGCGTCGGCCCGCTCCACCAGCGCGATCGCGGCCGCGGCCGAGGGCAGGCCGACGCCGAGGACGAGGTCGCCGGGCTGCCCGGCGGGCTCCCCCGGTTCGGCGAGGACGACGTCGTCCACCGGCCCGGCGCGGCCGTCGGTGAGCACCCGGAGCAGCCCGGGCCCGAGGGATCCGGCGAGGTCCGCCACGCTGATCGCCATGCCCCCAGTGTCGCCGATCGATTGTGCGAATCGCACAAGACAGATGCATGCGATTGGCCGAACCGGACGAGGCCGCGCGCGACGAGACGTCCCACCATCGGAGGTGAGCGAGGTCCGTGGAGAGGGGAACGTGGGATGGTCGGCAACGTGTCCGGTGAGCCGCGCCGTGTCGCCGTCGTGGGCGCCGGGATGGTCGGCCTGTCCACGGCGTGGTTCCTGCAGGAACGCGGCGTGGACGTGACCGTCTTCGACCGGCGGGACGTCGCGGCGGGCGCGTCGTGGGGGAACGCGGGCTGGCTGACGCCGGGGCTCGCGACGCCGCTACCGGAACCGGCCGTCCTGCGGTACGGGATCCGCGCGGTGCTCAGCCCGTCGTCGCCGGTGTACGTGCCGCCGAGCGCGGACCCGCGGCTGCTGCGGTTCCTCGCCGGGTTCGCGCGGCACAGCACGGCCGCGCGGTGGCGGCGCGCGATGGAGGCGCTGGTGCCGGTCAACCGGCTGGCGCTGCCGGCCTTCGACGCCCTGGTCGAGGGCGGGGTCGAGGCGGAGACGCGGGACGCCGCCACGTTCGTCGCCGCGTACCGGACGGCCGCCGAGCGCCGCGTCCTGCTGGAGGAGGTCAAGCACATCCGGGCGGCCGGCCAGGGGCTGGAGTACGAGGCGCTCGACGGCGACGAGGCCCGGAAGCTGGAGCCGCTGCTGTCGGACCGGGTCGGCGCCGCGATCCTGCTGCGCGGCCAGCGGTACATCGACCCCGGACGGTTCGTGCACGCCCTCGCCGCCGCCGTGCGGGCGCGCGGCGGCGCCGTCCGGACCGGGACGGCCGTCGGCGAGCTGCGCGACGGCCCCGGCGGGGTGACCGTCCAGGGCGAGACGTTCGACGCGGCGGTGGTCGCGAGCGGCGTGTGGCTCGGGGACCTCGCGCGCCGGTTCGGCGTCCGCGCGCTCGTCCAGGCGGGCCGCGGCTACAGCTTCAGCGTGCCGGTGGCGGAGGCGCCGTCCGGCCCGGTGTACCTCCCGGCGCAGCGCGTCGCCTGCACGCCGCTGGGCGACCGGCTGCGCGTCGCGGGGATGATGGAGTTCCGCCGCCCGGACGCGGCGCTCGACCGCCGCCGGGTCCGCGCGATCGTCGAGGCGGCGCGCCCGATGCTGCGCGGCGTCCGGCTGGACGACCGGCGGGACGAGTGGGTCGGGTCCCGCCCGTGCACCCGGGACGGCCTGCCGCTCATCGGCGCGACCCGCTCCCCGCGCGTGTTCGTCGGCGGCGGCCACGGCATGTGGGGCATCACCCTGGGCCCCGCCACCGGCCGCCTCCTCGCGGACACCATCACGACGGGCCGCCGCCCGCCCGAACTGACCCCCTTCAACCCCCTCCGCTGACCCGCGCCGGGGGCCGCCGGTCACTCGGGGGTGTCGGGGTCCATGGCGGCGCGGAGGCGGGCCAGGACGGCCTCGAACTGGGCGAGGAGTTCGGGCGGGTAGTCGCTGAGGACGGCGTCCTCGCGCGCCTGGACGGGCCCGAAGAAGTCCTCGGCGATCGTGCGGGCGTGGTCGCCGATGCGCAGCGTGACGATGCGGCGGTCGGCCCGCTCGCGGGTGCGGGTGATGTGCCCGGCCTCCTCCAGGCGGTTGAGCAGCGCGGTCATGGCGCCGGACGACAGCGCGATGCGGCGGCCGAGGAGCGCGGGGGAGAGCGGGGCGCCGCGCTGCTCGGCGGAGGCGATCTCCAGCAGGGCGAACGCGTCGGTGGCGTGGACGCCGAGGACGGTGGCGAAGCGGCGGCCCAGCTCGGTGAACTCGGCGCCGTAGGCCCGCAGTCCCTCGACGAGGCGTGCGCGCTGGTCGGCGACGGCGTCGCGGTCCATGTGGTCCTCCGTTCGCGTTGACAACCGGTCGCGCCCCACTCTACCTTCCTCGTGAAGTAACTCCATCATAAAGATACTTCACCATGGAGGCATGTAGAGTGTCCGAACCCTCTTCCCCGCGGCGCGCGCTCGGGCTGGTGACGATCTCCCTCGGCGTCGCGCTCATCGTGGTCGACGCCACGATCGTCAACGTGATCGTCCCGTCGATCATCGAGGACCTCGGGATCGGCTCCGTCCAGGCGCAGTGGACGCAGGAGTCGTACGCGATCGTCTTCGCGGCGTTCCTGCTGCTCGCCGGACGCGTCGCCGACATCGTCGGCGCCCGCCGGGTGTTCGTCGCCGGGCTCGTCGCGTTCGGCGCGACCAGCGTGCTCGCCGGCGCCGCCCCGGACGGCGGCCTGCTCGTCGCCGCGCGGTTCCTGCAGGGCGCGGGCGCGGCGATGATCCTGCCGACGTCGCTGTCCCTGCTCAACGCGACCTTCACCGGCGCGGCGCGCGGCCGCGCGTTCGCCGTCTGGGGCTCGACGATCGGCGCCGCGTCCGCGCTCGGCCCGGTCCTCGGCGGGTGGCTCACCGAGCAGGCGTCCTGGCGCTGGGCGTTCGGCATCAACGTGCCGCTCACCGCGCTGCTGTGCGCGGGCGCGCTGCTGTTCCTCGCGCCGTCGCCCCGAGCGGGCGGCCGGGTCGACGCGGCGGGCACCGTCCTGTCCGTGCTCGGGCTCGGGCTGCTCGCGTTCGGGCTCGTCGAGGGCCGCCACTACGGCTGGTTCGCGAGCGTCCGGCCGCTGGACCTCCCCGGCGCGACCTGGGACGCCGGGCCGTCGCCCGCCTTCGCCGCGCTCGTGCTCGCCGGCCTGCTGCTGGCCGCGTTCGTCCACCGGCAGGTGCGGTCGGCGCGGCGCGGCGACGCCGGACGGGCGCTGATGGACGTGCGGCTGTTCTCCGTCGCGTCGTTCCGCAACGGCAACGTCGTCACGCTGATCATCGGCGTGGGCGAGTTCGGGGTGCTGGCGGTGCTGCCGCTGTGGCTGCAGTTCACCCTCGGGTACGGGGCCCTGGAGGCGGGGCTCGCGCTCGTTCCGCTGGCGGCGGGCAGCTTCGTCGCGAGCGGCGCCGCGTTCGGCATGCCGGTCTCGCCGCTCGGCCAGGTCCGGCTGGGGCTGGCGCTGGAGGTCGCCGGGCTGGTGTGGCTCGGGCTCGTCGCGTCCCCGGACAGTTCGTGGTGGTCGATCTCGCCGGCCCTGTTCGGCTACGGCGTCGGCGTCGGGTTCGCGACGGCGCAGGTCACGAACGTCGTGCTCGCGGACGTCCCGCCGCGCAGCGCGGGGCAGGCGTCCGGCGTGCAGAGCGCGTTCCGGCAGCTCGGGTCCGCGCTCGGCATCGCCCTGCTGACCACGCTGTTCTTCACCGCGCTCGGCGCCCGGATCCGCGACCGGCTCACCGCGGACGGCGTCCCCGAGGGGCGGGCGGACGCCCACGCGGACGCCGTCACCGAGTCCGCCGGGGCCGCGATCGGGGCGCTGGCCGGACGTCCCGAGACGGCGCCGGTCGCGGACGCGGCGCGGGCCGCGATGGCCGACGGCGTCGCGTTCTGCTCCTACGCCGCCGCGGCCTGCGTCGTGCTCGGCCTCGTCGCCACCGCCCTCATCCCCGCGTCCCGCCCCGCGCCGGACGACGGGCGGCCGGGGGAGGGCGCCCCAGCGGGCGCCGCGGGGGTCAGGACGTGAGCGGGGACGTCGTCACGGGCGCGCGGTCGGTGGTGTTCGACCACTTGTCGAACGGGACCTCCCAGTAGCCCCAGCCGTTCCACCAGTCGAGCTTCCGCGCGGTGCCGGTGATGTTGACGATGTCGCCCCGGTACGACCAGTGGTAGAACCACTTGGCGTCCTCGGCGGGCGACCGGACGCAGCCGTGGCTGCAGTTGCGGTTGCCGAGGCAGGACGGGTCGGACGTGTTCTCGTGGATGTACTCGCCGCTGTTGGAGATGCGGGTCGCCCACGGGACCTGCTCGTCGTAGTAGCCGGGGTCGCCCTTCTTCTTGCCGGGGGACACCATCCGCTCCATGCGGCTGCGGTCCATGGTGAGGTGGACGCCGCTGGTGGTGAGCAGGTGGTCGACGCCGTCGGCCCACACGTCGCCGCCCGAGCCGAGGCTGACGCCCCAGCTCCGGACGGTCTTGCCGTTCTCCCGGACGGTGAGCTTGTGCGTCTTCGCGTTGATGTCGACGACGTGCGCGTCGCCGATCTTGAAGCGGCGGGTGACGTCCTTCGCGCCGAACACGTCGTCGCCGATCTTCAGGCCCGCGTAGTGGACGGTGAGCGACACCTCCTGGTTCGGCGCCCACGGCTTCTTAGGGCGGAACACCAGGGACGGGAGGCCGTTGAAGGAGTGGCCCTTGTCGAGCCAGCGCCATGAGCCGACGGTCGGCTTCGTGGACGACAGCTCGATGCTCTTCTCGATCAGCGGCTTGGCCTGCTCGGGAACGTCCTTGTTGAACTGGACGAAGATCGGCATGCCGGTGCCGACGGTCTCGCCGGGGCTCGGCACCACGTTGTTGATCCGGGTGGCGGCGACCGCGGTGGTGGTGCGGAAGGCGCTGGTCGCGGTGGTCGTCCGCCCCTCCGCCGAGGTCGCCGTGGCCTGCACCTGGTAGCTGCCGCCGGGTGCGAGCGTCCAGGACGACCGCCACGTCGTCTTGTCGGGCGACAGCGCGCCCGGCACCGGCTTCCCCTTGAGGGTCACGGCGACCGCGCCGAGCGTCCCGCCGGACGCCTTGACGACGACCCCCTGGTCCGGACGGGCGCGCGCGTTGCCGTTCGCCGGGGTGATCGTCACCGCCGGGGGTGCGGCCTCGGTCTTCTTGGCGGTGACGCCGCCCCCGCCCCCGCCGCCGCACGCCGTCGCCAGTCCGAGGACCAGCGCCATGGCCAAGGCCTTCTTGCCTCGCACCGTTCTCCTCTTGTCAGGGGGATCGAGTCCGATGATCTGTGACGACGATTCTCCCGCTCGGGTTCGGCCGTCATCAGGTATTTCCCGAAGCCCGCCCGGCGTTTCCGGGGAACATCGGCGAACAGGGGCGAATTTTCGGCATTCACGCAGGTCAGGGGCGGAACTCGATCTTCTGCTCAAGAGTGGGGAGCACCTTGTTAAAGGCGGCGGTCCATGCCGATCCGCCCTGCGAAGCTGGACCGTGGCCACCTGCGCGAACGTCCTCGTCAGCGGCGGAGGGGACGCGCGAACCCGGGCCCGTCAGGTCGCCCGGCGAGGCCTCGGCATGGGTGAGTCTTCGGTATGAAGGGACGCGCGAGATGAGTGCCCAGGGGCTGAGTCCCTCCATCGACTCCGGGGCCCGCGCGGATCTCGCCGCCCCCGGCGACGCCGCCGCGCCCGCCCCCGGCACGCCGCTCGTCCCGTACCGCCGCCGGACGCCCGGCCCGCGGCTGCTGCCGACCGTCTACCCGGTGTGCCTCGCCGTCGCCGACGGCTGGGCGATGGCCGCCGCGGTCGCGGCCGCGCAGCCCGGACGTCCGGACGGCGCGCTGCCCGCCGCGGCCGCCGCGGCGATCGTCGCGCTGAACGCGGGCGGCGGGCTGTACCGGGCGCGGCGCGGCCCGTCGCTGCTGACCGACCTGCGGGCCCTGCTGGTCCGCGTGCTGCTGGTGGGGACGGTCGCGGCGGTGCTCCTCGCGGCCGACCCGTTCGCCTGGCTGTGGCTGCTCGCGCTCGCCACGGCCGTCCCGGTCGCGTCCCGCGCGCTCGCGAACGGCGCCGCCCGCACCTACCGGTGCCGCCGCTCCCGGTCCCGTCCCGCCCTGGTCGTCGGGGTGGGCGGCACGTCCGGGCAGCTGGTCGAGCTGCTGCGGGTGCGCGGCGAGTTCGGGCTCGCCCCGGTCGGCCAGGTCGCCGCCGGGCTGCCCGCCGCGACGATCGCCGCGCCCGCGTCCGCGCCCGCGTCCGGCGACGCGGCGGCCGGCGCGCCCGCCGCCGGGACGCCCGGTGGACCGGCCGAGCGGCCCGGCGCGGACGAACCGGCCCTGCCCGTCCTCGGCGACATCGCCGACGTGCCGGTGCTCGTCGAGAAGCACGGCGTCGGCACCCTGATCGTCGTCGCCGAGGACGTCGCGCCCGAGCAGCTCGACGCCGTCCTGCGGCTGTCGTTCGGCCTCTCCTGCGAGACGCTGCTGGTGCAGCCCCCGGCGGCGGTCGTCCCGGTGGAGCCGGGCCGCCGCGAGTACCTCGCCGGGCTGCCGTGCGCGCGCGTGGACTGGCGGCTGCGCGACCCCGCCCGCCGGTACGCGAAGCGGCTGCTGGACGTCGCCGTCGCGGCCGTCCTGCTGGTCCTGGCGGCGCCGCTGTTCGCGGCGTGCGCGGTCGCGGTGCGGCTGGAGGGCGGGCCCGGCGTGCTGTTCCGGCAGCGGCGGATCGGCCTCGGCGGCGAGGAGTTCGTGCTGCTGAAGTTCCGCACGCTGCAGCCCGCGGACGAGCAGGAGTCCGACACCCGCTGGACCGTGCAGGGCGACCGCCGCATGGGCCCCGTCGGCCGGTTCCTGCGCAACACGTCCATGGACGAGCTGCCGCAGCTGTGGAACGTCGTGCGCGGCGACATGAGCCTCGTCGGCCCCCGCCCGGAACGCCCCCACTTCGTGGAGCAGTTCTCCCGCACCTGCCCCGGCTACATGCTGCGGCACCGCGTCCCCGTCGGCATGACCGGCTGGGCGCAGGTGCACGGCTTCCGGGGCGACACGTCCATCGAACTGCGCGCGCGCCTGGACAACCACTACATCGACCACTGGTCGTTCGGCGCCGACCTCAAGATCCTGCTGCTGACCGCCCGGGCCGTCCTCGGGAGGGACTCCGGATGACGGAGGCGTGGTGGGGGCGCCCGAGCTGGATCGCGGCGGCCACCGTCGCCTGCGTCGGCGTCCCGCAGGGCGGCCGGGCGTTCGGTTCCGGCGTCCAGGTCACCACCGGGGACGTCGCGAGCGTCGTCCTCATGGCGACCGCCGCGCTCCTGGTCGTCCGCGGACGGACGCGCGTGCCGCGCGCGGCGCTGTGGGCGTTCGGCCCGCTGATCGCGACGCTCGGCGTCACCACCGTCTGCTCGTCCGACATCGCGGCGAGCCTGCCCGGGTTCCTGCGCGACCTGCAGATCTTCGTGCTGGTGCCGCTCGCGGTCGTCCTGGTGTGCCGGGACCGCCGCGACCTCGGCATCGTCTGCGGCGCGGTGCTCGGCCTCGGGGTCGCGGAGGCCGCGTACGGGATCTGGCAGGCCGCCACCGGCAACGGCGCGTCGATCGGCGGCGCCAACATCCGCGCCGTCGGCACGTTCGGCGCGGTCGACGTCATGGCGATGTCGGTCGTCGTCGCGTTCGCGTTCGTGCTGCTGACGGCGTTCGCGCTGGCGGGCGTCCGGCGGTCGCGCGGCACCGTGCCCGCCGCGCTCGGCGGGCTGGCCGTGCTCGGCGCGGCGCTCGTCCTCGCGCTCAGCCGGGGGACGTGGCTCGCGCTCGGCGCCGCGGTCGTGCTGATGCTCTTCCTGTTCGACCGCTGGGTCGCGGTGCGCACCGTCGCGTGCGGCGCCGCGCTGATGCTGCTGTTCGGGTTGTTCACGGGCGGCGACTCGTCCGCCGTGACGGCGCGCGCGCGGTCCATGGTGGGGTCGGTGACCGAGCCGGACCGGTCGGTGAACGACCGGTACCACCTGTGGTCCGCCGCCCAGGGGATGTGGCGGGACCGCCCGCTCACCGGCGTCGGCGTGAAGAACTTCGCGGAGTACCGCGACACCTACGCCGGCATCGAGCTGTCGTCGGGCAGCGAGACCCACGACCCGGTCAACGGGTACATGCGGCAGCCGCTGCTGTCGCCGCACAACCAGTACCTGCTGGTCCTCGCCGAGCAGGGCGTCGTGGGCCTCGCCGGGTTCCTGGCGATGCTCGCGGCGATCGTCCGGGGCCTGTGGCGGCGCCGCCGCCCCCGCGACCCGCTCTGGCTCGCCGCCGCGGGCGCGATGGCCTTCCTGCTGACGAACTTCTGCTACGCCGACCTCGGCGGGCCGACGACCGTGCTGACCGCGGTCCTGCTCGGCGTCGCCGCCGCCCGCGCCCTCGGGCCGCGCCGCCCCGCCCCCGCCCTCGTCGACCGGCACGGCTTCCGCGTCCACCGGCTCGACGCCCACGCGCTCGACGGGGCGCCATGACCGCCACCGCGCGCACCGCGAAGGGGACGGGCGGTCCCGGCGGCCCCCGGCCCGGCGGGACGGCCGGACGGTTCGGCCGGTTCGGGAAGTCCGGGACGGCCGGGGCCGCCGGGGCGGGCGGGTCCGTGGGGCGCGCGGCGGCGCTGTCGGGCGCGCTCGTCGCCGCCGGGACCGGCCTCGGGTTCCTGCGCGACCTCGTGATGGCGCACCAGTTCGGCGCGAGCCGCGGCACCGACGCGTTCCTCGTCGCCTGGACGATCCCGGAGACGGTGTCGCCGCTGCTCATCGAGGACGCGATGGCGCTGCTGATGGTGCCGGTCGTGACCCGGCTGCTCGCCCGCGGGGACGGGCTGCGCGGGTTCGTCGGCCGGACCCTGCCGCGCATGGTCGCGGTCCTCGCCGTCGTGACCGTCACGCTCGCGCTCGCCGCGCCCGCCGTCGTCGGGCTGCTCGCGCCCGGCCTGCCGGGGCACGGGCCCGCGGTGCTGTGCGTCCGGCTCACCGCGATCACCGTCGTCACGTTCGGGATCGCCGGGTTCATGAGCGCCACGCTGCGCGCCCACCACCGGTTCGGCCCGCCCGCCGCGATCTACGCCGCGTACAACGTGGGCATCCTCGCGCTGATCGCGGGCCTGGCGGGGATCGTCGGGGTGACGAGCGCCGCGATCGGCGTCGCCGTCGGCAGCGTCCTCATGGTCGCCGTGCAGGCCCCCGCGTTCGTGCGGTGCCTGCGGGACGCGCCGCCGCAGCGGCTCCCGGCGGACGAACTGCGGCTCGGCGTCGCGGCCGTCGCGCCCGTCGTCGTGTACACGGTGACGCGGCAGGCGCAGGTGTTCGTGGAGCGGTTCCTCGGCTCCGGCCTGGAGGCCGGGTCGATCTCGCACCTGAACTACGCGCAGAAGGTCGCCCAGGTCCCGATGATCATGTCGCTGATGATCGTCACGGTGACGTTCCCGCGGCTCGCCCGCGCGTCCGCGGACGGCGACGTGCGCGGCGTCGCCCGCCGCATCCGGCAGGACCTCGCCGCCGCGGGCGCGATGGTGCTGTGCGCGACCGCGTTCCTCGTCGCGTTCGCGCCCGCCGTCATCGAGGTGCTGTTCGAGCACGGCGAGTTCACCGCCGCCGACACCCGCGACACCGCCGCCATCATGCGCGTGTACGCGCTCGGCCTGTGGGGGCAGATGGCCGTCGGCCTCTGCGCCCGCGCGTTCTTCGCGCGCGGCCGTCCGATGTGGAGCCCCGCCGGGGTGCTGGCCGCCGGGCTCGTCGTGACCGCCGCGATCGGCGCCGCGTTCGCCGCCACCGCCGGGACGATCGCGCTCGCCGCCGCGAACGCCGCCGGGATCACGCTCGCCTCCGTCCTGCTGCTCGCCGGGCTGCGGCTCAAGGTCGCGCCCGTCGCGCTGCGCGGCATCGCCGCCGACACCGGACGGCTGCTGCTCGCGGCCGTCGGCGCCGGCGCGGCCGGCCGGCTCGCCGCGAACGCCCTCGCTGGCGCGCTCGGACCGGACGCGCCCGCACCGCTCGTCCTCGCCGCCGGCGGCCTCGCGACGGTCGCGGCGTTCGCGCTCCTGCTCGTCCTCGCCGGCCGCGACCTCGTCGCGCCGTGGTCCGCCGGGCGCGCGCCCGGCGGCCGCGGGGCCGGCACACGGTTCACATTCCGGCCGCGGCCCGCCCGCCGCGGCCGTTCCGACTCGGGGGAGACCAGTGACACAGCCGACCGAACCGGCCCGCCTGACGGGCCCGGCGCAGATACCGGAGTCCGGCGGGACCCGCCGGGCGCCGCTGGTGCTGATGTACCACTCGATCGATCGCCGTGACGACGACCCGCACCTGGTCACCGTGTCGCCGCGCCGGTTCGAGCGCCAGCTCGCCTGGCTGCGGGCCCGCGGCCTGCGCGGCGTCGGCATGCAGGAACTCCTGTACGCGCACGGCGCCGGACGCGCCCGCGGGCTCGTCGGCCTCACCTTCGACGACGGGTACGCGGACTTCGCGACCCGCGCCGTCCCGGTGCTGCTGCGGTACGGGTTCGGCGCGACCGTGTTCGTCGTGTCCGGCCGGATCGGCGAGCACAACGCGTGGGACAGCGACGGCCCCGACGGGCGCGGCCCCCGCAAGCCGCTGATGACCGCCGAGCAGATCCGGACGGTCGCGGGCGCGGGCGTCGAGGTCGGCTCGCACGGCCGCCTGCACGTCCCGCTCCCCGACTCCGACGACGACGCGCTCCGCGTCGAGCTCGCCGAGAGCAAGGCGGCCCTCGAGGAGATCCTCGACCGCCCGGTGAACGGGTTCGCCTACCCGTACGGGCGCGCGGGCGAGCGGGAGGTCGAGGCCGTGCGCGCCGCGGGCTACGGCTACGCGTGCCACATCGCGCCCGAGGCCGCGTCCCGCCACGCGCTCCCGCGCACGTACGTCGGCGACGCCGACGGCCCCCTGCGCCTCCGCGCGAAGCTGCTCCGCCACGAACTCCTCCAACGGAGCCGCATATGACCCCCGCCGGGCCGGTCCGCCGCAGCCCGTCCGGGGGTGCGGGGTGATCCGGGTGCTGCACGTCATCACGGGGCTGGAGCACGGCGGCGCGGAGCGGCAGCTCGCGCTGCTGCTGCCGCACCTGCCTCCGGAGGTGGCGTGCGAGGTCGTGTCGCTGACGCGGACCGGGACGGTCGGCGCGGAGATCGCGGCCACCGGCGTGCCCGTGCACGAACTCGGCATGGGCGGCAACCGCGACCTGTCGGCGCTGCCGCGGCTCGTCCGGCTGATCCGCCGTGGACGGTACGACGTCGTCCACACGCACCTCTACCGGGCGTGCGTGTACGGACGGATCGCCGCACGCCTCGCGGGCATCGGGCCGGGGCGACCGGCGCCCCGCATCATCGCGACCGAACACTCGCTGGGCGACGGGCACCTGGAAGGACGCCGAACCACGCGCGGCGTCCGTGCCCTTTACCTCGCGACCGAACGGCTCGGATCGCTCACGATCGCGGTGTCCCCGACCGTCGCACGCCGCCTGCACGCGTGGGGCGTCGCACCGGGACGGGTCGCGGTCGTCCCGAACGCCGTGGACGCCGCCGCGTTCGCGTTCGACCCCGCCCGCCGGACCGCGACCCGCGCCGCGCTCGGCCTCGCACCGGACGAACCGGTCGTGGGCGCCGTCGGACGCCTCGTGCCCACCAAGCGCTTCGACCTGCTCGTCGACGCCCTCGCGCGCCCCGCGCTCGCCGGCGTGCGGCTGCTCATCGTCGGCGACGGCCCGCAGCGGCACGCGCTCGACCGGATCGCCGCCGCCCGCGGCGTCGCGGGCCGGGTGGTCCTCGCGGGCGGGACGGCCGACGTCGCGGGCGCCCTCGCGGCCATGGACGTCCTCGCCGCCCCGTCCGTCCAGGAGACCTTCGGCCTCGGCGTCCTGGAGGGCCTCGCCGCCGGGCTCCCCGTCCTCTACACGGCCTGCCCGGCGCTGGACGACCTGCCGTCCGGCGCGGCCCCGGGCGCGCGGCGGCTGCCCCCCGCCGCCGACGCGGACCGCTGGAGCGCGGAACTCGCCCGCCTCCTGCCGTCCGGTGCGCGGGCGCGTGCGGCGGTGCCCCCCGCCGTCGCCCGCCACCACGCCGTCGCGGACCAGGCGGCCCGGCTCGCCCGGCTGTACGCGGGCGGATCGGCCGGCGGCGCCGACCGGGTGCCGACCACCCGGGAAGTCATACCGACCTGAAAAGGGGCATGTCATGTCGAACAGTGATGGAGTCCAGCAGCCGGTCCGCCACCGCACCGGCACGCCGGCCGCGCTCGTCCGGGGCGTCCGGCGCCGCGTCGCCGCGCTGCTGCACCGGTACGCGGTGCCCATCGCGTTCGGGCTCGTCGGCCTGCTCGGCGGCGCCGCCTACACGCTGTTCACCCCGCCGAGCTACACCGCGACCGCGTTCGTCCTGGTCGTCGAGAACGAGAACGAGCAGGCCGGCGGTGGCGCGGTCGGCTACGCGCAGGCGTACGGGCGGCTCGCCCCGCTGCCCGAGACGCTCGCCTGGTCGCAGCGGCCGCTGCCGAAGGCGCCGCCCGGCGAGGTGCACGAGCACGTCCAGGCGTCCACCTCGCCCGACACGCCGCTGATCAAGCTCACCGGCCGCGCCGCGACCGCGCGGGACGCCGCCGCGTTCGCGAACGCCGCCGCGGACGCGCTCGTCCGGTACGGCCGGTCGCACAGCGCCGACACCGGCGTGCGCGTCGCGCTGATGGGCGTCGCGCAGCCGCCGGACGCGCCGACGTCGCCGAACCCGCCGCTGAACATCGCCGTCGGGACCGCGTCCGGGATGCTGCTCGCCGGGCTGAGCGCCGCCGTCCTGAACGGCCAGGGCCGCCGCCGCGGCCTGCCCGACGCCGCCCGCGCCCGCCGCCGCTCCCCCGAGGTGCCCGCGCCCGCCGCCGAACCGGTGGAGGTCCGCTGATGCCCGCGCCCGGCCCGGTCCGGCCGCTGCACGCGGCCGTCCCCGCGCCGCGCGCCCGCGAACCGCGCGAGACGCCCGGCTGGACCGCCGAGGTCCGCCGCGACGACGCCGCGCTGCCCGCGCTGGCCGACGACCTCCGCGACCTGTACCGGCGCTGCCCCGCCGCGACCCCGTTCCAGGCGTACGAATGGCTGCGGCCCTGGTGGGACGAGTACGGGACGCCCGGACGGCTGCGCCTCGCGACCGTCCGGCACGGCGGCCGGCTCGTCGCCGCGGCCCCGCTGACGCTCGTCCGGCGCGCCGGGCTGCCGGTGCTCGTCCCGCTCGCCGCGCCGCAGAGCGACGTCACCGACCTCCTGCTCGACCCCGCGCACGCCGACGCCGCCGCCCCGCGCCTCGCCCGCGCCCTGCTCGCCGACCCCGGCTGGGCCGCGCTCGACCTCCCCGAGGTCCGGCCCGGCGCCGCCGCGCACCGGCTCGCCCGGCACTGGCCCGGCCGCACCTGGCGGACGCCGTCCTCGGTCTGCCTCGACCTTCCCGACGCCGACGTGTCCGGCGTCCTCGCCCGCCTGCCCGGCCGCGCCGCCGGGAAGACCCGCGCCCGGCTCCGCAAGATCGACCGCCGCGGCATCACCGTGCGCCCGGCCCCGCCCGACGAGGTGCCCGACGCCGTCCGCGAACTGCTCGACCTGCACGTCCGGCAGTGGCGCGGCCGCCCGCTCAACCCCGAGCACACCCGCGACCGGTTCCGCCGCCACCTCGCCGCCGCCGCGCACGGCCTCGCCCGCGACGGCCGCGCCGCCGTCCTGCGCTACCACTGGGACGGCCGCCTCGTCGCCGCCGACCTCGTCCTCCTCGGCCACCGCTTCGCGGGCGCCTACCTCTACGGCGCGGTCCCCGAACTCCGCGACCACGTCGACGTCGGCCTCATGCTGCTCCGCGAGGACCTCGCCGTCGCGGACGGCCGCGGCCTCAGCCTCCTGCGCGGCCGCGAGCCCTACAAGCTCAAGTGGCGCCCCGACCCGGTGCGCCACGAGCGCCTCATCCTCGCCCGGACCCGCACGGCCCCCGCCTACGCGGCCCTCGCCCGCGCCCGCGCCGCCCTCTCCGCCCACCGCCGCACCGACCCGCACGCCCATGCCTGACTACCGCCCCCCCACCGACCCCGCCGGCCTCCCCGGGCCGACCGCCCCCTCGTGGTCCGGCGGCGGGCGGGGGTTGCGGGTGTTGCACGTCAGTCAGCCGACGTCGGGCGGGGTGGCGGTGTACGTGGGGGCGGTGGCCGGGGACCAGCGGCGGCGCGGGTGGGAGGTGGCGGTCGCGTGCCCGCCGGACGGCGACCTGCCGGGGCGCTGCGCGGCGGCCGGGGTGCCGTGGTTCAACTGGGACGCGGGGCGCGCGCCCGGGCCCGCGGCCGTGCGGGAGGCGGTGGCGCTGCGGCGGCTCGTGGCCGGGTTCCGGCCCGACGTCGTGCACCTGCACTCGTCCAAGGCGGGGCTCGCCGGGCGGCTGCTGCCCGGGCCGCGCCGGACGTCGGTGATCTTCCAGCCGCACGGGTGGTCGTGGCTCGCGGCGACCGGACGGCAGCGCGCCCTCAGCCTCGCGTGGGAGCGGCTCGCGGCGCGCCGCGCGGACGCGCTGGTGTGCGTCGGCGCGGGGGAGCTGGGGGAGGGCGTGCAGGCGGGGGTGCGGGGCGCGTACCGGCTCGTCCGCAACGGCGTCGACCGGACCCGGTTCGGGTTCGCGTCGGCCGCCGGGCGGACGGCGGCGCGGGCGCGGCTCGGGATCCCCGCGGCGGTCCCGCTCGCGGTGTGCGTCGGGCGGCTCACGCGGCAGAAGGGGCAGGACGTGCTGGTCGCGGCGTGGCCGGACGTCCTGGCGCGGTGCCCGGACGCGCGGCTCGCGATCGTGGGGGACGGCGAGGACCTCGCCGGGCTGCGCGCGGCGGGCGCCCGCAACGTCCGGTTCGTCCCGGCGGTGGCGGACACCCGGGACTGGTTCGCCGCCGCCGACGTCGTGGCGCTGCCGTCCCGCTGGGAGGGGCTGCCGCTGACCGCGCTGGAGGCGATGGCCACCGGGCGGCCGATCGTCGGCACCCGCGTCCCGGGCCTCACCGAGATCATCCGGCCCGGGACGGGGGCGCTGGTGCCGCCGGACGAGCCCGCGCCGCTCGCCGCGGAGCTCGCGACGCGGCTGCTCGTCCCCGGCATCGCCGAGAAGGAGGGACGGGAGGCGGCGGACGTCGCGGCCGACTACGACCTGTCCGGCACGCTCGACGCGCTCGCCGCCGTCACGCGCGCCGTCGCCGGGGCGGACCAGGCACCGGACGGACGGGGCGTCGCGGGCGGCGTCGAGTCCCGGCTCGGCGACGGCCTGGGGCTCGCGGGGGCGTCCGGCGCGGACGGGGACGGGCTGGGGTTCGGCTTCGCGGGCGCGGGGACGCCGCCGAACAGCTCCCGGTAGGCGCGGGACGAGCGGGGGTTCTCGGGGCAGTTCCACACGCCGTGCGGGCAGTAGTCGCTGATCGTCTGGTAGACGACGTCGTGCGACATGATCCAGCGGTGCATCCCCCGGATGTATTCGGGATTGTCGGAATTGCGGAACAGGCCCCATTCGGCGAACGAGATGGGCTTTCCGCGGGCCTGCGCGAATTCCGCTTGGTCGCGCAGCCCGTACGGCTCGTTCACGTAGTCCTCGAACGTCGCCCCGTGCGGCTGGTCGTAACTGTCGGAACCGATGATGTCGACGACGTCGTCGCCCGGGTAGCACGTCGTCCACGAAATCGCGTCGCGCCCGCGGGTCGGCGTGAAATCGAACCGGAAGTTCGTCCCCGGAACGGCCCGCATCGCCTCCACGATCCTGCGCCAGTACGCCCGCCACGCCTTCGGGTCGGGGGCGCACCGGCCGGTGTAGCTGTTCCCGTTCATCTCCCAGCCGAGGACGATGATCGCGTCCCCGGCGTCGGCGGCGGCGAGCCGCTTCGCGAGCGTCCGGTAGTGCCGGTCGAACCGGCCCCTCGCCCCCTGCCGGAGGAGCGTCGACATGACCGGGTAGGGCACCCACTCCTCGTTCTCCGCCATCATCGGCACGTTGAGCACCAGCATGCGGCGGGGGTCGGCGTTCGTCCACTCGGCCCACGGCTCGATGATCCCCGCCGGGCCCTCGATGGCGGCCCAGCTGTCGCCCGGCAGGTAGGTGTGGCCGACGGTCACGGTCGAGCCGAGCCACTCGGCGAAGTGCGGGACGCGCGCGACGCCCTCCGGGCCCGAGCCGAGGAACGCCCCCAGCGGAACGTATTTCTCCTTTGTCTCCGACGACTCCGCCCGCAGGAATGTCGGAAGCGCCGGAAAAGGGACTATGGAGGACGCGTTCAGTGCGATGAGCGCCACCGTCGTGGTTAGCGCGACGGAGAGCGGGCAGAACGGCATAGGTCGTTTACGTGCTCGCTGTGACGACCGTCCGGATGAATGGATATCCGTTGCTCGCATGCGTATCCTTATGCCCGGTCGGGCACAACCCGAACAAATCAGCAAAGTGTTCGATGGAAAATTTTACCCAGTGACAAGGAAGGCCGCCGTGCGCCGCAACCCGCAGGAACGGGCCCGTTGACCGGGGCGCCCGCCGAGCCCGGCGCGCCCGACCCGCGCGGGGCCCGGCCCGACCTCGACCCCGCCCTCCCGGTCCTGCTGCTGCGCACCGACCACAACCACTTCCACCACGGCACCCTCGGCGTGATCCGCTCCCTCGGACGCGCCGGAGTGCGGGTCCACGCGATCCTGGAGAGCCGCCGCAGCCCGGTGGCCCGCTCCCGCTACCTGCACCGCGGCCACCCGTGGGCGCCGCCCGCGCAGCGCCCGTCCGCGCTCCTCGGCCACCTGCGCATGATCGGCGAACGGATCCCCGACGGCCCCGCGCTGCTGCTGCCGATGGACGACGCCGGCGCGATCTTCGCCGCCGAGTACGCCGACGCGCTCGCCCCCCGCTTCGTCGTCCCGCCGCAGGACCCGGACGTCCCGCGCCGCGTCGCCGACAAGGCCCGCCTCCTCGCCGCCTGCGAGGAGCACGGCGTCCCCGCCCCGCAGGCCCGCGTCCCCGCCACGCCCGGCGAGGTCGACGACGCCGTCAAGGCGCTCGACCTGCCGGTCATCGCGAAGTGGGCGCGGCCCTGGCTGCTCCCGCGCGGGCTGCGCAGCACGACGCTCGTCCACGACGCCGCCGAGGTCCGCCGGCTGTTCGCGGCGGGCGCCGACCACGACGCGGGTCCGCTCGTCCTGCAGCGCCGCATCCCGCCCGACGGCGGCGACTGGTTCTTCCAGGGCTACTTCGACGCCGCCCACGCCTGCCTGTACGGCGGCGTCGGCCGCAAGCACCTCGCGCACCCGCCGCAGGCCGGGCACACCGTCGCCGGCGAGTGGGTCGACAACCCCGAGGTGCACGACCTCGCCGTCCGCATCGTCCGGCTGCTCGGCTGCCGCGGCCTCGTCGACCTCGACTTCCGCCGCGACCCCGCCACCGGCGACTACCGCCTCCTCGACTTCAACCCGCGCATCGGCGCCCAGTTCCGGCTGTTCACCGACGCGCGGGGCCTCGATCTCGCCCGCGCCCTGCACCTCGACCAGTCCGGCCGCGCCGTCCCGGCCGCCCGGCCGGTCATCGGGCGCAACCTGCTGGTGGAGAACCACTACCTCGGGCAGGCGATCGGCCGGCGGCCGCGCACGGGGGCCCTCCGCCCGCTGCGCGCCGCCGACGAACTCGCCTGGTACGCGGGCGACGACCTGCGGCCCTTCCTCGCGATGGGCCGGCAGAGCGCGCTGCGCGCGGCCGAACGGTTCCGCGACGCGCACCGGGACCGTCCGTCCCGAGCCTGAACCGCACCTAACTCAACGGGGGAATTGCACATGAGCGACTCGGCCATCGACGTCGTCATCGTCGGCGCCGGGCCCTACGGGCTGTCGACCGCCGCACACCTGCAGAACATCGGCCTGGACGTCCGCGTCATCGGCACGCCGATGCAGTTCTGGGACGTCGGCATGCCGCCCGGCATGTACCTGAAGTCCGAGCCGTTCGCGTCCAGCCTCGGCGCGCCGCAGCCCGGCATGGCGTTCACGGACCGCAACCCCGGGTGGCGCCTCGGCCAGCCGATCCCCCTGGAGACGTTCGTCGCGTACGGCCGCTGGTTCGCGTCCGTGTGCGCACCCTGCACGACCCCCGGCGAGGTCGTGAACGTCGAGCGCGGCGGCCCCGGGTACGTCGTCGCCCTCGCCGACGGCGAGGAGATCCCCACCCGGACGGTCGTCGTCGCCGTCGGCGTCGGCCCGTTCGCGCACGTCCCCGAAGAGCTCACCGGCATGCCGTCGTGGCTCGTCTCGCACAGCACCGACCACAACGACCTCGGGCTGTTCCGCGGCAAGGAGGTCGCCGTCGTCGGCTCCGGCCAGTCCGCGCTCGAGACCGCCGTCCTGCTCGCCGACCTCGGCGCCCGCCCGCACGTCCTCGCCCGCCGCGTCCGCCTCGACTGGAACCCGCGCCCGAACGAGCGCCGCTCCCTGCCGGAGAAGCTGCGCGGCGGCCCCCGCTCCGGCCTCGGCAGCGGCTACCGCACCTGGCTGTGGGCCGAACGGCCCGGGCTCGTCCGGCACCTGCCGGAGGCGACGCGGCAGCGGCTCGTCCGCGAGACGCTCCCGCCCGCCGGGGCCTGGTGGCTGCGCGACCGCTGCGACGAGCGCGTCCGCGTCACCACCGGCGTGCACCTGCTGAAGGCGATCGAGCAGGACGACGGCATCGCCGTCACCACCACCGACCGGCACGGCCGCCGCGACGTCGTCGAGGTCGAGCACGTCATCTGCGCGACCGGCTTCGTCCCGGACCTCGCGCGCCTCACCGTGCTCTCGTCCGACCTGCGCGCCCGCGTGAAGTCCCGGCTCGGGTCGCCCGTGCTGTCCCGCGACTTCGAGTCGTCCATGCCGGGCCTGTACTTCGCGGGCCTCGCGGCCGCCGCGACGTTCGGGCCGGTGATGCGGTTCGTGCACGGCTCGGGCTTCGCCGCGCGCCGCATCTCCGGGCACATCATCCGCACCACCCCGCGCGGCCGCACGCCGCTCCGCCGTCCGGGCGCCGTCCCCGGCCCGGACGCGCTCCGCACCTGACGGCGGCCCGACCCCGCCGAACGACCCGGCCGAACGCCGATGCCGGCGCACCCGCACGAGGGCGCGCCGGCATCGGCCGTCCGGCGGACGGGCGCACGGCGGGGCGGCGGTCAGGAGCGGCGGTCGGCCCGCCGCCACTCCCAGCGGGCGTAGAGCGTCCACGCGGACGGACGGGTGCGGGGCGCCGCGACGAGCCGCGCCTCGGGCACCCGGCGGACGGTCCGGCGGCGCGGGCGCGGAGCCGGGACGCCCGGGAGGCGCCGCACGCCCCGGCGGAACGCGCGCGCGGCGTCGCCCGCGGGCGCGACGGGGGAAGCGGGGTCGGTCATCGTGGGACTCCTCGCCGGGACGGCCGGGTCCGCCGAATCTAACGCAGCCCGATACCGGTCGGCATACATGTCCCGAAGAACGAGTCTCGACATATCCCCCAGAATCGGACTAATAACGGAGTAATGGTGTGCCGGCCCCGGGAAGGTGTCGGGCCGGAAAAGGCGGGCGCGGCTTCCGGGATTCGCCGAGAGACACGCTGGGCGGAAATTGAAATCGTCCCGTGATCGCGCGCCGGAAAGTGCTACCGTCGCTCTCGACCGATCAGGAACCGGTCCCGAACGGGAACCGGGATGCGCGGGCGAAGGGGGAATCCGGACGTGGACGCGGCACCGATCCGGCGCGAGGCCGACGGCCTCCGCGGTCGGCATGCCCACGTCGTGCGTTCGGTCGCCCGGCTGGTCGCGGTCGCCGGGTTCGCGCTCGCGGGCTGGATCGTGCTGGCGGCGCTGAACGACGCCGCGATGGCCGACGACGGGACGCCGCGGAGCGCCGCCCCGCACGACCTCGCCGGCCCGCTCGCCGGCCCGGCCGGCCCCGCCGTCCAGGACGGCCCCGCCCGGCCTTCCCGCCCGATCAACGGCCCGCACGCCGGTCCCGCCGACGGCCCGGCCTCCGGCCCCGCCGCGGGCCCGGCCGCGCGATACGAGCCCGGGCTGGCCACGCTGCGGCACTTCAAGCTGCAGCGCGACTGGTCGCCCCGGGAGACGGCCGAGGTCGTCGCCGACGACGTGGACGAGGTGCGCGAGCGTCCGGTCGGGTACCTGGCCGAGCGCGGGCGCGACATCGTCCGCGACAAGAACGCCGCCGTCCGCGCCGTGCGCGAGCTCGGCGACGCCGCGGGCGTCCCGCAGGTGCGGGTCCGCGACGGCGGCGAGACCGGACGGCCGACCCTCACCGAGATCGTCCGCGGGGTCACCGACCCCGCGGCGCCGCCGCGGCCCGCGGGCGACGCGCCCGCCGCTGCACAGGACGGCGCCGAGCACGACGAGCAGGGCGAGCCCGAGAAGCCGGCGTACACCGGCAAGGCCGTCCACGTGGGCGACGGCAAGGCCGTCCCCGCGCAGTTCGCCGGCGCCGTCGACGCCGACGACCTGCCCGAGCCCGGCGGCTGCGCCGGGTGCCGGGGCGGGCACGGCCCGGCCGACACGCCGCCCGTGCTGCCCGGCCAGGACGGCAACCCGCGGGGCGGATCCGCCCCCGGCGGGCACCCGTTCGCGCCGTTCGCCGACCTGGCCACCGCGGTCGACCCGGCCGCGCCCCTCGGCATGGACCTGCGCGCCTTCCGCCGCACGTCCCTGACCGACATCGCCGCGCCGGGCCGCCCGGCCGTCGTCCCCGACTAGCGATTCCCCGCCCCGGCGGCCGCGCACCGGTGAGTGCGTCCCGCCGCTGGGCCTCCGCGGCCGTTCCCGGCCGCCCGAGAAATCACCGTCCACACCGCTTTCCTCATGGCGCCCGATCCATCGGGACGGGCGAAGAAAGCGAATCCGAATGAGCATCGGCCTCGTCCGGCCGTTGCGCACTGCGCACATCCGGAAGATGTCGTGCAGCCGATCCACCGATTCATCGAATCGCCGAAAAAGACAGGAGCAACAAATGCGCAACTGGACCAAGAACACCAGCCGCGCCGCGCTCGTCGCCGCGGGCGCGGTCGCCGTCGGCGCGAGCTTCGGCGCCACCGGGGCGGTCGCCCACGCCGACATGCGGACGGCCGGGAACTTCTCCATTCTCGGCGGCAACCAGGTCTACCTGCCGATCTCCATCCCGGTCGAGGTCAGCGGCAACTCCGTCGCGATCCTCGGCGCGTCGCAGGCCGCCTCCAAGGGCGGCGCCGAGGTCGAGTTCGAGAACGGGCGCCACGGCGGGTACGGCCACGGGCGCGGCGGCGGCATGGAGACCTCCGGGAACTTCTCCATCGGCGGCGGCAACCAGGTGAAGGCGCCGATCAGCATCCCGGTCAACGTGTGCGGCAACTCCGTCGCCGTCCTCGGGCTCTCCCAGGCGTACTGCAAGGGCGGCGCCGAGGTCGAGTTCGACAACGGCAAGGGCGGCCACCACGACAAGGGCCACGGCAAGGGCAAGGGGCACGGCCACGGCAAGGGCCACGGCCACGGCAAGGGCCACGGCCACGGCAAGGGCCACGGCCACGACAAGGGCCACGGCCACGACAAGGGGCACGGCCACCACGACTACGGCTACCGCGCCTCGTCCGCGGACCGCTGGGACGGCGGGTACGGCCACGGCGGCTCGGACAAGGGCGCCGACATGGAGACCGCCGGGAACTTCTCGATCCTGGGCGGCAACCAGGTGTACGCGCCCATCTCGGCGCCGATCAACGTGTGCGGCAACTCCGTCGCGGTGCTCGGCCTGTCCCGGGCGCACTGCAAGGGCGGCGCCGAGGTCGAGCGGTCGGGCAAGCCCGACATGAAGACCTCGGGCAACTTCTCCATCCTCGGCGGCAACCAGGTCTACGCGCCGATCAGCGTCCCGATCAACGTGTGCGGCAACTCGGTCGCGGTGCTGGGCGTGTCCGAGGCGTTCTGCAAGGGCGGCGCGTCCGTCGGTGACGGCGACGACCACGACCTGCCGCCGACCCTGCGCAAGGGCGGCGCCGCCCGGACCGCCGCCGCCCCGGGGCCGGAGCAGATCACCGGTCAGGTCACCACCACGCTGGAGTCGGTCGCCAAGGGCGCCGTCACCCGGGTCGCCGAGCCCGTCGCGCAGCCGGCCGCGAACCAGCGCGCCGCCAAGCCGGCCAAGGCCGCCAACCGGAACCGCGTGGCCGAGACCGTCCGGAACCTCGTCGGCTCGCTGAAGAAGACGGCGCCGGTCACCGAGGCCGTCGGCGTGCAGCCGGGCGAGGTCGGCCCGCGCCTGCCGCTCGACGAGATGCCCGTCGAGATCAACTCGCCGGCGACGAACTGAGCGAGACCCGAGTGACCGGGTCCGGAACGGACGGGACGGTGCGGTGCGGCTCCGCGCCGGCCGGTCCGGGAACGACCCGGAGCTGACGATCCGCGGCCGGTGCGGCGGCGGACCGGGCGACCGGACGCCACCGCGGGGCGTCGGGCGGCCAGGTCGCGTCGCGGCGTCCGCGGATCGGAACGATCGATCGATCGCCCGGAGGGGACGGCAGACGTGCCGTCCCCTCCGTGCCGTCACCGGACGCGGCGGCCGTGCCGCCGCCCGCCGTAGCGAGAGGAACGAGACGACATGTCCGTGCGCAAGCTGATCCCCGCGGCCGTCCCGGTGGCGGCCGTCCTCGCCGTGTCCACCGCAGCCGTGTCCACCGCCGCCGTGTCCACCGCCGCCGGTGCCCCCGGCGCGCGGGCGTCCGCCGGTCCCGCCCGTCCCGGCGCGCTCGCCGGCCCGGTCGCGGCCGTGTCGTCGGTGACGTCCGTGCTCGAACTCGACCCGGGCCGGGCCGAACCCGCCGGTCCGGGGGCTCCCGGCACCGGGAGCACCGCCGCGGAGCCCGGGACGGCCGCGGTCGGCCGTGCACGCGGCGGCGAGCAGATCGGGAGCATCGCCATCGACCGCATCGCGGTGAAGGCGAAGGTGCTGGAGGGCGTGTCGGAGCCCGTGCTGCAGCACGGCGTCGGGCACTACCCGGGGACGGCGCTTCCCGGCGAGCAGGGCAACACCGTCCTGCTCGGGCACCGGACCACCCACCTGCGCCCGTTCCTCGACCTCGACAGGCTGAAGACCGGCGACGCGATCGAGCTGCGCGCGGGCGGCCGCACGTACACCTACCGGGTGCAGGACAAGCGCATCACGATGCCCGACGACCGCGACGCGCTCGAGCCCGTCCCGTACCGGCCGTGGAGCCCGCCGGACGGCGCGTACGTCACGCTGATCACCTGCCACCCGAAGGGGACGGACGAGCGCCGCCTCATCGTCGTCGGGCGACTCGCCCCCAAGGGCTGACGGGCCCGGCGGGCGGCGCTCAGCGGGCGCCGTAGAGCGCGATCAGCCCGTCGTAGTCGCCCTTGCCGAGCGTGGACGGCCCGTCGTCGCACGGGCCGACGCTCGGCGCCATCGTGAGGTTCGAGCGGCCGGTGCCCTCGACGTGCGAGAGGCCGAGCACGTGCCCGGTCTCGTGCGTCGCGACCGCCGTCGTGTCGAACGCGCCCTGCGGGCAGGCGCCCTCGCCCGACCACCATTCGCGGCCCCGCGCCTGCAGGGCCATGTCCGTCTCGACGGTGGTCGGCCCGGCGAACCACGAGCACGTCGCGGCGAGCACGTTGCCCTCGGCCCCGGCCATCGCGAGCCAGCCGAAGGTGTTGACGCCGTCCCGCCGCCCGCAGGCCGCCGCGTCCGTCAGGTTCGGCGGCTGCGCGGCCTCCCCGAGGTACTTCTCGTACACGTTCGGCGGCGGGTTGAACTGCCCGTCGCTGCGGCAGTCGGTGTGCGCGTCGACGGCGTTGGAGACGCCCTTCGCGATGGTGGTGTTCGGCCGTCCGGTGCCGCCCGCGTGGTACCGCCACTCGACGGTCGCGCCCTTCGGCCATTTGCTCGGCTGCGCACGGTACCGGCCGTCCTTGCACGCCTCCAGCGGGGCCCGGACGTCGCGGGGGCGGCCCTGCGGGCTCCGCACGCTGCCGGTGCTGATGATGATCTGCCCGGCCCGGTCGTCGACCTCGATGCGCAGCTCGGCGGCGCCGTCGGTGCGCATCGAGTGCGCGGCCACCGAGGTGCCGTCCCGGGGGACGGTCGCGGTGAGCCCGCCCGCGCCGGTCACCACGCGCCCGCGCAGGTCGCACTCGGCGATGTCGATGGTGTTCGGCATCGTCCGGGCGGCGAGCGGGCCCTTCTCGGCGCACCACGTGGGCGGGGCGGCGGCGGTCGCGGCCGCGGCGCCCGCCAGGCCCGCGGCGGCGACGGCGGCGGCCGACAGCGCTCCCGCGACCAGCGCGGCGCGCGGGCGCCGGACGGCGGGGCCGGTGCCGCGCGGGCGGCCGTGCCCGCCGCCGGTGCGGGCCGCGCCCCGCCCGAACGTCGGTGTCGCCCGTCGCCGGCGGGGCGCGGGTGAGAAGTCGTCCATAGCTGATCTCCGATGTGTCGCAGGCGTCCTCGCGCTCCGATCACCGGGCGCTCCCCTCGACAGTCTTGCGTGACACGTGAAAAGGGAAACTGCGGCTTCATAAAATGATCTCCATCCGGGGATTTTTCGCCACCAATAAATGGCTGTTCGTCCCTTTTGTGGGATTCATTCTCGGTGACGCAGCGTAGATCGCGGCGGGGTGCTCGCCAGAGAGCGGCAGGTAAGAATCTGGTAGATAGTCACCGAGAGTTACGTCAACAGGTTTACCGGCGTCCCATGCGGTTACCCCCGTGGTGAAATCCGGCAACCCGGGATCAACTACAACGAAGGGCACCGGGGTCCGGCGCCGGCGCCCGACTTCGGAATCGCCGCGGCCGAGTGACGCGCGCCGGGCGCGCCGCCGCACCGGCAGGGCCGTCCCGCCCGCCGGCCGGACGCGGACGCGGAAGCGGAGGTGTTCAACGTGCAGACGCAGACACAGGTGCGGGAGCTCATGGGAATGAGCGTCTCCGACACCAACGGGACCAAGGTCGGCACGATCAAGCAGGTCTACCTCAACGACGACTCCGGCGCCCCGGAGTGGATCACCGTGCACACCGGCTGGTTCGGGATGCGGGAGAGCTTCGTCCCGCTGACGGGCTCGCACAAGGACGCGGACATGCTCCAGGTCCCCTACGACAAGGAGACCATCAAGGGCGCCCCGAACGTCGACGCCGACGAGCACCTGTCGCACGCCCAGATCGTCGACCTGTACCGGCACTACGGCGTGCGGCCCCCGGCCGGCGGCCGCACCGGCGGTCAGGCCGGCGAGCAGGACCGGACGGGCGAGCGGGGCCGGACGGCCGACACCGGCCGCGCCGAAGGGCGCGCCGCACCGGCCGGACCGTCCGGGACGACCGGCACCGCGGGCGCCGCGGGCACCGCCGGGGCGGCGGGCATGGCCGTCCGCCCCGACCGGACGAAGCGCGGCGAGCAGGCCGGGCGGACGGCGCCCGACGCGGCCGCCGGACGCACGATGCCCGAGCAGCGCACCCGCACGGAGGCCGAGACGGCCGCCGAGGGCGGGCTGACGGAGATCGTCCGGTGCGAGGAGCAGATCCACGTCGGCACCGAGCGGCACGAGGCCGGACGGGTCCGGGTCCGCAAGTGGATCGAGACCGAGACGGTCGAGCGCACGGTGCCGTGCACGCACGACGAGATCAAGATCGACCGCGAGCCGATCACCGACGTGCAGCCGGGCACCCGCGTGACGATCACCGAGGACGACAAGGAGATCGTCCTCTACGAGGAGCGGCCCGTCGTGACCAAGCAGGCCGTGCCGGTCGAGCGGGTGCGAGTCCGCACCGAGCAGGTGCAGGACGAGCAGACCGTCCGCAGCGAGCTGCGCAAGGAGCGCGTCGAGGTGACCCGCGAGGGCGAGGCCGGCCGGTCCCGCGACACCGCGGGCGGGCGGCACACCGGCGGCGGCCGGAAGAGCTGACCCGGCCCGGGACGGCGGCGGCCGACTCCGGCCACGCCGTCCCGCGCTCCGCACCCGCCTCCCTTCTTGACAGATGATCTCCGTCGGGGGACCTTCGCGGTGACGCAGAGCCGGTGAGGGGTGCACGGCCGTCCGGGCGAGCCGTGCCCCCCGGTCGCCGGCCGCGCGGTCCGCCGGGCCGCGCGGCGTCGCCGAAGCGACCCACGGAGGGACGACTTGCGACACCCCCTCGGACCCGCCCCCCGGATCGGGCGGATCATGATCGCGCTGGCGGTCACCGCCGCCGTGCCGTCCGCCATCGCGGCACAGCCCGCGGTGGCCCAGGAGCGGACCGCCCCCTACCTCAACCCCCGCCTGCCCGTCGAGAAGCGCGTCGACGACCTGCTCGGCCGGATGACCCTCGCGGAGAAGGTCGGCCAGATGACGCAGGCCGAACGCGGCGCCGTCGCCGGCGACCCCGAGATGGTCACGCGGCTGGGCCTCGGCTCCGTCCTGTCGGGCGGCGGCTCCACCCCCGCCGCGAACACCCCCGACGGCTGGGCCGACATGGTCGACGGGTTCCAGTCCCGCGCCCTCGGCACTCGGCTGAAGATCCCGCTGCTGTACGGGGTCGACTCGGTGCACGGCCACAACAACCTCGTCGGCGCCACCGTCTTCCCGCACAACATCGGCCTCGGCGCCACCCGCGACCCCCGCCTCGTCCAGCGGGCCGCCGAGATCACCGCCGAGGAGACCCGCGCGACCGGCCCGCAGTGGACGTTCGCCCCGTGCGTCTGCGTGACCCGGGACGTCCGCTGGGGGCGCACGTACGAGAGCTTCGGCGAGGACCCCGAACTCGTCACCCGCATGACCACCGCCGTCGAGGGCTACCAGGGCCGCCGCCCGTCCCGCGACCTCGACGACCCCGAGCACGTCCTCGCCACCGTGAAGCACTACGCGGGCGACGGCGACACGAGGTTCGGGTCGTCCACCACCGGCACCTACACGATCGACCAGGGCGTCACGGTCACCGACCGGAAGACGTTCTGGAAGACGAACCTGGTCCCGTACGTCCGGGCCATCAAGAAGCACGACGTCGGCAGCATCATGCCGTCCTTCTCCAGCGTCGACTGGACCGAGGACGGCACCGGGAACCCGCTGAAGATGCACGCGCACAAGGAGCTCCTCACCGACGTCCTCAAGGGCCGGATGGACTTCGAGGGCTTCCTGATCAGCGACTGGGAGGCGATCCACCAGATCCCGGGCGACTTCCCGACGCAGGTCCGCACGGCCGTCAACGCGGGCGTCGACATGTTCATGGAGCCCTACAGCGCCCCGCAGTTCGTGGAGACGCTCATCGCCGAGGTCGAGGCGGGCCGCGTCCCGGTGTCCCGCATCGACGACGCCGTGGGCCGCATCCTCACCGCGAAGTTCGAGCTCGGACTGTTCGAACGCCCGTACACCGACCGTTCCAACGCGTCCGATATCGGCTCCCGCGAGCACCGCGCCGTCGCCCGCGAGGCCGTCGCGAAATCCCAGGTGCTGCTGAAGAACGACGACCGGGCGCTGCCCCTCGACCGCCGCGACGACATCTACGTCGCCGGGGTGAACGCCGACGACATCGGCAACCAGGCGGGCGGCTGGACCGTCACGTGGCAGGGGCAGTCCGGCGACATCATCCCCGGCACCACCATCCTGGAGGGCATCGAGCAGTACGCGGACGACGTCACCTACAGCGCCGACGCGTCCGCCCCCACGGACGGCGCCGACGTGGGCGTCGTCGTGGTCGGCGAGACCCCGTACGCCGAGGGCGTCGGCGACGTCGGCAACGGCCACACGCTGAACCTCTCGGCCGCCGACCGTGCGAACGTCGAGAAGGTCTGCGCCGCCATCGACACCTGCGTCGTCCTGGACGTCGCGGGCCGCCCCCAGATCGTCACCGACCTCCTGCCGAAGATGGACGCGTTCGTCATGTCCTGGCTGCCCGGCAGCGAGGGCGCCGGCGTCGCGGACGTCCTGTTCGGCCGCGAGCCCTTCACCGGCAAGCTCCCCGTCTCCTGGCCCCGCAGCGAGGCCCAGGAGCCCGTCAACATCGGCGACCGCGACTACGACCCCCTGTTCCGCTACGGCCACGGCCTCCGCACCCGAACCCGCTGACACCCACCCGGGGCCGGCCGTCCACCCGGACGACCGGCCCCACCCCACCCCACACCTGCCCCCAGCGGTTGGTAGCTGCTGTCCGCGCTCGGGAGCGCGGGGAGGTTGTCAGGTGGGTCGGTGGGGGTGTTCCGCGCGGTCGGCGGGGGGTGAAAATGGGGTGACCGGTGGGGTGGGCGCTTGGCTACAGTCGTCACCATGGCAGAAGGCGGGTCGGTGCGGGTCGACCTCTGGTTGTGGTCGGTGCGGCTGGTCAAGACGCGGTCGCAGGCCACGGCGGCGTGTAAAGCGGGGCACGTTCGGGTGAACGACGAGCGTGCGAAGGCCGCGACGTCCGTGAAGGAGGGGGACGAGATCCGGCTTCGGCTCGAGGGGCGGGAGCGGATCGTGGTGGTGCGGAAGGTCATCCGCAAGCGGGTCGGCGCGCCCGTCGCGGCCGAGTGCCTGACCGACAAGAGCCCGCCTCCGCCGCCGCGCGAGGCGCTCATACCGATCGCCCGGCGCGAGCGCGGCGCGGGACGTCCCACCAAGCGCGACCGCCGCGAGCTCGACCGGCTGCGGGCCCTCAACGCCGGCGCCCTGGAGAGCAGCGCACGCGATGCTCGCCGACACTGACGGCCCGATGCCGGGGTTCTGCGAATAGGGTCGCGGGTCACGCACCCGGGGCCGGGGGATTCAGCCGGCCAGCCACGGGACGGACGCCGATGCCGTCGCCCGGGTGGCCCCGCGGCGGCCGGGCGCGCCTGCGGGCCAGGACGAGCCCGCCGAGGACGGCGGCCGCCACGAGGACGGGAATCCAGCCCCAGCGGAGGGTCGCCCAGACCAGCACCGCGCCGCCGATGAGGATCAGAAGACCGCGCCGCATACGGCGATCTTGGCACCGTGGAACGGGCGAAAGGGAAACGCGACATTGATTGTCCATGACCGGCCAACCGCCGAATAATGCCGAAATGGTGCACGTTTCCGCGAGCGCGGGACCCCTCCCGGGGGGACCTCGTTACGCTGGCCGCCCGTCGAAAAGGAGGGCAGTGCGGCATGACTGAGCGGACATCGCCGGTACGGCCACGGAATCCGCGCGCGCTGCCGCTCGTGGCCGCGGCCCTGCTCGTCGTCCCGGCGGCGGGCGGCTGCGGCGGCGGGACGCCGGAGGCCGCGCCCGCGACCGCGGCGGACGGGACGAGCGTCGCGGCCTGCGCCGACGGGAACTGCGAGATCCTCGTGACCGGCCCGGTCGAGATCGCCGTGGGCGGTCACGGGACGATCGCCGCGGTGTCGGTGACGGAGGTCCGGCCGTCCGGGCTGAGCTTCACGACCGTGACGGAAGGCGGGGGAGAGTCTTCGGGCGACCTCCAGGGCGGCTGCACGCTCACCTTCCACGAGTTCGGCGGCGGCTCCATGTGCGTGTCCGGCGGGGCCCCGCCCGCTCCCGAGAAGCAGACGGGGGTTCTCGCGATGCAGCTGGCGGGCGAGGCGGAGGGCGGTGTGGTCGTGCGGTTCGCGTCGGGCGGGATCGGTGAGCCGCCCGCGTCGCTGCGCCCGCGCATCCCCGGGTTCGGCGCCTGAACCGGCCGCCGTCAGGCCGAGGCGGCCTTGTTGCGGGTGTTGAGCGGGATCGAGCGGGCGAGTTCGGCGCCGTCCGCGTCGAGCGCGACGGCGACGGCGGTCGCGGCCCGCTTGACGTGCGCGGACGTCTCGAAACCGGTGCGGCGGACGGTCGCCGCGGCCGACAGCCGGGACGAGTCGGGCCCGGTGAGGAACCGCCAGGCCGCGACCTCGGTGGCGCCGTTCCAGCTCGCGTACAGGCGCATGCCGCTCGCCGTGGAGCGGGACGCCAGTAGCGGCGGCGTCCCGGGCTGGGCGGTCCACGCTTGGCGGTACGCGCGGTAGGACGACTGGCCGGTCTCGAGCTCGAAGACGACCTCGCCGGACGGGGTGTACTCGATGGCGGAGGCGGTCGAGCCGTAGCCGAGGAACACGTTGCCGCCGGGGAGGATCTGCATGTTCGCCATGTAGTGGGCGAACGTGACGCCGTCGGTGTACTCCCACACGAGGTCGGCGCGGCGGGCGCGCTCGTCGACCTTGAGGATGATGCCGCGGGACGAGCCGGTCTCGGCCTCGGTGATCGCGTTGTCGAACAGCGTGATCGTCCCGTCGGGGCGGCGGCGGGCGTCGTGCTGCCACTTGAACTCGACGCCCTCGCCGAGTTCGAAGTCGCCGTGGGTGCCGCCGAGCCGCCAGCGGATCGCGCCCGTCCGGCGGTCGATCCGGTAGAGGGCGCTGGTGTTGCGGGCGGAGAGCAGGAGGGCGTCGCCGTCGGCCTCGACGGAGTTGACGTGCACGGGGTCGAACGGCTTGCCGTCCGTCCCGTCGGCGTTGTCGGCGAGGGGCGTGACGGTCTCGGCGATGTCGATGTGCTCGAGGGCGCTCCAGTCGAACAGCACCCGGCCGGTCCGGACGTCGATCTCCTGGACGCGGTTGTCGAAGACGTGCCCGTCCCGCGGCCCGCCGATGGCGCGCATGTCGGCGCGGACCAGCGGGTACGCGACGATCAGCGCGGTGCCGCGGTCGGTGAGCTGGAACTCGTGCAGGTCGACCTGGACGCCTTCGCCGCCGCCCGCCCGCACCTCGGCGATCTTCTGGTAGGCGTCGTCGAGGACGACGCCCTTGCCCCAGCCGTAGCCGCCGGTGCGGCGCTCGCCCTCCCAGTAGGTGAGGACGGGCCGCCCTTCAAAGGTCTGCACGCGAAGGTCCGTGATGGTCTGCAGGGACGTGTTGACCCAGACGGGCTCGCCCTCGTCGTCGACGATCAGCCCGTCGGCGTGCGCGGTGCCGCGGAACGGGCCGAGGAACACCAGCCCCTTCTCGGGGACGCCGCCGCGGCGCGCGCTCATCTGCGGGGGCCGCAGTTCGGGCATGGTCACGTACGGACCGGTCGCGGGGGCCGCGGGGGCCTCGGCCCCGCGGAGGGGGGCCGTGCCGCTGACCAGTGCCGCCCCGCCGGTGAGCCCGACGGCGCCGCCCAGGACCAGGAACCTTCGACGTGTGAAGCGCATGTATCCGGTTCTATGCGATGAGTCTCAAGAAATGATGAGAAATGACCATGAAATCGTGATCAAATCCTGGCACAGACCGCCGTCCCGACGGTAGGGGCGCGCTGCCGATCACCGTTGCCGCGCGCGGCGTCGGCGCGCGTCACAGGGAGTGGACGACGCGCAGGTGCTCGCGGAACGCCGCGAGTTCGAGCACCGCGTGCTCGCAGCGCTCGCAGACCCACACGCCGCTCGGCACCTGGACGCCGCGGCCGGCCGCGTCGTCCCGGGCGCAGGCCTGCAGGTAGGCCCGGGCGACCCGCCGCCACGCACGCCGTGCCGTCCGCCGGACCTTGATCGGCATACCGCTCCCCTTGGGCCTCGTGGGTCATGTGCGGCCCAGGATAGGGGAGGGGGACGGTAAACCCGACAAAGGGGACTCCATGCCGCAACCGGGAAGGAGCGGCATGGAGTCGGGCCGGGTCACTGGCCGATCTTGACGCCCGGCTGGCCGTACCGGTACTCCAGCGGCCTGCTGGGTCCGGGGCCCTCCGGGACGTACTTGCCCCGGCGGGTCTTGAAGAGCGGCATGACGGTCCGCCCGACGGTGTTCTCCATCATCATCGCCGCCGCCGTGTAGACCGCGATCGCCGCGGACACCACGAACAGCCAGCCGCCGATGCGCAGCGGCCAGGTCGATCCGGCGAAGAACCCCGCCGCGGTGAACCCCGCGCCCACGGCCAGCGCCGCCAGCAGCAGCGTCAGCATCATGTTCCGGCCGAGCGCGGCGAACGCGCCGAAGCCGGTGATGACGGCCAGCGGGACGAACCAGAACGCGAACGCCGCGTTCGACTCACCGAAGGCGGGAACGAGTTCGACGGGGAACACGCCCGCGGAGACCATGAGCCACATCAGCCCCCACGCCAGCCAGAACGCGCCCCACATGCCGTGCATGGCCGTGGCCAGGCCGTCCTGCGCCCGGTACGACCACATTCCCGCCAGGAACTGCGCGAGCCCCCCGAACATGAGGACGAACGGGAACAGCACCAGCGGCGTGGTCGGATTGCCGTACCAGTCGGCCTGCCAGGCGCCGACCATCATGGTCGCGCCCGCGAACCCGAACAGTCCGAGGATGGACGGTGCGGCGACCGGCTGCAGGAACACCCGCGTCCGGTCCTCCCACACGTGGAACTCGTCCTGTTCGAGCTCGCGGCCCCCCGGAGCCGCGTGCGCCGAGGTCTCTCTCCGTTCCGCCATGACTTCCCCCTTCGGAATTGGAGAGCTTTCACCCCTTCTAACCTAGATTCCGCAGGTCAAACAGTTGTTCATGACGCACGGTGAGCGCCCGTTCCGCGCGGGGCCGGGGCCGTGTGCACCCCCGCGATGACGAACCCGCTGCGGGGCCGGGTCGGGACGCGCCGCAGCGGGACGGCGAGGTCCTGCGGCGGCACGTGGTACTGCAGGCGCGCCAGCCGGACGCCGAGGCACTTCAGCACCTCGACGGTGATCGTCTCGCCGGGGCAGCGGTGGCCGGTGCGGGGGTCGCCGCCGCCCTGCGGGACGAGGACGTCCGGGTCGATCTCGGCGCCGGCGAACCGGTCGGGGTCGAACCGGTACGGCTCGTCCCACAGCGCCGGGTCGTGGTTCTGCCCGAACAGGTCGAGCAGGACGAGCGCCCCGCCCCGGATCGTCTCCCCGCGCCACCGCGTGCCGCGCACCGCCGCGCCCCCGACGAACGGGGCGAACGGGTAGAACCGCCGCACCTCGTGCGCGAAGGCCGTCGCGAACGCGTCGTCCCCGGACGCCAGCCGCTCCCGGTGCTCCGGCCACCGGTGCAGCGCGTGCGCCGCGAACGTGACGAACCAGGCGACCGCGACCGTCGGACGGACGATGTTCAGCAGCTCGATCGCGGCCGTGCGGGGGTCGAGGAGCCGCCCGTCCGCGTCCCGGTGCCGGGCCACCACGGCGATCGCCGACCGCGCCGGCGGGCCGCCGCCCTCCCCGGACGACCGCGCCCGCGCCTCGCTCACCAGGCCCGCGACCCACGCCTCCTGCCGCCGCCGCGCCGCCCGCGCCCGCCAGTGCCGGGGGCCGGGCGTCGCGAACCCGTCGACCATGGCCGTGACGTCGCGGGCGAGGTGGTCGGCGGCGTCGTCGTTCAGCGGCATGCCCGCCCACCGGCACACGCCCCGCGCGAGCACCCGGCTCGCCTCGTCGAACACCACGGCGCGCGAACGCTCCTCCCAGGACCGCACCAGCTCGTCCCATGCGGCCCGGACGTGCGCGACGAGCCCCTCGACGCCCTCCGGGTCCTCCAGGAGCGATACGAACAGCTCTTTTCGGACACGATGCGCGTGCCCGTCGAGCGTCTGGACGCCCCCGTGCCCGAACAGCGTGCTGAGCACGGGTTCCGGCAGGGCCATGCGCCGCCGCACGTGGTCGTCGTCGTAGAAGAACCGCACGGCGTCCGGCCCGCGCAGCGCGACCGTCGGCTTGCCCAGCAGCCGGGTGCGGACGGCCGGCCGGTCGGTGCCCCGGAAGAGGCCGGGCAGCCACGCGTACCCCTCGGCGAGCAGAAGGAGGGTGTTGTCCATGATCAGACGATGAGGTCGGCGCATGGGCGCCGCATCCCCGAACCGGACGCTCGCAAACGCCCCCGGCGGGGCACCGGCCCGTCCGGCGCCGCCGCGCCCCGGGCCGGGCGCGCGAGCCGGTGAATCGGACCGTCCGAAACAGGCGCCCTGACGGTGCGTACGGGGACGAGTCGCTATTGTTCGGGAATGCCTGGAAAGAAGATCAGCCCCCTCTTCGTGGTCTGCGCCGGCATCGGGGTCGTCCTCATCGCCTTCGCCCTGTTCGGCACCCTCGTCGCCGGCGCGCGGGGCGACGAGCCCGACGGGGACAAGGCCGAGATCCAGATCCAGCTCGCCACGTGCCTGAACTTCATCGTCGCCGGGCTGACGTTCGTCCTCATCGGCCTCGGCTTCCAGCTGTCGTCCGGCACCCGTGCCGCCGCGCCGCAGGTGCCCCCGGGCGGCTGGCAGCAGCCCGCCGGGCACGTCCCCGCCCCGATGCACCAGCAGCAGCAGCCGCACCAGCAGCAGCCGCCGCCGCACCAGCAGCGCTGACCCCCTACCGCGAAACCCGCTGGACAGCGGGCGCGCCGGTCTGCCAGCATCCGGGCATGATCCACGGAAAGGGGCGCACCGCCCCGATGCGGTGAGCGCCGTCCCGCGGCGTGACGCCGCCGAAGTCCGCGACGAATGGCTGGGCCGCCTCCTCTCCACCGAGCCCGCCGACCGACCGGCCGCCGAAGCGGCCATCTCCGAGCTGTACCGGCGGATCGGGCACGACCCGCCCCGCTTCCACTGGGTGGCGTCCCCGGCCACGGCCGCCATGACCGTCCCGCCGGCCCACCGGCCCCGCCGCGACGAACCCCCCGGCCGTCCGTCCGCCTGGCCGCTGCCGAAGAGCCTCGACCGGCTCGCCATCGAGCTGGAAGGCGAGATCCGGACGCACATCGACCGCACCCTGAGGGGCGCCGACACCCACCTCCGGTGGGAGGTCGCCGGCCCGCTCGAACGGTCGCACCTCGCCACACTCGACCGAGCCCTGGAGTCGTCCGGCAGACCCTTCCGGCGGGCGTTCTGGACGGCGAGCCGATGCGTCTCCTGGGTCGCGCGCCACGACGCCCTGCGCCGCCTGGCCGGGGCCGCCTTCGCCCCCGGCCTCGACCGCCGGATCGCCCCCTGGGCGGCGCTCGTCCGCGGGTGCGGCCCCTGGTGGCCCGGCCGCGACGTCTGCGTCGTCTCCGAACGTCCCGCCGAGATCCGCACCGAACCCGCCGGCGACCGCGGCGAGGTGCGCCTGCACAGCGCCGACGGCCCCGCCGTCCGGTACCGCGACGGCTGGACCGTCCACGCGTGGCACGGCACGCCCGTCCCGTCCTGGGTGATCGACGACCCGGACGCCGCGCGCATCGAACGCGAGGAGAACGTCGAGGTCAGGCGGTGCGCGCTGGAACGCGTCGGCTGGCCCGCCTACGTCGACGCCCTCGGGCTGACGCTGCTCGGCGCCGCGCCCGACCCCGGCAACCCGGGCCACGAACTCCGCCTCTACGACCTGCGCGGCGACGGCCGCGTCCTGCTGGCCGTCAACGGCTCCCGCGAACGCGACGGCACCCGCCGCCGCTACGGGCTCACCGTCCCCGGCCACTTCACCGACCCCGTGGCCGCCGCCGGCTGGACCTACGGCCTGTCCGCCGACCAGTACGCCGCGCTCGCCCGCCGAACCTGAAGGTGATCACATGACCGTCCTGTCCGACCTCGCCCGCCTCGACGCGTCGCTCGCCGTCCCCGTCATCGACGGCCTGCAGGCGCAGGGCGACCTGATCGTCGTCCCGCTGCACGTCCTGTCCGCGTCCGTCCACGTCCGGACGAACGCCGCCTGGACGGACGTGCCGCCCGAGGGCGTCGAGCTGCTCCGCGGCGTCGCGGGCGGCAACACGCACTCCCTCGTCGCCGAACCGGGCACGTGCCGCTGGACGACGCACGTCCAGGACTCCACGCTGCTGAGCCTCGGCGTCTTCGAGACGTCCGCCGTCGCCTACCTCATGCACCCCGAGCACGGCGCGAGCGGCGTCGCGCCCGGCGCGTACGCCGTCCGCCGCCAGCGGGAGCACGGCGCGCACGCCCGCCCCCGCTACGTCCTCGACTGACGGACCGCTACCCGGCCCCGGACGCCCCGGCCGTCCGGGGCCCCTCGCGCGCGGGGCCCTCGAACCGGCGCAGGAACCGCTCGACGACCGCGTCGGTCTCGTCGTGCCCCACCGACATCCCGAGGGATCTCTCCATCGTCACCAGCCGGGACAGGCTCGTCAGCAGCGCCGACAGGAACGGCGCCGGATACTCCCCGAGGTCGATCCCGTACCGTTCCGCCAGCCGCTCCATGGCCTCGGCCTGCATCACCCGCATCCGCTCGGCGTACCGGCCGATCTCGTCCCGCAGGCTCTTGCGGTGGTTCGCCAGCGCGACGTACTCCATCGTCAGCGCGGTCGCCGCCGGGTCGGTGCCGAACGCCCACAGCTCCCGCAGCGGCTGCGCCGAGGCCAGCGCACGCTCCTGCTGCTCGACGCCCTCCTCGGCCCGCCGCCGGAACGCCTCCAGGAACAGTTCGTCCATCGTCCGGAAGTAGTAGTGGACGAGCTGGGGCTTGAGCCCGGCCTTCGCCGCGACCCGCCGCGACGTCACCGCCGCGTACCCCTCCTCGAGCATCAGCAGCTCCGCCGCGTCCAGCAGCGCCGTCCGGTTCTTGGCGTCCGGCGCACCGATCCTGCGCGGCGATGTCATGCCCGTCCTCCACGAACTCCCGACCGAACCCGCGGCAATCGTAGTCACCGCGGCGTCCGGTCCGGGGTCCGCCGGGCGTCACTCCCTGCGCGTGGACCGTCCCGCGCCGGTGCCCGCCTTCGGCCTGCCGAGGTGGAAGTGCCGCTTGCGCTGCGCCGGGACGGCGGTGTACTCGGGACCCGCGCGGTCGTCGACGGGGCGCCGTTCGGCCTCCGCGCGCCGTGCCTCCCGCACGCCGACCACCAGGAACCGGCCCAGTGCCAGCGCCGCCAGCAGGATCATCACGGCGCCGAGCCCCTCGAAGAAGGTCAGCCGCTCGGTGATCTGCCGCGCCTCGCCGCCGAGCGCCGTCCCCACGCCCATGTTCCACAGCGCGGCGATGGTGGTGCCGACGACGAACCACAGCCCGCCGAGGGCCGCCAGCCACCCGCCGAACATGGCGACGGGCCGGTTCGCGGTGAACATGAGGATGAGGCCGCCGATCCCCACGGCGATCGCCGGCAGGACCGACAGGACCAGCCAGTCGTTGGACCACACCCACGGATCGCTCGACCCGAAGCCGAAGTCGAAGTACGGCCCGATGAACGGAATGAGCCCGCCCCACAGCGCCAGCAGCACCAGCAGAAGCCCGCTGAGCATGCCGCGGCTGCGGGGAGCTCGCATCGTCCCAGTCATGAGAACCCCTCCCTGACCAGGTGATATGCCAATATTTCAGGCAAGCGATACCCGGCCAGCCGAGCCCCAACCGACCCCGCCCGGCAAAGAAACCGTCCACCGCCACAAGTCGCGCCCCACATGGACGCACGGCACGCGGCCCCAAGGCGGATCCGGCCGTTGACGACGTCCGCGCGTCAGGCCCTTCCGTTGGCCGAGCCGAAGAGCTCGTCGAACGCGGTGATGACGATTTCGGGCGTTTTCGGCCGACCCAGCGCGGTCGGTTCGATCGAAACGCGGTCGGCATACCCCGACGTCCGCAACTGCCCGGGCAGCTTCTCGCAGCCCGGAAGCCTTGAGAGGGCCGCCGCCAGCCGGGTGAGGGCGTCGACGGGGACCCCGTGGCCGCGCAGCGCCCCGAAGTTGATCGAGAGAACGGACTTCGAGACACCGACGTAGATGCTCCAGACGGACGCCTCGTCCGTCCCGACGCTGAACCGGGCCGTGACGGAGGGGTACTCGCCCTCGCCATAGTGATAGCCGCGGAACGCCGCCTTGCGCTCGGCGTGCCGGTACACCCGCAGCAGCGTCGACGCGACGTCGTCGGGGCAATGCCGGGCGATCGCCTGCAGCAGGCTCTCCTCGTCCCACTGCGGCTTCGCGCCCGGCGCGTCCGCCCGGCGGCCGCCGGAGTGCTCGGGGACGTCCCCCAGGACGCCCGGCGCGAACGGCGGTGAGTCGTAGTCGGCCGTCGCCGCGGGCGGGTCCCCGACGGCCTCCTGGATCGCGATCGCGATCGACTCCAGCCAGTCGATGGTCTCCTCCGCCTCGTCCGCGGTGATGGGCAGCTTCTGGTCCGGCTGCCCGGGATCGTGGTCGGCGGTGTGGGCGATGTTGTTCCGGCGCCGGGCGATCTCCCGCATCCTGGTGCGCACCTCGTCGGACGTCACCGGGGAACTCGGGTCCTGCGCGGTGAGGATCTCCGCCACCTTCACCCAGAGCTTCACCTCGCTGACGTGCGCGAAGCCTTCCGCGATCTTCTCGGGGCTCTGGAACGTCTTGAACTCGAAGTGATCCTCCAGGTATGTGCGGAACGTCTCCGCGAGCGGCTCCGAATGGTGGTGGATCCGCTCGAACAACTGGACGGGCATCGTGAGCTTGTCGAACTTGGCCGGGCGCGGCACACCGGGGCGCAGCGCGAGCACGACGCCCCGGTCGACGATCTCCCGGGTGACCCAGTGGTCGATCGCCGCGACGGCCTGGCTCCAGGCCGCGCGGTAGAGGTCGGTGACATCGAAGGCGCCCACCCCGAGGTGCTCCAGGCTCTTGCCGCCGCGAACGAGCTGGCGCGCATAGCTGATGTTCTGCTGGAACTGGTCGAAGGGCCCGGGGCCCTCGTCGGGCTCCTCGTCGGCGTCCCGAGCGGGCGTTCGGCCGGCCAGTTCGGGGAACATGCCGCGGAAATCCTCGACGGTGATCCGCTTCGCGGGGTCGGCCCGCCCGGCACCGTCGAAGGTGAGCCCCTCCTGCCGCAGCACATCGTACGGATCGTCCGTGCGCTCCGGGTCCGGCCAGCGGAACCCCTTCGCGACTTTGCCGCTGCGCTGCAGGACCCTGTGCGCACCCGGAACCGCGGCCTCGGCCATGAAGCCGCCGACGGACATGGCCGACAGCCCGACCAACCCGGCGAGGTCCCCGTAGGTCGTCCAGAACCCGGGGGCCACCCGCGCGAGCGCGTCCCGCACCTGCGCCCATCGAGGGTCTGTGTAGGACCGCACCTCGGTCGCCTGCCGCCGCGCACGATACCGCTGCACCAACTCCCGGTAGAGCTCGTCTCCGGAGAACTCCTCGAGAGCCTGGCTACCGACCGGGGTGATCGCCCAGCCGTTCCGCTTGGTCATCCAGCCCAGCGACGCCGCTTCCCCGGTGCGGAAACCCAGCTGCGCGTGCCAGCGGACCTGCCCGTGGGCATTGAGGCTCTCGTGCTCGGGAGCGATGGCCACCCGGGTCGCCACCGCCTCCCGAACCTCGGCGGGCTGCATCGGCCGGCCCTCCTCCCGCAGGACCTCCAGGGCCGCACGGAAGATCGGCGCGATGTGCTCGGTGAAAGACATGGGGGGCTCCTCGACGTCGGTGCGCTCCCATGCTCGTACGGCTCCTGGCCCCGCGAAGGCGAAGTGAGGGAAATGGCCACGTTCGGGCGGACCTCGCGGCCGGATCGTCCGCGGACGCCGGCCCGGCCCGGGGTGGGGGTCAGTGGGGGGTGGTTTGGAGCCAGGTGGTGTAGTCGGTCTCGCCGAGGACGGCGCCGTTGTCGGGGACCAGGTCGCCCTCGTGCATCTCCGCGCCGAAGTAGCGGGCGTGCGGGTCGGTGACGACCTCGCGCGGGTCGTCCCACGTCGCGAGGGCCTCGCGGAAGAAGTCGTCCATCCGGTACTGCGTCGGGCCGGCGATCTCGACGGTGCCGTTCAGCGGTGTGCCGGACGCCGTCTGCGCGACCGTCGCGGCGACCTCGTCGCCCGCGACGGGACGGAACAGGACCGGGGCGATCCGGACGGCGTCGCCGTCCGCGGCCTCGTCGGCGATCCGGCGGACGAACTCGAAGAACTGCGTGGCGTGCACGATCGAGTAGGGGATCCCCGACTCCTTGATCAGCTTCTCCTGGGCGAGCTTCGCCCGGAAGTACCCCACGTCGGGCCGCCGCGCGGTCCCCACCACCGACAGCGCGACGTGGTGGCCGACCCCGGCCTTCCGCTCCGCGGCGAGCAGGTTGCCGGTGGACGTCTCGAAGAAGCGCAGCACCGCGGCGTCCTCGAAGGACGGGGAGTTCGACACGTCCACGACGACGGACGCGCCGTCCAGGGCCTCGGCGAGGCCCTCGCCGGTGAGGGCGTCGACGCCGGTGTTCGGCGACGCCGCCACCGCCTCGTGCCCGTCCTCGGCGAGCCTCGCCACGACCTTGGACCCGATCAGGCCCGTACCCCCGATGACGACGACCTTCATGGCGGTCTTCCTGCCCACCGGGACGGAGAACACGCTCGGGCCCGCGACGTCGTTCGAGGTCAGGAGCCCGTCGTGGCCGGACGGCGGGCGAGGACGAGGCGGCCCCGGGGGCTCCCGTCGTCGCGCCGTCCGAGGGACGTCAGGGGGACGGTCGTCACGGTGAAGCCCGCGGCGGCCAGGTCGTCGCGGACGGCGCCCAGCGGGCAGGTGCGGTAGTACATGACGAACGGGGGCCGCCAGACGGCGTTCCGGACCCGCATCGCCGCGTCGAAGCCGAGCAGCGCCCAGTACAGGGGGGACGTCGGCGGCGGCGGCGCGCCGATCGGGAACGCGAAGAGCCCGCCGGGCCGCAGCGCGCGGTGCACGCCGGCGAAGAGCGCGGGACGTTCGGCGGGCAGCAGGTGCCCGAGCGCCCCGAAGGTCACCGCGAGGTCGAAGGCGTCGGCGAAGGGCAGGGCGCGGACGTCCGCCCGCACCCAGGCGGCGTCGGGATGGGCTCGGCGCGCCTGCGCGAGCATGCCGGCGCTGAAGTCGACGCCCGTGATCCCGCCCCGGCAGACCGGGGCGAGGGCCCGGACGCCCGCGCCGGTGCCGCAGCACACGTCCAGCCCGTCGCCGAACGGCCCGAGCGGGCGCAGCGCCTCGGCGGTCGCGTCGAGGACGCGGTCGGGGGTGCGGAACGGCGTCCGGTCGAACTTCGGGGCGAGCAGGTCGTAGCCGTGCTCGACGGAGGACAGCGCCTGCACCGCCAGCTCGCGCAGCGACGGGCCCTGGGGGGAGAACACCGGTCAAGCGTACGCGACGGCGGTCAGGCGGGCGGCGGACCGGCGAGGACGGTCACCCCGTAGCTCTCCAGGAGGTCGAGGTGGTCGGCGTCGGCGCGCCCGCCGGCGGGCCCGATGCCCTTGAAGTAGCCCTCGATGGCCCCGGGGTTGTTGATCTGGAGGATCTCGGCGGTGGAGGTGACCGGCTGGAGCGTGTGGGGGACGTGCCGGGGGCCGTAGACGAACGCGCCGGGTTCGGCGACGTGCACGTCGCACGCGTCCAGGGTCGTCCCGCCGACCCAGAAGCGGACCTCGCCGGACAGGACGACCCAGGCTTCGTCCTCGCGGCCGTGGGTGTGCAGCGGCGGCGCGCCGGAGGGCCGCATGACGAAGCGCGAGGCGGTGAGCACCCCGTCGGTCTCGGTGGTCGAGACGACCTGTTCGATGTCGATGTCGTAGTAGTCGAAGCGCGGACCGTCTCCGGGGTTCCGCACGAGGGCGACGCTCATCGAGACCTCCTTCTGTAATTGAAGCTTCAACCAGATGCATGCACGGTAACAAGTTGAAAATTCAATCGCAATGCCCGCACTAGGCTTTGTCCGGTCCGTGCGGACGGAGCGGGGCGAGGGCGGGGTCGTGCAGCCGGGACTGGAGTTGGCGGGCCGGTACCGCCTGGACGAACTGCTGGGGCGCGGCGGCATGGGCGAGGTGTGGCGGGGCCTCGACCTGGCCCTGGACCGTCCCGTTGCGGTGAAGGTCCTACTGCGCGACCGGCATGACGAGCCCGAGGCGGCCCGGGCGATGGCCCGCTTCCGCCGCGAGGGCCGCGCCGCCGCCCGCCTGTCCCACCCGGCGATCGCCGCGGTCCACGACGTCGGCGAGGACGACGGCCGTCCGTTCCTCGTGCTGGAACTGCTGGACGGGCGGAACCTGCGCGAGGTCCTGTCCCGGCACCCCGGCGGACTGCCCGTCGAGCGGGTCGCGGACTACGGGGCCCAGACGGCCGCGGGCCTCGCGGCCGCGCACGCCGCCGGGGTGGTGCATCGCGACATCAAACCGGCCAACCTGATCCTGCTGCCGGACGGCCGGGTGAAGATCTGCGACTTCGGCATCGCCCGGCTCGAAGGCGCCACGGCCGGGCTGTCGGTGACGGGCGCCCGGATGGGCACCGTCGCCTACATGCCCCCCGAACAGGCCGAGGGCAAACCCCTGGACGGGCGCGCCGACCTGTACGCCCTCGGCTGCACCCTGTTCCACATGCTCACCGGCCGGTACGTCTTCACCGGCGACGGCCTGGGGTCCGTCGTCGCCCAGCACCTGGCCAGGCCCGCGCCCTCGCCCCGCGAGCTGCGCCCCGACATCCCCGCCGAACTGGACGAACTCGTCCGGTCCCTGCTCGCCAAGGACCCCGGGGACCGGCCCTCGGACGCCGCCGCGGTGGCGCGCGTGCTCGAACGCGTCGGGCGTCCGTCCGCCTGGCCGGGCTTGTCGTTGCTGAGCCCCGGCGGCCCCGCCCGGCCGCGCACCGAGGCCAACGACGCCGTTGTGCGCCTGCTCACCGGCCTGCTCGGACGCCTCGCCATCGACGCCCGGGTCACCGGGTTCACCCGCGGACCGACGGTCAGCCGGTACGAGATCGAGGTCGGGGACGAGGTCGGGGACGCCGAGACCGCCGCGTTCACCGAGCACGTCGAGCGCACGATCGCGGGCGCCCGGATCCTTCGCGGCGGGCCGGCGATGCGCGTGGAGATCCCCAACGACGACAGGGAGACCGTCGCCCTCGGCGCCGTGCTGCGCCACCCGGTGGCGGCGCAGCAGCGGCACCCGCTGGTCTTCGGCCTGGGCAAGGACGTCACGGGCGCCGCCATCGCGGTGAACGCCGCGAAACTGCCGCACCTGCTCGTCGCCGGCGACGAGGCGGACACGTCGGCGAGCCTCAACGGGATGATCACCTCGATCCTCCTGCGGGCGGAGCCGGACCGCGTCCGCATGCTCCTCGCCGACGCCCGACCGCGCGACCTGACGAGGTACGACGGCGTCCCGCACCTCCTCCGGCCCGTCATCACGGACGCTCGCGAAGCCGTCGAAGCGCTCGCGTGGGTCCTCGCCGAGATGGACCGCCGCTACGACCACCTGGCCGCCTCCGGCCACCGCCACATCGACGACCTCAACCGGGCGATCGGCGCGGGCGAGGAGGCGTCCCCCGGCCGCGGCGACACCCCGTACCCGTACGTGCTCGCGGTCGTCCGCGAACTCGCCGGTCCGATGGCCGCCGCGCCGCGCGACGCCGAGGACGCGATCGTCCGGATCACCCGGCTCGCCCGCGCCGCCGGCATCCACCTCGTCCTCGCGACGCGTCGCCCGTCCGCCGGCGTCGTCACGGAACCGATCAAGGCGAACGTCCCGTCCCGCCTGGCCTTCACGCTGCCGTCCGCCGCCGACAGCCGCGCCGTGCTCGAACGGCCCGGCGCGGAAAGGCTGCTCGGGAACGGCGACGCCCTGTTCCTGCCGATGGGCACGGACGTCCCGATCCGCGTCCAGCACGCCCACGTCTCGGCGGACGAGATCGCCGCGGTCGTCGCCCACCGCAAGACCTAGCCGGCCGGGAGGCGGATCGCGAACACCGAACCCGCCCCGAGGACGCTGTCGGCGGTCAGCGAGCCGCCGTGCGCGAGGACGATCTCGCGCGCGATCGCCAGGCCCAGCCCGCGGCCCCCGGTGTCCCGGCCCCGCGCGGCGTCGGCCCGCCAGAACCGGTCGAACACCCGGGGCAGCTCGTCCGGCGCGATGCCGCACCCGGTGTCCGCCACCGTGATGACGACGCCCGTCCCCGGGCCGTCCGGACGGCCCGCGCGCAGCGTCACCGAACCGCCGGGCGGCGTCGCCCGCACCGCGTTCGTCACCAGGTTGCCGATCGCCTGCCGCAGCCGGTCCGGGTCGGCGTCCACCGGCGGCAGATCCTCCCCGGACGCCCGGACCCGCAGCGTCACCCCCGCCGTCTCCGCGATCGCGCGATGCGCGGTGCGCACCGTCTCCAGCAGCTCCGCCGCGTCCACCCGCGCGCGGTGCAGCACCAGCCGTCCCGACTCCGCCAGCGCCAGCTCCTGCAGGTCGTCGATCAGCCGCTGCTGCAGCACCGCCTCCTCGTGCAGCGACGCGAACAGCCCGCGGTCCGGCGCCAGCACCCCGTCGTGCAGCGCCTCCAGGTAGCCGCGGATGTTGGCCAGCGGCGTGCGCAACTCGTGCGCGATATCGCTGATCATCCGCCGCTGCCGCTCCTCGCTGCGCTGCAGCGAATCGGCCATCAGGTTGAACGCCACCGCCAGATCGGCGATCTCGTCGTCGCCGCGGACCCGCACCCGTCCGGACAGGTCGCCCGACCCCAGCCGCAGCGCCGCCTGGCCGACCGCCGCGATCGACGACAGCATCCGCCGGCTCAGCAGCACGGTACTGGCGATCACCAGCACCGCCACCGCCCCCGCCGCGGGCAGCGCCCGCTGCGGCTCGATCGCCACCCGCCCCACGTGATCGTCCCGGAACCCGAGCTCCAGCTGCAGCATCACCGGCGCCAGCGGCCGCAACCGGTCGGCGTACACCTGCTCCGCGCAACCCGGCAACCGCCCCCCACCCGACGGATCCAGCACCGGCGTCACCACCGGCGGGTCCAGGCACGTCTCCAGCTCCCGGCCGTCGGCCCGCCGCTCGCCCGCGCTGCTCCCCGCCTGCGACCGGCACGCCGCGAGCGCCCCCGCCGCCCCGCCCGTCGCCACGACCGTCCAGCGGCCGTCGTCCAGCACGCTCCGCCCGATCGGGACGCCGCCGCGGGTCAGGCACGTCGACAGCCGCAGCACCCGCCGCCGATGGTCGATCAGCTCGGCGACACCGCGCGGCCCGGGCAGCCCCGCCGCCTCGGCCGTCAGCCGCGGCCGGGCGTCCAGGAACGTCGCCGGCCGCGTCGACGGCGGCCGGGCCGTCCGCCCGGCCAGCGTGTCGGTGTCGGCGACGACGACCCCGTCGAGCGTGCTGAGCCGGATCCGCTCCCCGGTGCGCTCGCCCAGCTCCCGGACCGTCCGGTCCACCCCCTCCCAGGTGCCGTGCAGCGTGCCGTACTCCACCAGGACGCGATGGATCGTGTCCATCGTGTCCTGCTCCACCGCGGCGGACTCGGTGAGCTGCACACCCGTCGTGTACGCCGCCAGCCACGCCGTCGCCCCGGTCGACACCAGCGCCACCAGCACGATCAGCGCGAACACCCGCACCCGGAAACGGCGCAGGAGGCCGCGCCTACCGCGCCCCATGACCGATCCGGTACCCGCGCCCGTACACCGTCCGCACATAGACGGGATTGGCCGGATCGGGCTCGATCTTTCGCCGCAGGTTCCCCACGTGCGCGTCCACGGTCCGCTCCAGCACATGGTGGTCGAACCCGAACGCCAGCGTCAGGATCTGCGCGCGGGTGAACACCCGGTCCGGCTCGGCGGCCAGCGCCTGCACGATCCCGAACTCCTTCGCCGTCAGCTCCACCCGCCGCCCCGCCACCCGCACCTCGAACCGGTCCGGGTCGATCTCCAGATCCCCGACCCGCAGCACGTCCCGTCCGTCCGCCGGCCCGGACGCCCCCGCACGGCGCAGCAGCGCCCGCACCCGCGCCGACAGCTCCCGCGGGCTGTACGGCTTGGTGACGTAGTCGTCCGCACCCAGATCGAGGCCGAGCAGCAGGTCGTCCTCCCGCGAACGGGCGGTCAGCAGCAGGATCGGCACCGGCGACTCCGCGCGCAGGATCCGGCACACGTCCAGGCCGTCCACTCCGGGCATCATCACGTCCAGCACCAGCAGGTCCGGGCACCGCGCCCGCGTCTGCTCCAGCGCCTCCCGCCCGTCCCCGACCACGACCACGCTGTGCCCGTCCTGCTCCAGGTACACCCGGACGAGCCGCGCCTGCTTCGGATCGTCCTCGGCCACGAGAACGCGGGAGCCGCGCACGGGAGATCTCCGAATCATGATCACTCCTCCAAAGGTTCTTCAACGGTTCTTCGCCGCCGCCCGCTTCAGTGTTCGACCGGTTCACCCACCGCGAAGGAGCACCAGATGCCGTCCCGCTACGCGCGCATCACCGACGCCGATCGCCGCACCTTTGCCGAGCAGGGCTACCTCCTGATCCGCGGCGCCCTCGACGACCCCCTGAGAGCGACCATCGAACAGGCCGTGGACCGCGTCCACGCCGCCGAGGAACGCGCCGGCCGCCTCGGCCCCCACGGCGCGATGCACACCCTCGGCGCCGTCTTCCGCGACGAGGCGTTCACCGAACTCCTCGACCTCCCCGCCACGTTCCCCCACCTCTGGGGCCACCTCGGCTGGAACATCTACGTCCACCACAGCCACATCGACGTCAACCCGCCCGTCCCCGAGGACGACCCGCCCGCCTGGCGCTGGCACCAGGACGGCTACCGCCAGAACGCCGACCTCGACATGGACCCCCGCCCGATGTTCTCGATCAAGGTCGCCTACGTCCTCAGCGACCTTTCCGAACCGGGCCGCGGCGGCACGCTCGTCCTACCGGGCAGCCAGTACAGCAACACCCTCGACCGCACCGAGCCCGGCCCGGACGGTCACCACCCCCGCCCCCCGGGCACCGTGGAGATCTCCGCCCGCCCCGGCGACGCCTTCCTCTTCGACCGCCGCCTCTGGCACTCCCGCTCCCCGAACCTCTCGACCATCACCCGCAAAATGGTCTTCCTCTGCTACACCTACCGCTGGATCCGCTGGCGCGACGATGTCACGATCAACCGGCACTCCCCCTGGTGGCAGAACCTCACCCCCCTCCGCCGCCAACTCCTCGGCGACGGCGACGAAGCCGCCAGCCACTTCGGCTTCACCCTCGACTCCGGCGTCTGGGACGACTCCATCCCCCTCCGAGCCGAACTGAAATCCCGAGGCCTCCTAGACAAAACCCACCACTACCTCCGCTGACCAGAGACAACCGCCTCGCGCCGCCGCCCGGATACCTTCACCGATATGCCCGTCGACGATCTCCCCGCGCCTCCCACCTTCGAAGCGCTCGCCTCCTGGGCAGGCGCCGGCCGGTTAGTACGCGCCACCGAACCGGACGTGTCCACCTGGCGGCTCCCCGCCCCACAAAAGGCGGCCCTGACCTCCAGCGGCATACCACTGATAGACGACCTGATAAGCGAGGTGTCGTTTCACTCAACGCCGACGACGTACCGGTTGAGCCGCCTCACCAACGAAGACTTCAACGTGACCTGGGAGTACACCGCAGCACAGGGAAGCGGCGAGGTACTGGAAACAGCCATGCCGGACGGCGCCACGAGGTTCGTCAACTCCACGATCAACCACTGGCTGTGCTCACTGCACCTGTTCGGCAGCCGCCTGTCCAACTCGTCCGCCCTAACCCACTGGCCCGAGAACGAAGACACCGAACAAGACGCACTAGCAGAACTCGCTGACCTACTGGACCAGATCAGAACCCTAGACCCGCCCGCCGTCGGAGCCGGCGACCACCAGACCCACTTCTGGCCCGCAACACTAGACCGATGGCTCTACTAGCCGACACCCGGAACGCGGTAAACACAAAATCCAACTAGAGCCGGAACCATCGACGCCCGATAGACAGGTGGTGTTCGAGCGGTGCGCATCCACTTGAGGAGACTCCGAGGCCCGACAAGAAATGCGGCATCCGGCACGACGAAGACGGTTCCCGCCTCGAACAATCCATCTGCCCCGACTCAAGGACTTCCGCCGCCACCTCGCCCGCCGTTTCGGCGCGGGACGCCCACGGAGCCCGACAACCTCCGCCGTAGCTGGGACCGTGTTCGTGAGGTTGCGGGGCTCGATGCCGGAATGGGAATCGAACCCGCGCTGTCAGCTTGGAAATCATTCGGATCGAGCCGCTCGGGGTTGCTGACCTGGCGTTCCAGGGTGCCGCGAGTGACCGTGAATGCCCCTTGATCACCGTGGCTAATCGTTCGCTATTCGCTCGCGTCTGCTGCCTGACCTGCGACATCCGTAGGATGCCGTCGTTCACCGTTCATCCGTTCGCCCGTAGTGCGCACCGGAGTGCTCGTTCGCGCGAACGGCGCGCTTCCCCGTAACGGACAGTCTCGCGCGAATGAGTGCTCCGGCCCGCGGGGGCCTGGGGGCTGCGAAGCCCCCGTCGGGCACGTTCAACCCGCTTCTGCATCCGGCATCGGTAGTCCCAGCTCGGCCATGGCGGCGAGATAGAGATCTTGAATGTCCCGGACATCGTCTCGGGCGTTGTACCCGGCCAACTGCCGGAGCGCTGGGGAGTCGACGCCTCTTGCGAGCGCCTCGGCGCCGATCAGGGGAAGCGCTTCGGGTGCCAGCTCGCCAGTCACGTAGTCGCAGAACAGGCGACGGAGGATCTCCATGGAGCGAGTTTCGCGGCGGATGAGAGCGGCGGGCAAATCGCCAACCTGCCGCTCACCGTGGCTGTCGTGGTGGAATCGCGGCAGTGACCGGCGAGCGCTCTGGGCGCCCTTGACCTGATTCCAACGGCCACGGGCTGTCCCGCACATGGGGAACGGCGAAGAAGGCGAATCCGCGTAGCCAGTTTGGAAAGATATCGGTGCGCGATCTTGTGACCGGCTTCCGCCCAGGTCACAGGAATCCGGCGACCCTCCGCAGGTGCCCGTGGGACCCCGCTGCCGACCAACCGAACGGGGCGATCTCCGATCGGGACGGCGGCAGACGGGAAACTCCTCTCCATATCAGCCCTCGACCTCCGTCATTGTGCGGCCCAGGCTCCCGGAGCCGGAGTGCCCCACCGGTGGCATAAAAGGGGCCTGAACCTACTGTGTGCGACAACTCGGGGCGGTGGCGCGCTCCGGTGACCGCCGTGGCCAGCGAGCAGTGCGCATAGTGCCGCGATCGCGGCCGTGCGCCCGCCGTCCGGGACTGGCGCCCACGCCGCCCACGCCGCATGCGCCGGACGGCGGTGGCAGGCTTGGCAGCCCGACCGGGCTGCTCCCCCACCGCCCGCCGCCAGCGCGGATCCAGCGCTGCACCATGCGCCGCGCTTCATCCTGGTTGTCGAACTCCCACCGGAGCACCTGGCCTGTCTCGGAGTCGCCCGACCGGGCCTCGACATGCCACCGCACCTCACAAGTTAGAGAGTGTCTCCTGGATCTTGTGGTGTGGATCGGCCATTCACCATCCCGGGCTCGGGTGGTGGCGCCTGGGTGTTGGTGCGGTCGGTGAGATGGGCGGCGGTGACCGCGCAGACGGCGAGGGCGGCCATGACCAGCACGGTGTGCCGCGCGATCGCCTCGTCCTTTGACGACACGAGTTACGCCGGCACCCATCGTGAGCAGGCCATCACGATGAAAAGTCCTCACTGATCCCACCGACCTTGACAAATTTCGTCCGTGCGGCAAGGCTCTGGCAAGCGTCACAACAGAGAATTCCCTCCGGTCACGCCAGCCGTAACCGGAATGACGAAGTGGAGGAGTCGCAGATGCGCTGGCTACGACGAATGGGCCTGCTGGCGGCCGTGATGACGGCCGTCGCATTTGGGGGCGCCGCGCACGCGAGTGCCGCGGTGCCGCCCCAAAACGTGCACTGGCTCTACACGGCGGGTGGCGGCGGTGCGGTGTTCTTCGACGCTGACCTGGCAGGCTATCCGTCGAGTGAAAAGGTGACGTTGTGTGACAACAGATCCAATAGCCGGGGCGTCTTTGCCGTTCTTGATGGAACCCACCCTGACACCGGTGGACCCTTCAGGGTCACGATAAATGACCCGTCCAACGACGGGGCCTGCAAGTCGACGTACGGAAACTTCTTTGCCGATGGGTACTACGTGGATGTCCTAGTTTGCGAATACGCGGGTGACGCCTATTACAACTGTGCCCAGGCCAGAGGTGTGGCGTAGGGCCTACTACGGCAGCTGAAAGACGAATGGCTCTATGCGCTGTACGTTCTGGCGCTCTGCCTCGGCCTGCGCCGTGGGGAACTGCTCGGCTTGCGGTGGGAGGACATCCGCCTCGTCGGCTGCCGGGCGTGCGGCGGTGACGAGGGCGCCGGCGACTCCTGCGGGCGGTGCGCTGGGAGCGGCATTGAGTCGGGCACGCTCGAAATCGTGCAGACGCTACAGCGGGTCGGGGGAGCGCTGCGGTTCGTCCCGCCCAAGACGGACGACTCCACGCGCACGGTCCCGCTGCTGGACCTGTGCATCTCGGCCCTGCGGGAGCACCGGGCGAGGCAGGATGCCGAACGGGCCGACGGCTGGGCCACCTGGAAGGATCACGGGCTCGTGTTCCCGTCCCGCCTCGGGACGCCCATGGAGCCGGACAACCTTCGGCGTAGCTGGTACCGCATCCGTGAGGCCGCAGGGCTGGACTCGATGCGCTTTCACGACATGCGGCACACCTGCGTCTCGCTGCTGCTGGACCTCGGTGTTCCGCCTCACATCGTGCGAGAGATCGTCGGGCACAGCGATATCGAGGTCACGATGACGATTTACGCTCACGCGGCGCTGGAAGAGAAGCGGGCGGCGCTTCGGAAGCTGGGGATGCGCTCGGCTGACGCCGCTGCTGTCGCTACTGCTGTCAAAAGGCACGGAAGGATTAGGTTCCGGGCCTTTTGGCTGGTCATCTGGTGTGGGCAGGGGCGGGGTCGAACCGCCGACCTTCCGCTTTTCAGGTCACACCGCCTGAGCGCTGTACTGACCTGCGAAAACCCTGGTCGCTCACGAGCGAGAAGCCGATAAGCGGATTGTGTTCGTCACGAAGCTAGCACGCTGAGCTACATGATGACTACCCAGCGCCTGAACTGCTCAAGCCTCTTAGTCTGGCGGCCAGAGGCGTTCGCCATCCAGGTAGCACACCGCCGGTCTCCTATGGATCCCAAGTGTCGGTGCTCGCGGGTACGGCACTTGCGTCGGCTCCGGCTGCAGTCAGCGGAACCCGGAGCGGTGATCACCAGGGCCACGTGGGCCAGCCGGAGTAACTGCATTGGGTGTCGCGAGTTCGCGTGGTCTGGAGTAGCGCAGGTTCTTCCGGGTCCGTGGTTGCGGCGTTCGGCTGATCGTGCTGTGTATGCCGTCGCCTGCAGTGGCCTAAGCGCTGTCTACGTGCCTGCACGGTCTCAGCGATCTGGCCGTCGCCGGCGGTCCTGTTCGATCCACAGCTTGCCCTCTGCTGCGATCCCCTCCATGACATGCAGCGTGTGGCCTAGGCCGGCGGCGTCCAGCGTCGCCTCCGACACTGTCGCGAGGGTTTCGTCCACCTGGAGTTCTTCCATCGCCGGAGCCAACATGTCGGCCTTGACCAGTTCTCCGTTGACGAGGGCGAGTTCGAAACTATGGTTGCCGTCGTCGGCTTGGCGTACCCGGACGGCTGCCACGGCCTCGTAGCGGTAGTTGGTGCGCGCTCGATTGTGGAAGGTACCCCGCTCGAAGTCGAGGTCAGCGGTGAGCTGGCGTACCCCGTCCTTGGTGAGGAGGAAGAGGAGCAGGCGGTAGCGCGTGTAGCGCGGGGGACCCTGGGGGACTCGTGCGCGCCTGGTGGATGATCCGGGGGCCTCGATGAAGGCGTGCGCGATCACGTCGCTCATGGTGAGGCCGTAATGGCGCAGGGCATCACTTAGCAGCACCTTCCGGTCGCGGTCCAGCCAGATTGCCATCTCCGGGTCGGTCGGCTTGTCGGCGAGCTTGCACTTCCAGCGTTCAAGGGCCGCCCAGCAGTCCTCCTCGATCCGGTCCTGCTCGGCGTCGTCCGCCGCGTACCGCCGGGTCTCCGTGACGATCCGCATCCGGGCGCGGACGGCGACCACTCCGGCCACGAGCGCCAGGAGCGCGGACACCGCCGCGTTCATGGGTGCCGTCCGCGCCGCGCCCGCCACCGCCCAGACCGTCCCGGGGGCGAGCGCGGCGAGGCCGAGGAGGGTCGCCGCCTTCGTGCTCAGCGGGACGGCGAGTTCCTGTCGGTAGTCCCACAGGGTGCCGTTCTCCCACTGTCGGCGGACTTCGCTCACCCGGTACCGGATCAGCCAGGCGATCTGCCCGACGCTGGTGCGCTGCTCCCGGTAGACCTCGACCATCTCGTCCCTGATGCTCTTGCGGATGCCCGCCGTGCCGTTCAGCCAGGTCGGACGGCTCGCGTTGCGGGGCACGTACCTGGCGAAGTAGTAGTCGAAGCGTTGGTCCACCTTGCCGGCGAAGCCGGAGGAAGTCGCCCGGGACGGAAAATCCCGCGGTGGCCTGAACTCCCTTTCCTTCGCGTGGAGCCTTTCGGTGAGGTAATGCCATTGGGTGCCCGCGTGGACGGCCCAAAATCCTCCGCCTATGCCCAGCGCGTACACGAGCAGCGTGAGCAGCTGAAGATCCCGAAGGAGTAGGTAGCCCAGGTTGAGCGCCGCACCGGCCAAGACGACCCCGCCGCAGACGGCCCGGCTCCGCGTGCCGGCCGGGATCACCCGCGGTCGGACTGGAAGGAACCGGGGGGCGGCAGGGGTGGGGTGGAAGTACTTCCAGACGCGTTCGCTGCGGTTGTCCGCCATCTGCTCTTCCCGCGCCTCGTCCAGGGCACGGTCCCAAACCTCGTTCTTCAACGGCCCTTCGAGGAACAGTTCGAGGTGCCGGAGGATCATGCCGCGCTGCGGTTCGGCGAGGTTGTCGAAGTCCTTCAGCAGCGGTCTGAGGTCGGTGGTGGGTTGCGCGGTGGCGTCCATGAGTCGCACTACGGTCTTCGCCCCGTCCGCCCAGGCATCCCCGCCGCTCAGGCGGCAGAAGGACGGCGCCTGCCGCAGCATTGCGGCGTCCGCGTCCGGCATCTCGTTCCACGCCCTCCCGCTGACGAGGGCGAGTTGCCAGTGGAAGCACACCCTGTTGCCAGTGAGACCGGCCATCACGGCCTCGCCGATGACTTCCCGGGCTTTGCCCGGTTGGCCGCCGTCGAGCAGCCTTACGCCGATCTCGAACCTCTCCGTGGGCGAGGCAGTCGGTGGAGTCGAATAGATAGTGACGTCGCCATGGACGACTCCCGCCTGGATCCCCACCTGGGAGTCGTCGTCGGCGTAGTTGAGCGTGGCCGCCTCCGGCCCGGTCATGACAGATCCTGGACGAGGCCGAGAACGATCGCCACCTCGGCCGCCAGGGCGGCAACGTCCGCGACGAGCCCGCGCGCCTTCTTCAGCGCGAGCGTCACCGCGCCCGTGTCCCGAGGGGTCGCGTGCAGGGCTTCGCGGGCGTCGTCGAGTTCGGCGCGCGTAGCGCGGTACGTGTCCTCGTCGATGACTCCCGCGTCGCGCGCCTGCTGGAGCCGGGTGGTGAGGTCCCCGAGCGCCGCCGATGGGTCCGACTGCGCGGCCTTGTCGGTTGACTGGTGGACGCCGCCGTGCACGTGGCCGGCCTGGACGCCCACTCTCGCGTTGTCCTTGGCGATGTTGCGGACCGTGTCGTCCATCTGTCGGTTCCCCGTCGTTCCGGTCGTCTCGGGCCGTTGGTGGTTTGCTTCGTCCGTCGTGAGGCTCTCCGCCAATGCGGCGGTAAAGGCAGCGGCGTTGCCCACCGCCCGCGGCTGCCAGCGCTCGCGGTCGGTGGCCTCCTTGGTGCCGTCGGCCCGGTCGCTGACGCCCCGGACCACGACCACCGGGAGCGACCTGTTCAGGTGCGCGGCCTGCGCGACTCCGGCCCCCTCCATCTCGACCGCGAGCGCGTCGTTGTAGTGCCGCCGAATCCACTCGGCGTGCCCCGAGATGGTAGAGTTGAGCACCACCTCGCCGGCGGCGATGGGTCCGAAGTGCACTTTGGGCCGGGGGTGCTTCGCGTGCTCGCTCGCCGTCCAGGCGCGCTCGCGGGCGACGTGCCGGGCGATCTGGTCGGCGTCGTGGGAGACCTCCCAGACCCGGGGGCGGCTCTTGAAACCGTCGTCCTCGCTGGTCCCGCCGTGGAAAGCGTAGACATGGGTCGCCACGACGACGTCGCCGAGAGCGATGTGGGAGTGCAGGGCTCCCGCTACCCCCACGAACAGCAGGGCGGTGGGGGAGAATTCGTGGATGGCGCGTTCGGTCAGGACCGCTGCGGACTGGTTGCCCTTGCCGACGAGCCCGAGCGCGATCCGGCAGCGACCTCCCTCAAGCCGGCCGACTTCGAAACGGGTGCCCTGCGCGTGCCGGTGCAACCGCGGGTCGCGGAGCTTCTCTCGGACGGCGTCGTACTCGACGTCCAGTGCCGTGAGCACGACAATCGTGCTGCCACTCATCCTTCTGGATCCTTCGTGTCGGGAGGTTCGGTCGGCCGGAGCATGGGCGGATAAAGGTCCTTGCGCGGGCCGGCTTTGAACAGCCGAGCCGGCCGTCCGGTCGTGACCTTGCGATCGAGGTCCGCCGCGATGATGAAGCCGCTGGACTTCTGGACCTTGCGATAGAAATTGCGGGGTTCGAGCGGCATCCCCCAGACCGCCTCGTAGACCCGCTGAAGGTCGGTGATCGTGAACGTCGGCCCGCAGAACGCCGTTGCCAAGGACGATCGCTCGAGCTTGGCTCGGGCGCGCTCGACGCCGTCCGCAACGATCTTCCGGTGATCGAAGGCCAGTTTCAGTTCCCCGCGGAGCACCTGATCCGTGCGCTGCCAGCGGGCGCCTGCCGCGTCCGTCCCTGCGGTCGGCTCCGGAAGCCCAGGGGCGATCGCCAGGTAAGCGACGGACACCACTCGCCCGCGTGGATCACGTCCTGGGGTGCCGTAGAAGTCCAGATGCTCCAGATGCAGCGTCTCCACGTCCATGGCGGCCTCCTCCGCCAGTTCACGATGAGCGGCGGCGGTGAGGTCCTCCTCCGCGTGATTCAGAAAGCCTCCCGGCAACGCCCAGGCGCCCTTGTACGGCTCGATGCCACGTTCCACGAGCAGGACGTGCAGGTGTGAAGCGCGCAGCGTCAAGATCACCAAGTCGACCGCGAGCATCACGGGCGGCGGTGTCCAGTGGTCGTCGGTCATGCAGTGAGAGTACCTTTTTGTCAGTTAGACAAAAAGGGTTTTCGGGGTGGCGCACCGGCTACTGCTCTATGGCGGATCAGCAAGGCTCGCTGGAACCGGTGTGAGGTGGACCGGCTGGCGGCCCGGTTGCCCGCCCGCCGGTGCGCTACCCCATACAACGACTCGTTTGCTTCACCGTCCTGGGACTCGCGGTGGTCCCACGAGGCGAGCACCTTGAGGGGCGCGCGCTTCACGTGTCCTTGGGAAGCCAGCGGCTCAGGCGGGCCCGCGGCACGCTTGCCGCGACGTGCCAGAGCTCGTGCCTGGGGTCCCACCTCGCCTGCACGAGATGCTTGGCCTCGTCCTTCTCGTCGTATGGCACACGGAGATAGAGGCGGCCGTTGACCACGTCGCCGGGGGAAATCCCATTCGCGGGTGCTGCCTTCGCGGCCCGAGGGGGCCCCGGGCGCCAAGAACGTGCGGGCCGGTCCATCCGGGCGCGGTCGACGATGCGTCGGACGCGTTCGCAGGACGTCGGGTCGGTGATCCGCATCATCAGGTCGGTGGAGCCGCCGTGGGCCAGCAGGTTCAGGGAGCCGTGCCAAAGGACGGTGTCGTCGATGATCAGGACCTTCTCGTGCATGCGCTCGCGGGCCTCGATCCGGCAGCCGGCCGACCGCAGTGTCGCGACGAGGTCGGCGTCCTTGGTGCCGGGTTCGTGCTGCCGGGTGTGGACGGTGACACGCGTACCGGCGGCGATCCGCGGTTCGAGACGCCGGAGCCAGTACCGCACCGGGTTCGCGGCCAGGAAGGCGCAGTAGATGTCGATGCTACGGCGGGCGCGCGTGATGTCCCATTCGACGGCGCGGGAGACCTCGTCGGCGGGGAAGAACGCGGGCCGCGCCAGTTCTTCGGGGGCCAGGCCGCCCAGGTCGGCGGCGCTGCGGACCGGGACGAGCTCCTCGACCGGGATGCGCTGTGCGTGCTTCTCGAAATATCCGAGCATCCGGGCGGCCTCGCTCGTGGGGCTGAGCCCGCGGTGCATGAACTCGGTGTTGGCGACCAGAACGAGATGGTCCTGCGCGCGGCTCAGCGCGACGTTCAGCAGCCGGCAGGTGGCCGAGGACAGCCCGGTGCCCTCGTAGAAGAAGCCGAGCCGGTCGCCGGCTCCCGCAACGGTGTCGATCACCACGAGCGGGCGCTGGCTTCCCTGGAAGCGGTGGACGGTGTCCACCACACCGTCGTAGGTCTCGCCGAAGCGGTGGGTCAGGCTCGTATTCAGTGCCTTCTTCTGGTTCTTGTAGGGACAGATGACGGCGAGCCGGTCGGCCGCTCCTTCGCCTTCAGCGAACCCGGTGTGCTTTCGGGCGGGCAGAACCGTGTCGTACTGCAACCCCCGGATCAGCTCGTGGATTACGGCTTCGTGGACGGCGTTGACGGTGTGGGCGTTTCTCCTTCCCCGATCCGGGACCCGACTGGAGGTGTCGATGAGCACCAGCGGGCTGTCGATCAATGGTGAAGGCGGCAGTCGCGTCCCCTCCTGGCGGCCGGTCAGCAGCGGCGCGTCCGGATAGGCGACCTCGTTCACCGCCGCGCAGATCGCCCGGCGCATGCGGTACTGCTCGTTGAGCGCGACCATCCTGGGGTCGCCAACGCGGGCGCCGCCCTGCGGGTCGACGAGCCCGGCGGCGTGAAACGCGTCCCGATCCATCCACAGCCGCGAGTGCTCGATGTCCTGCGCCGACGCCTTGCGGTTGTTCGAACCACGTGTGACGGCGGGCAACTGCCGGAAGTCACCGGCCAGAACGACCCGCTCGCGGGCCAGGCCCGCCGCGTACCAGGCGGACGGCAGGTTCACCATCCCCGCCTCGTCGATGATCACCACATCGACCTCGTCCAGCAGCCGGCGGGTCTGAACCGCCTTGGACACAGTCGTGCCCAGCACCCGGCAGCGGCTCCGCACGGTTTCCGGGATCTTCTGGCGCTGCTTCTGCAGGTCGTCGAGTTGCTGCTGCAGCCGGTCTGCGTCCTCGCGCAGCCGCGCGACCGGAGGGAGCCCCTGCACCCGGGCCAGGATGCCCGGCAAGGCCGAGTCGATGGCGGCCAGTTCGGATTCGCAACGCTGATGGTCCGCCCGAGTGACTCCAAGCCGCTGTTGGCTGGTTTCCCAGGCATGGCGATGGTGATAGAGCTCGTTGTCGAGCGCTTCCAGTTTCGCCTGCTTGCGGCGGGTGAACATACCGGAAGGGATCCCGATGTGGGCCATCTCCTCCTTGACCCGCGCGATCTGCCCGGCGGCAGCGTTCACCGCGGTTTCGGCGTCGAGGACGGACCGACCGGCGGCCGCCAGCTGCCGCCCGAGCTCATGGCGCTCGGTGGTGGCACGCGCCGCATCCTCGTGGCGGGCGATGCCCTCGCGTACCCCGGCGAGTTCCGTCGTGACCCGCGTGATCTCGGCGTCCAGCTCGCTCCCCAGCCTGTCGGCGATGCGGCTCCGGTCAATCTGCTCCCCGTACTTCGCGGCGAGTGATGGGACGGCGATGTCCCCGGCGCGCTGCACCAGCCCCGACTTGAACTGAGGTTCCCGGGCCAGCAGGTCGCACATCCGCAGCAGCGCCTGGTCGACCGCGACGTGCGTAGGCGCCAGAAAGAGCACGCGCAGGCCCTGCCGGTAGCAGCCCTCCACGATGCTCGCCACCACTTCTGTCTTCCCGGTGCCCGGCGGCCCCCAGACGAAGGTCAGCTCGCTGTCAAGCGCCCGTTCCACGGCCTGCCGCTGCCGGGTGTTCAGCTGGCGGTTCCGATACCCCGGGACGAAGCGTTCCGTGTCGGCACACCGGCCCAACTTCGGCTTGCCCTGCCCGACCAGCCACCCCGCAGCGGTGAGGTTCATCGCCGGTGTGCCGGTGCCGATCTGCTCCAGCCGTTCGGTCAGCGCCACCAGGCCCGCGGTGTCGTCCTCGACCAGTTGAGCATTCGCCGGCTCGGTCCCCAGGTCCGCGTCGGTGGTCACCCGGATCTTGCCGTCCGGCGACCGCGTCGCCTCGGCGCGCTCCCACGGGCCGCGAGACCGCGACATCCGGATCAGCAGGTCTTTGCTGCCGAAAGCTTCTTTCCACCCCTTGCAGGAGAACAGATACTCTCGCTCGGAGCCGGACTGCCGAACGATTCGACCGTCACGCAGTGATACCTTCTCTGCATTTGTCATGTCGGCGTGCAGGATCGCTGCGATCTCCAACTGCACCGCACGGTGCAAAAGGGCCATGGGGTACGGCCCGGCTTGCCTCTCCGTCATCGATTCCTTCCCGAACACCGTGGAACGTGTCGAGCGCGACCGAACCGCGCCTTGTCGTGGGCTTAGAAGGGGCCGCCCGGCCCGACAGTGCCTCGCTGTCGCCGCGGCTCGTGGCACGTCATCGGTTTGTGCGATAGATGGCGGACGTGCTTGAGCATGCGCGTCTCCGGGTGATCGGTAATGGTCAGACCGAAATCTGAATAAGAGGCCAACGCTACCCCCGGTACATGAGCCTTTGCTCGGTGTTGAACGGTTTGCAGTGTGCCAGAAGTGGGGCTTCATGCCGACGTCCTGACCGTGAGTTGACATTGCGTCGAATGGGTGGTCCCGGCCTGCCGGACGAGCGCAAGCAATGATCATGTGCCGCTCGAGTGAGCCCGTCATGGGCACCGTGGAAGGGAGCGGGCGCGAGCGGCCAAGCTGAGGTCAGGGGATGTGTCGCACAAAGAGGGAAATTTTGGCGTTTTGTACTGACCGGGCATGTCTCGAGTGCTAACAAGGTGGTCATCGTCGGGCCGTTGCATGGACGACGGGGTCCGGTGCCCGGCGATACTTGCGGGCATGGGGAGCGTGACGATGGTGGCGACGGAGAGCGGGGCGCCGGCGCAGGGACAGCTGGTGACCGTGCGCAACCGCCAGTGGGTGGTGGCCGAGGTCGTCCGCGGGACGGTCGCCAGCAGCGACCCCTACGAACTGACGGGCGAACCGCAGCACCTCGTGACGCTGATCAGCATCGAGGACGACGCCCGCGATGAGGAACTCCGGGTCGTCTGGGAGCTGGAGTACGGCGCCGTCGTGCACGACCAGGCGCTGCTGCCCGACCCCGCCGACGGCTTCGACGACCCGGCGGAACTCGACGCTTTCCTCGACGCCGTCCGCTGGGGCGCCATCGCCTCGGCCGACAAGACCGCCTTGCAGGCCCCGTTCCGCTCCGGTATCCAGATCGAGGATTACCAGCTCGACCCCGTGGTCCGCGCCCTGTCGATGCCGCGCACGAACCTGCTGATCGCCGACGACGTCGGCCTCGGCAAGACGGTCGAGGCGGGCCTCGTCATGCAGGAGCTGCTGCTCCGCCACCGCGCCCGCACGATGATCATCGTGTGCCCGGCGGGACTCACCGTCCAGTGGCACGACGAGATGCGCGACAAGTTCGGCCTGGACTTCCACATCGTCGACACGGCACTGCTCAAGCGGCTCCGCCGGGAACGCGGCCTCTACGCCAACCCGTGGACGCACTACCCGCGGCTCATCGTCAGCATCGACTGGCTCAAGCGGGAACGGCCGCTGCGCCTGCTGCGGGACGTGCTGCCCGCCGTCCCGCGCCACCCCCGCACGTTCGACCTGCTGGTGGTCGACGAGGTCCACACCTGCGCGCCGTCCGGCCGCGGCAAGTACGCCGTGGACTCGCTGCGCACCCAGGCGATCCGGCAGCTCGCTCCGCACTGCGAGCACCGGCTGTTCCTGTCGGCGACACCGCACAACGGCTACCTGGAGTCGTTCACCGCGCTGCTGGAACTGCTGGACGACCAGCGGTTCGCCCGCGGCGTCAAACCGACCGACGAGCAACTCAAGCGGATCATGGTACGCCGCCTCAAGCGCGACCTACCGGCGCGCTGGGACGGCTCCCCGGCGTTCCCCGCCCGCAAGCTCGACCCTCTGGAGGTTGACTACTCCAAGGCCGAACGGGACGCCCACGCCCTGCTCACCCGCTACGCCGACAGCCGCCGCACCCGATCCGGGACGAACGGCAAGGGCGGCGCCCATGCCGCCGACTTCGTGACCATGCTGCTGAAGAAGCGGCTGTTCTCCTCCCCGAAGGCGTTCGCGGAGACCGTTGAGACGCACCTGAAGACCATGAGCGCCCGGGACACCGGCGGCGACGACTTCGGGGAAGTCGCCGCGCGGGCTGGGGCGAGGGCGCTGCGGCCGCTGGTCGAACGGCTGGAGGAGACCGCCGAGGACGACACCGCGTACGGCACCGTCGAGACCGACGCGCTCACCGCCGTCCGGCGCATGTCTCCACCGCTCACCGAGGAGGAGCGTGGCATTCTTCGGGAACTGCACACGTGGGCGCGCGGAGCGCAGGATCGTCCCGACGCCAAGTTCGACGCGCTGCGCACCTGGCTGGAGCCGATCGTTTGTCCGGACGGCCCGCGCGGCGAATGGACGTCCGAGCGGGTCATCGTCTTCACCGAGTACCGCGACACCCAGCGCTGGCTGCACGAGCGGCTGGTCGCCGCCGGCTACCCCGCGGACCGGATCGCCCTGTTGTACGGAGGGCAGGACCCCGACCAGCGCGAGCACGTCAAGAACGTCTTCCAGGAGTCCCCAGACCTGCCGGGCGGGGACGTCCGGATCCTGCTCGCCACGGACGCCGCCAGTGAGGGCATCAACCTGCAGAACCACTGCCACCGGCTGCTGCACTGGGAAATCCCGTGGAACCCCAACCGCCTCGAACAGCGCAACGGCCGCGTCGACCGGCACGGCCAGCGCGCCGACGAGGTGCGGGTCCTGCACTTCGTTCCGCGTGGCTGGGACGGTGCCGACTTCGATGCCGGGACCCTCGAGGACGAGATGCTGTTCCTGCAGACCGCGGTCCGCAAGGTCGAGCAGATCCGCGAGGACCTCGGCAGCGCCGGCGAGGTCATCGCGGCGCAGGTGGAGCAGAAGATGCTGGGCCGCCGCGCGGACTGGCAGAGCGCGGACGTCGAGATCGCCCGCAGGTCGACGAGCGCACGGCTGAAGGTCGAGCGTGACCTGGCGCGCGACTTGGAGCGCCTCACCGGAGCCCTCTCGAGCAGCCGTACCGAGCTGAACCTCTTCCCGGAGATGATCGAGCGGGTGGTGCGCACGGGCCTGGGGCTCGCCCACCGCAAGGACCTCATCGACGCCCCCGCCCCGGACGGCTTCTCCTCGCGCTGCTTTCGGCTGCCGGAGCTGCCGGGCGCGTGGGCGCGGGCGCGCAACGCGGGCCTGCACCACCCGGTCACCGGCGCGGAACGCCTCGTGACCTTCGACCAGGACGCGGTGGCCGGACGCACCGACGTGGTGCTCCTCCACCTGGGGCACCGACTGGTGCAGATGTGCCTGCGGCTGCTGCGCGCGGAGCTGTGGGCGGGCGCCACCGGCCAGAGCGCCAAGCTGTCCCGGGTCACCGCCCGGACCGTCCCCGGCGACGTGCTGCGGACGCCCGCGGTCGTCGCACACGGCCGTGTCGTCGTCACCGGCGCCGAGGGCACCCGGCTGCACGAGGAGATCATCGTGGCGGGCGGCTTCATCGAGGGCGGGCAGTTCGTCCGTGCGCGCGAGGACGAAGTGGAAAACTGGCTCTCGGCCGCCCGCGAGGAGCCGGTATCCGAGGACGTCCGGGACCGGCTCGCCGGGCTGTGGGGGAACCTGTCGGAGCCGCTGGGCCGGGCGCTGCGGACCCGGGCCGGGCAGCGGACCCGCAGCCTCGACAAGCTGATCGCCCGGCGCGGGGACGAAGAGGTGGAGGCGATCCAGGCGGTGCTCACCGAGCTCGAACGGTCCATCGGGGCCGCGCTCGACGACGTCGGACGCTGGGAGCAGGGAAGCCTCTTCGACAGCGACGAGCAGCGCACGCAGCTGCACCGCGACCGCGAGGCCCTCGCCGAACGGCTGCGCACCATCCCCGAGCAGCGGGAGCAGGAGGCGGCGGCGCTGCGCCGCCGCTACGCCGACCCCCGCGGCCGCTGGTTCCCCGCTGCCGTGACGTTCCTGGTGCCCGACTCGGTCGCGCACCGCCCGGGAGGCACGCGCTGATGCCGCCCCGCACCCGCCGCCCCGTTCAGTCGGTTCCCGACCAGCACGCCGAATGGCTCGGCCTGCTGCGCCCCGACGGCCCGTTCCTCGCTCTGCCGGTGCTCGTCGAGGCGCTGCCGCAGGGCCTCGACACCGTGCCCGCCGAGACCCGCGACGAGATCCGGCAGGCATGGAACCAGGTGCAGGACGATCCCGACCTGCTGCTGCCGGGCTGGTACGACCGCGTCCTGCGGACCCTCCTCGGCATCCCCTTCAACGCCCTCGTCCAGGGCTCGACGATCGAGGAGCTGTACCGCCGCGCCCGTCCCGACTTCGTGGCGTACGGGCCGAGCCCCGCCGGCCGCGCCATGCGGCTGTTCATCTACAAGCATCCGTGGGACGAGCCCCTGACGCGGGGGCGCGGCGACCGTCTGTCTCCCGTCGAGCAGGCTGCCGCGCTGTGCCGGGAAACCGGCGTGCCGCTGGCCCTGGTCACCAACGGCCGGTTCTGGATCCTGGTGCACGCCAGGCACAAGGAGGCGACCTCCACCGCCGTCTTCGACGCCGACCTGTGGCTGGAGGAACCGCTCCTACTGCGGGCGTTCACGACGCTGCTGGGCGCGCGCCGCTCCCTGGCGCCCGCCGAACGCCCCGACGGGACCCCCTCCGACGGGCTGGCCTCGCTGTTCGCCCGCAGCGCCCAGGCGCAGGCGCAGGTCACCGACACCCTCGGCCGCCAGGTCCGGCAGGCCGTCGAACTCCTCGTCGGGGAACTCGCCCGGCTGGACCGCGAATCCGGCGGCACCCTGCTCGCGGACGTCACCGAACGCGACATCTACCGGGCCGCGCTCATCGTGTTGATGCGCCTGGTGTTCCTGCTGTACGCCGAGGAGCAGGAACTCCTGCCCACCGACGAGCTGTACCGGCTCTCGTACGGGGTCGCGGCACTGTACGACCGGCTGTCGGCCGAACGCGACCAGCAGGGCGAGGAGGTCGGGGATCGCCGTTCCGCGGCCTGGTACCGGCTGCTCGCCCTGTTCCGCGCCGTCCACGGCGGCAGCGAACACCCGGACCTGCGCATCCCCGCCTACGGCGGATCGCTGTTCGACCCGTCCGGACACGAATGGTTGGCCGAAGCGCCCGTCACCGACCGCGTCGTGCACGAGGTCCTGGACGCTCTCCTCATCCTGCGCCACAAGCGCGGCAAGGCAGCCGCCGAACGCCTCTCGTACAAGGGCTTGGACGTCGAGCAGATCGGCCACGTCTACGAGGGCCTGCTGGAATTCTCCTGCCTGAAGGTCGACGAACCCTACGTCGGGCTGACGGGCAAGCTCGAACCGGAACTGCCGCTGCGCCGGCTCGAAGAAGAGCATGCCAAGGGCACCGAATCGTTCCTCGCATGGCTCAAGGACGAGTGCGGCGCCACCCCGAAGCAGGTGGAGAAGTCGCTCGGCACGGCCCCGAACACCGAACAGGCAGCCGCGCTGCACGCCGCCTGCGACAACGATGAAGAACTCGCCGGACGCATCCGGCCGTTCTTCGGCTTGCTGCGCCCGGACCTGCGCGGCGACCCGACCGTCTACCCGGCCGGTTCCGTCCTGTTCACCCAGGTCGGCGACCGCCGCGCCACTGGCACCCACTACACGCCGAAGTCGCTCGCGCAGGAGATCGTCCAGCACACTCTCGCGCCGCTGTGCCACCGGCCCGGCCCCGCCGAAGGCGCCCCCGAGGACGAATGGCGGCCCAAGCCCGCGGACGAACTCCTGAGCCTCAAGGTCTGCGACCCGGCGATGGGCTCCGGCGCGTTCCTCGTGTCGGCCTGCCGGTACATCGCCGAACGCGTCGTGGATGCCTGGGAGCGCGACGGCGTACCCGAAGACGTCCTCGACCTGCTCGGCCCCGAACACGACCGCGACGACCTCCTGATCTTCGCCAAGCGCCGCACCGCCGCGAGCTGCATGTACGGCGTCGACCGCGACGACATGGCCGTCGAGCTGGCCAAGCTGTCCCTGTGGATCGAGACCCTGGCCAAGGACAAGCCGTTCAGCTTCCTCGACCACGCCCTCCGGCACGGCGATTCCCTCGTCGGCCTGATCGACGAGGCCCAGGTCTGGAGCTTCCACCTCGATCCCGGCTGGGGCGGAAGCGTCAACGCCCGGTTCGGGAGCGTCATGGACGACCTTTCCTCGGTGCTCACCCAGGCGCAGGAACTCCGCGAGGAGATCGAGACGTTCCCCGCCGACGACATCGAGCGCGTCGCGGAGAAGCAGCGGAAGCTGGCCGAGGCCGAACGCCTCACCGAGGCTCTCCGGCTGGCCGCCGACGCCGTTGCCGCCGCGGCCCTCTCCACCGCCGGACGTCCGCTAGACGAACTGGACGCGCGGCTGGACGACCTCGCGAACGATGTGCAGGCCGTTCTCCGCTCGGAACGGGTGGAGCAGATCAAGGACCTCGCCCGCGAAGCCCCACCGTCACCGCTCGAAGGTGAACTGCGAGGCAAGCTGCATAGCTGGCTCAAGGGCACAAGGAAGGCCCCGGTCAAGCCCTTCCACTGGCCGCTCGAATTCCCCGAGGTCATGCGTCGGGGCGGCTTCTCCGCCGTCGTCGGCAACCCACCCTTCATCGGCGGCCAGCGGCTCACCGGCGCGATGGGCGTCGACATGCGCGAGTACCTCGTCCACCACATCGGCGGCGGCCGGCGCGGCAGCGCCGACCTGTGCGCGTACTTCTACCTGCGCGACCTCGCCATCACGAAAGACGGCCGGGTCGGCATCATCGCCACCAACACCCTCGCCCAAGGGGACACGCGGGAAGTTGGCCTCGCCCAGGCCCGCGACAAGGGCTGGAAGATCTACCGAGCGGAGAAGTCCCAACCCTGGCCGGGCACGGCGTCCCTGGAGGTCTCGCTGGTCTGGACGGGACATCCGGGGGAGGAGGAGAAGCCGATCCTGGACGGCCGCGAGGTCGTCGGAATCACGTCGAGTCTGGATCCTCAGTCCCGGGTTACAGGCGACCCGTACCGTCTCGTCGCGAACGAGGGGCAGTCGTTCCAGGGCTCCATTGTGCTCGGGAAGGGTTTCGTGCTGGAGCCGGAGAAGGCTCAGGAACTCATCGCCAAGGACCCGCGCAACAAAGACGTCTTGTTCCCTTACATGGGCGGAGAGGATATCAACTCTCGATGGGACTTGTCGGCTCCGCGCTGGGTTATCAACTTCCATGACTGGGATGAGGGTAGGGCTCGAACCTACCGCGATTGCTTTGAGATTGTAGAGCGTCAAGTTAAGCCCTTTCGGGCGCAGAATAAACGCAAGGTTCGCAGGGAGCGGTGGTGGCAGTTTGCTGAGCGTGCGGTCGGTCTCCATGAAATCTCTAAGGATTTTGATCGTGTCCTTGTGATCGCAAGGGTCAGTAGCACGGCGGCGCCGACCTTCGTGAATAATGATCGAGTGTTGAATGAAAAGGTCGTTGTCTTTGCTACAGACAAGTCGGAAGACTTGGCTCTCCTGTCTTCAAGCCTCCACATCCAATGGGCATGGGAGTATTCAGGGAGATTGAAAGCGGACCTGCAATACGCTCCATCGGACTGCTTTGATACCTTTCCAAGGCCCACCTCAACAGCAGAGATGTCGCGCGTGGGTGGCGAAATAGATACCGCAAGGCAATCGTTGATGGAGCGAGGAAAAATTGGACTAACTGTGTTGTATAATCGCTTCAATGATCCCGTTTGTCGGGATAGTGGAATCGTTGAGCTGCGTAGAATACATGTCAAGATCGACGAGGCTGTTCGGGAAGCTTACGCGCTGGACGAGGAGCGGGAGCCTGCGATCCGGGAGTTCGAGGTGGAGAAGGCCTCGGAACCGTTGCCGTCGTGGCGGGACATCGAGCTCGACCACGGGTTCCATGAGACGCGGCAAGGCATTCGGTTCACGATATCGCCGCAGGCGCGTGACCTCGTGCTCGACAAATTGCTCGCGCTGAACCGTTACCGGCAAAAGCAAGAGACCGATCAAGGCGCGCGCAGTAAGAAGAAGTCGCGGAAGAAGGCCAGTGCGGCTGACGAGCGGCTGGGCGGGGCCGCTGGCGAGGACAGAGCGGCGGGCGCTGAGGAATCTTCCATCGAAGGTCTGTTTCCGCCGCCGGGCGCTCTGTTCTGATTCATCGGCGACGCACTTGGGCTGAGCCTGGGTGACATCATGTGGGCTCAGCCCAAGGCTGAAGCGAAGCGTCAGGTGTTGCGCAGGCAGGTGAGGAGTCCAGCCCACTCGGTTCGGCTGAGTTCGATGATTCCGGCTGACGGCTGAGCCTTAGAGTCGCGAACGCCGACGGTGCCGTCCATGGCCTGGGCCACTTCCACGCAATCGCCGTTCGGCTCGCTGTGCTGCGACTTGCGCCAGCCTGCGTAGTTCTTGGTCATGTGTCCGATTCTGTCTCGCTGGTCAGCTGGTTGGCCACCCTGTCGAGGAAGGCGATGCTGTCGGCGGGGGACAGAGCCATCTTCCGGAGGCGGTCGTACATCTCGGTATACCGTGCCACCTCGCCGCGCTGCGTAAGTATGAGATCCGTGGTGACGGTATCGACCACGGCCGTTGCCGGGTCGGTTGGGCCAGGGAAGACGTAGAGGGAGAACGACGCCTTCGGCAGGAAGCCGCCGGTGATGAGGACGTCCGACGGCAGCACCCGCATGATGATGCGCGGCTGGGCCGAGACGACCTCGATCAGGTGTCGGAGCTGCGCGGCCTTCACGTCAGCCGGTATGGCGAGCCGGCGGATCATGGTCTCGTCCAGGACGGCCTCGTAGGTGGGACCGTCCGGGCTGAGGAGATGCTGCTGTCGGCGGGTGCGGGCTTCGACCATGCGGGCCGGTGAGTAGTCGAGCGTCCCCTGATGCTCGTCCAGTGCGACCATCGCGTCGATGAACTCGGGGATCTGCAGGACGGCGGGGAAGGCCGTCTGGTTGTAGCTGCGGATGGACTCGGCGCCGGACTCCAGGTCGGCATAGAGGCGTTGCCGTGGACCCATGGCGTTGCCGTATCGGTCCCACCAGCCCTTCGTGGAGGCGTCTCGCGCGAGCCGCAGGACTGTGTCGTACTGCTTGGCGGATACCTCCAGGGCTTCGAGGATGGTCATGATCTCACCCACGTCCGGGCGGACCTGGGCGTTCTCCAGCTTGGAGATCTTGGTGCGGGATTGGTAGACGAGCTTGGCCAGCTCGTCCATGGTGAGGTCTCGGGCCTCGCGTAGCTTGCGCAGCTCGGTGGCGAGGCGGCGGCGTCGGATATACGGGCTGGTCATCAGCGACCTCCCAAGACCTTCGCGGTGCGTCGCCCGGCGACCACGAGGGATTACCTTCCGTTGACATAGATAACGCTATGCGTTCACCGATCAAGCTGTGCGGCACATGGTCCGATCCGGACAAGCGGCACGAGAAATCGAACTTGACGGATCCGCACGTTCCGGTGGCGAACGTTCGGTGGTCGGGAAGCACGAATCGGGTCTCAGCCCCGCCTGACCAGCGCACTTCGCCCCTCCTGGGCGTTGCCGCGTGTGAGCATGTGGCCACTGTGCAGGCGGCCCCGTCCGCTTCCCGACTTCAGCTCACGGAGTGCGCATGCTCTCGACGCTTCCCGCTCACACGGCGCCCGCGGCGCTCTGCTGGCGCCGGACGTTCCCCGGCGACGTCACGCAGGCCCGGACCGCCCGCCGGTTCGTCTCCAGCCTGCTGGCCGACCGTCCATGCCTCGACGACGTCGTTCTCACCGTGGACGAGCTGGTGGTCAACGCGCTCCGGCACACCAAGTCCGGACAGGACGGCGGGACGTTCACGGTGGAGGTGCGGTTCGTGTCCGATCTCGTGGCCGTCTCGGTCGCCGACCAGGGCGGCGCCGCCGAGCCCGCCGCCCGCGACGCGGCCGTGACCGACGAGTCCGGCCGAGGGCTGCGGACCATCTCCCTTACCGCCGAGTCGTGGGGCTGGCACGGCAACGACCGGGGCCGCCCGGTCACCGCCGTCTTCAAAGCAGGGGACGTGGCGTGACCCAGGGCCACGCCGCCCTCCACGCGTGGGTCCGGGAACGGGTCCACTCGGCCGCCATCACCGCCATGCGCGCCGATCCGCAGGCCATCGCCGTGTTCGTCCAGGACCCGCCGGGACTCGACCGGCACACCCGCGACTTCCTCCGTGACGCTCGGAGCCTGGCGCTGGCCTGCACCACCGCGCTCGTCGCCGTCCTGGAAAGGCACCGGCCGGACGGGTGGAACTGCCTGGCGTGCCGCAGTACGGAGTGCCGCACGCTGCGGCGGGTCGCCGGGGTGCTTGCCGCGCACGCCGTCCGCCCCGCCGCGATCGACCGAGCCGAGGCGTGGCGCCGCGCGGACGCCTGCCTCGCCCGCGACCACCGTCCCACGGTCCCCCTCGGGGTTCAGCCGTTCGAGTACGGCTTCGTGGCTTGGCCTGCCTTCGACATGGGCGAAGGCGACTTCGTCCTGATCGTCGACGCCCGCACCGGCGCCTTGACCCGCTGGCCGCGGCTGCCGGTGGACGTTCTCACGCGCGAGTACGGCGACCATCGAGCCTCCTGGACTCTGCACTCTGAAGTTTGCTAAACTCTAAAGTAGAGAGTCCAGAGTTTGGAGGCGGCATGCCCACGATCCGCATCGATGCTGATGTCTACGCCTGGCTGGAGAAGCAGGCCGTCGGCTTCGACGACCCCAACAGCGTTTTGCGCCGCCTGGCGGGTCTGGACGGCAAGGCGGAGCCGCAGGCCGAGGGCGAGGAGGAAGGAAAGCTTCTCCCGCTGATCAAGGCCGGACGGCTCAAGGCAGGTGACACGCTCGTCTGGCACCGTCCCCGCAAGAACGAGACCCACCACGCCACAGTCACCGAGCGCGGCTGCATCCGTCTCGCCGACGGCCGGATCTTCACCCAGCCGTCACCGGCTGCGGTCGCACTTGCCGGGCAGCAGACCAACGGCTGGGACGCCTGGGAGGCCGACGGCGTCAAGCTCAACGACCTCAAGTGAGGTAGGGCCTCACCCGGTGTCGATGTCGGGCTCGCTGTCCCACTCCAGGGCGGCGGCGAGCCCGTACCGGGTCATGAACGCCCGCTCGCGGTCGGCGAGGAAGTCGCGGCGGGACTTGATGAAGCCCTCCTCGTCTCCGGCCACGAGCAGATCCATCGCTTCCTTCGGTATCCCGTGGCCGGCGAGCACCTGGTCACGGATGCCGTCGGGGAGATCGAGCAGAGTTCTCTTGACCGACACTCCCGGCTCCGTCGTCATGATGACCCGGTTCGCCGGGCTCGACGTGGCGGGCAGGCCGCGCTTGCGGACGATGTGCCGGTAGGCCGCGGTGGCTTCGTGGGCCAGGATGTCCACGCCCTTGAGCTCGCTGCCGTCGGCCGCCAGCCGGTCGGGGAACTCGCGCAGCTCCCAGATGATGAAGGCGCGGACACGTGCGCTGCGCAGATCGAAACGGCTCGGGAAGGGCTGGGCCCGGACGTCCGCCGGAGTGATCGAGCCTCCGTCCTTCGCGAACCGCCTCATCTGCTGGATCGCCTGCTTGATCTGCGTTGTATTGGCCCCCGCGAAAAAGCCCGACCAGGACGTCACCCAGAACCATCGTGCCAACTCCGAGAGCTGGCGCGCGCTCGGTTCAGGGCATTCGTGGAAGAACGTCACGAGCAGCATCAGCTGGGCGTCATAGGGGATCAGCCGCGCCAGCGGCACCCCGACCGTGTCGCGGAGGAAGACCACGGCCCGGATCAGCCCCTCCTGGGTGGCCTCGGCGGAGTCGCCGAGGCCCTCCTGGATGCGCTTGGCCAGCACCTCCCAGCGGGCCTCCTGGACGTTGTCCTCTCCGGCGACCGCGAGGACGGCCCGGAAGAGCGCGTCGGAGGAGACCTCGCCGAACCCGGTGTCGGCGACCTGCTCGACCATCCCGTCGAGGCGCTCCGCGAGGGTCGGCCCCTCGCCCTTGCGGTAGGTCAGCGCCGAGACCATCTCGGTCGGGCGCATCGCCTGCCCGGTGCTGTTGACCCGTGAGAACACCTCCACGGCGTTGGTGAGGTCGCCGCCCACGAGCCGGACGACCGAGATGCGGTACGACCGGATCCGCTGGGCGATGACCTCGGCCTCCCTGATCAGCCGATCGGGATCCGCTCCCTCCGGAGGGTCGTCGAGCAGCGCCCGGGAGAAGCTCAGGAACTCCATGGTCCGCAGGACAGAGCGAAGCGGGAGGTAATGCGAGGGCGGAGGCATGGCGGACTTCCAATGCCGGTAACGGTTCAGGCCGTCGTCGGTCTCTCCCAGGGTCCGGTAGGGCCACCACATCCAGTCCCGCTGTTCCGCCGAACGGGCGAGGGCTTCCGGGCGTCGCAGGGTCCCGTAGAGCGCGGAGAGACGCTGATGGCCGTCCAGCACATAGGAGACCGCGGAGCCCGCTGCGGGCTCCCCAGGCGGCTCGATGCCGCCGATGCTCTCGAAAGTGGTGTACTCCTCGTGGGTCTCCCAGAAGAGCAGGCTGCCGATCGGGTACCCCCGCTCGATGCTGTCGAACAGGTCGAGAATCTGCTGCGGTCGCCAGACGAACGGACGCTGGAACCGGGGAACCCGCAGTTTTCCCTGGTCGATCAGCGTCATCAGATCCTCCATGAGGAGGATCTCCGGCTTGACGGTGATCTCGTGCTCGTCGGCGGCCATGAACCCATCCCTACAGGATCTCTCGGAGCATCGCGAGAAGGTTGCGCAGCTCGTCGGGCACGGCCTCGCCGACGTCGCGGGCGAGGTCGGCGCCGGTGAGGCGGTCGGCCATGGACTCGAAGGCGGTCAGCAGATCCCGGCCGAAGCCGTCCTCGAGCCCGGCGACCGTCCTGGGGTCGGCACCGGCGAACAGCTCCCGCTGCTTCTCGGGGACTCCGTTGGTCCTCCTGAAGCCGTGCTTCATGTCGAAGTGCCCGCGCTGGTCATGGTCCAGCTTCTTGAGATGGTCGAGCCGCGCCGACGACGTACGGAACGGTCTCACCGCCTGCAGCACCCTGTTGGGCACGTAGTTCTCGGCCTCGCGCAGGGTCAGCACATGAACCCGCAGGCCCAGCGCCCGCAGCTCCGCAATGATGTGACGGTTCTTCTCGGGGGTGCCCGGCGTCCACCGGTCGCTGTCGAGCAGCGCCGCCGCGCGCTTGACCCGGTGGAAGGAATCGTGTTCCTCTCGAGCCCTCCGGTAGATGTCTGTGCCGCCTCCGTGTCCGAGTTCCAGCCAGCGTTTGTCGATGGCCTCCAGGATGTCCGAGGCTCCGAAGACCTTGGCGATGGCTTTGACGAAGCTCTTATCGGACCCGTCGTTCTCGACCACGAGGACGGCCGGGCGGTCGAGGTCCTCGACATGCTCCTTGAAATCCTCAGGAGAGACCCGCACCGGCGCCGGAGTCGCCGGCGTGCTGTAGGCGTGCTGCTGCTGGGACGCCTTCCGGACGAGTTGCTTGTACGCCGGTACGCGCGGCGGGGCCATGTGCCGTTCGACGAAGGACTCTGCGGCCTTGACGTGCAGCGGGGCGATCACCCACAAATGCCGTTTCTTATTGAAATGTCCGAGGAGGGTCGAGATCTCGTCCGCGGGCTCGTCCATCTCGAGGGCCGCTGCCGTCAGCTCAACCCGCATCGCTCTCCAACCGCGTCTCCTGGGCCTCGGCGAGGGCCCGCACCTCTTCGAACCCCTCCTCGAAGATCCCTTCCGGCCAGTAGTCCACGTTGCCGAGCAGGTCGACGTTGATCCGGCGGATCGTCGAGAACTCGCCGCCATCGTCGGTGAAGTAAAGCGCCAGCCGTCTCGCGTCCAGAGCGCCCTCCGCGACGCGGCGTCGCAGCCGCAGCAGGAAGGGCTCGCTGTGCGTCTCCACCAGGAACCGGACCGGGCCCGTGTCGATGGCCCTGATGTAGAGGTCGGCCAGGATGGCCTGTGCGGACGGATGGAGGTGGAGCTCGGGCTCTTCGACGACCTCCAGCACATCCTGATCAGGCGGGGACAGTTCGTCCTGCGCCCTGCGTACCAGGAACGGCAGGATCTGGGAGATGCCGGTTCCGGCGTCGGTGGCCGGGACCCACAGGTCGGTCTTCTCCCGCGACCGCAAACCCACCGCGAAGCCGTCCAGGAGAGGCTGGACCTCCAGTTCCCACGCCGGTAGCGGAGTACGGAGATACTCGTTGATCTTCTTGATCAAACGGCCCTTCCGGCGCACGTGATCGAAGGCCAGGATTTCTGCCGTGCGGCTGCCGAACTCGTCATGGTCGGGTTCCCGGGCCGGGAGACGCACCAGTCGCTTCGGCTTGAAACGGAACGGCCCGAGGTGACGGACGTGGTCGAAGGACGAGCGGATGCGCGCCGCGTCGAACCATCCCGTGCCGTCACCGTCCGGTAGCTCTGTCGGCAGCAGGCCCTTGAAGTCCATCGAAACGGTCGAGCGGCGGCCCGGCCTGCGGTAGACCTGCTGATCCAGCTCCTCCCCGGCACTCCCGAAAACCCACGTATAGGACGCATCGTCCTCTCCCGAGCGCAGCGACCACTCCATGACCCGCTGGCTGTACAGCTCGGGGACGTTCTGAACCGTGGCGTCGAGCGTGTACTTCTCGCCCTCCGGACCGGTCAGCCCGAGGCCCACCGAGATGTTGCCCAGGTCCAGCCGCCGGTGGACGAGGTCGATGAAGTCGGGCGCGTCGTCACCGAACTGTTCGAGGTCGAGAGGCACAGGGTGGTCGTTGCGAATTCCGCTCTGCAAGATGAGGGGCGCCCGGACCAGTGCGCTTTTGCCCGAGTTGTTCTTCCCTAGCACCACGGTGATCGGGCGCAGCTCGACGTCCTGCCGCTCGGCGAAGCACCGGTAATTGCGAAGCGAGAGATTTACCAGGGCCATACCTGCAGACCCTAACGGGCCGGTCCGCTGTGAACAGCGGGAACGAGGACGTTCGTCCGACCAGCACCCTAAAGTGCTGCCATGACCGACCAGCCCCCGCTGACCGTGCCAGACGCCGCCGCGATCCGCGACGAGCTGACCGAGCTCGTCTGCAACGACCTGCACGGCCCGGCGGCGGGGGAGGACGAGGAGTTCACCGAGCGGCCGACGGACCGCTACCTGCTGGGCCGGCTGGCGCCCAACGGGGCCACGGTCGATCCCGGGGAGCACGATTCGCTGGCCGACGTCGAACCCGACACCGAATCCGAGCCCGACCAGAACGCACCCAACGTCCCCAGCATGTTCCCCTCCTCCTACGGCTTCACGGCGCACGTCGCGGGCGACGTCGACCGCCTGACCGTGACGGCCGAATGGGCACGGTACGTCCGGGCCCGTTCGGCCGCCGAGGAACGCGCCGGAGAGCTGGTGTGGCGGCGGGAACCGATGGCAGGAGCCGTCACCCTTCCGCTCCGCTCGGGCAAGGTGAAGCCGCAGCCGCTCACCGACGACCAGCCGGAGGTCGTGGTGCGCGGGCGGGTCCGCAAGCACGACGGCAACTGGCTGGTCACGCTGTTCCTCGTGAACGCCCAGCGAGGCGACGTGAGCCGCGGCGACGCGTGGGTGTTCCAGGCCCGGATGTGGGCGGACGCGCCGGGCGACGCGGCGGTGTTCGTGCGGCGCCCCGTCCGGACGGCGGGCGGGGACCCGGCCGACCAGGCCGAACGGCGCCGGCTCGCGATGTCCTACCGATTCTGCCCCGAGTTCGCGACCGGCCACGGCGTCGCCGTCCGCGCCGAGCAATCACCCCGCGACCCGATGCGGGCCGTCCGGATCTCCACTACCGCCGTCCCGGTTTACGAGGTACCGGCCACCGACGTTCCCCACGCGGACACCGACCCCGACCTTCCGGAGCTGGCCGACCTGAAGGTCGACATGAAGCAACTCGCCGGGATGGACGCCGACGAGCTCCGGGCCGCCCTGTCGCCGCTGGTGGACGGGTACCGGGCCTGGCTCGGCAGGAAGGCGGACTCCATCGCGGACCCGGCCGCCCGGCTCACTGGCCACGAAGACGAGGCGCGGCGCAACCTCGCCGACGCGCGGCGCGCCGCCGACCGGATCGAGGCCGGCATCGCGCTGCTCGCCGAGGACGGCGACGCCCGGCGCGCGTTCGCGTTCGCCAACGCGGCCATGCACCTGCAGCGCGTCCACACCATCGCCGCTGCGGAACGGCGCCGCAGGCCCCGGCTCCCGCTGCCGGAGGCGCTGCGGGAGGCCGACCTCGTCCGCAATCGCAGCTGGCGCCCGTTCCAGCTCGCCTTCATCCTGCTGAACCTGCCGGCGCTCGCCGACCCGCTTCACCCGGAGCGCAGCGGCCGGGACGAGTCCGTGGCCGACCTGCTGTGGTTCCCCACCGGCGGCGGCAAGACCGAGGCGTACCTCGGGCTGACCGCGTTCACCCTCGCCATCCGGCGGCTCCGCCCGGACTTCGGCGGACACGACGCGGAGAGCGGCGTGGCGGTGCTCATGCGATACACGCTGCGGCTGCTCACCATCCAGCAGTTCCAGCGGGCCGCGGCCCTGATCTGCGCCTGCGAGCGGCTGCGCCGCGACGGCGAGGAAAGGTGGGGGCGGACGCCGTTCCGGCTCGGCCTTTGGGTGGGCGGCCGGGTCACCCCGAACCGCACCGACCAGGCGAACGAGTGGGCCAAGGACCAGCGCCGCACCGGCCGTCCCCGGCACGTGACCGGGTCCCCGCACCAGCTCACGTCCTGCCCATGGTGCGGGACGGCCGTCGAGGCGGGCCGCGACATCGAGGTCGACACCGTCCGCCGCCGCACCCTGATCCGCTGCTCCGACTTCGACTGCGAGTTCCACGCCTACGCCGGAGACGGCGACGGCCTGCCGGTCGTCGTCGTGGACGAGGAGATCTACCGGCTCGGCCCGGCGTTCGTCATCGCCACCGTCGACAAGTTCGCCCAGCTCCCGTGGGTCGGAGACACCCAGACTCTGTTCGGGCGCGCGGAGCGGCGCTGCGAGCGGCACGGCTTCGTCACCCCCGACCTCGCGGAGGTGTGCTGCGAGGGGCACACGAGCCACCAGCGCACCGGTCCGCTGCCGGCCGCGCGGCACGTCCCGGTGCCGCCGGTGCGGCCACCCGACCTGATCATTCAGGACGAGCTGCACCTGATCTCCGGGCCGCTCGGCTCGCTCGTCGGCCTGTACGAGACCGCCGTGGACCGGCTGTGCACCTGGGAGGCGTCCGGCGGCCGCACCGTCCGGCCCAAGGTGATCGCCTCCACGGCGACGGTACGGCGGGCCGACCGGCAGCTCTCCGCCCTCTTCGACCGGGCGCGTACCGAGATCTTCCCACCGCCCGGGCTCACCGCCGACGACAACTTCTTCGCCCGCCAACGGCCGAGTGAACCGTCCCCCGGCCACCAGGGGGTGGTCAAGCCCGGCCGCCGCTACGTCGGCGTCTGCGCGCACGGCGTCCGCATCAAGTCCACCCTCATCCGGGTCTACGTGGCGGTGCTCGCGGCCGCACAGGCACTGCATGACAAATACGGGCAGAACCTCGTCACCGACCCGTACATGACCCTGGTCGGCTACTTCAACAGCCTCCGCGACCTCGGCGGAATGCGACGCCTGGTGGAGGACGATGTCTCCACGCGTCTGGCCCGCGCCGATCAACGCGGCCTGGCCCGCCGTTACGACCCGAAGCTGCGCGAGCTGACGTCCCGACTCTCGTCCGGCGACATCCCCGAAGTACTCGCCGAGCTGGAGCTGCGGTTCGGCCCCCGCGCCAAGGGCGAGCGGAGGCCGATCGACGTGCTGCTGGCCACCAGCATGATCTCGGTCGGGGTCGACGTCTCCCGCCTCGGCGTCATGGTGGTCGCCAACCAGCCCAAGTCCACCGCCGAATACATCCAGGCCACCAGCCGCGTCGGCCGCGAGGACCCCGGCCTGGTGTTCACCGTCTACAACTGGGCGCGCCCCCGCGACCTGTCGCACTACGAGAAGTTCGAGCACTTCCATGCCACCGTCTACCAGCACGTCGAGGCGCTCTCGGTAACCCCGTTCGCCTACCGGGCCGTCGACCGGGGCCTGACCGGCGTCCTCGTGGCGCTCGTCCGCGGCCTGGAACCGGCGTTCAACGCCAACGACGCCGCCCGGCTGTTCGGCCGGGAGAGCAAGCTCGCCGACCACGTCGTGAACGTGATCCGGCGGCGCGCCCGCGACGTCCTCGGCAACGCGCGGGATGCCGTCGACGTCGAGCGCGAGCTCGACACCCGCCTGGACTACTGGGCCCGCGAGCGCACCGTCCCCGAACGCGTCCTCGGCTACCGGACCCCGCGCCGCTCCGACGCGGTCGCGGGACTGCTGCGGCAGCCGGACGGCGCCCCGTGGACCAAGACGACATGCCCGACCTCCTTGCGCGACGTCGAACCGGGCGTCCGGCTCCTGCTCCTCGACCAGTACGACCTCGGCGGCGCCGACGCGCCGCCCTTCCAGCCCGTCCCCCGGGAGGAGCAGGCATGACCATGCGCGTTGGCGAGCTGCGCCCCAACCAGCTCCTGCACACCTACGGCGTCGGCGCCGTGGCCGACCTGCCCAACCTTTCGGTCGTCCTGATGGGCCTGGAGTTCTGGGATGACCCGCAGGCGCGAGTCCTCACCGAGGACCGGCTGCTGGCCGCCGTCCGCCGCAAACTCGGGCCGCAGGTCGAGACGCTGCGCACCCCGCCGTACACGCCGGAGGACGCGGGCGACCCGTTCGGCGAATGGACCAGGGTCGGGGTGCCGGTCGCCGCGTTCCCCCGCTACCTGCGCTGCACCGACCTGCGTTGCAACCGCCTCGCCTCGATCGACTCCCGGCTGTTCGAGTTGGTGCCGAGCGCGTTCTCTCCCGACAAGGTTCGCTACGTGCACAACTGCCGGGGTGTCGGCAACCGGCGACCCACCGCGGTTCCCGCCCGGTTCGTCCTCGCCTGCACCCAGGCGGGCCACCTGGACGACTTCCCCTGGTTGTACTTCGCGCACCGCGGCGTGCCCCCGGAAGACGGCGACCACACGCTCCGGCTCGGCGAACGCGGCACCGGCGGCGAGGCCGCCAACGTCTTCGTCGCGTGCTCGTGCGGCGCGAGCCGCACCATGGCGGAGGCGATCGGCCTCGCGGGCGAGCGGAACCTGCCCGCATGCCGGGGCCGCCACCCTCACCTCGGCACCTTCGAACCGTGCGGCCTGCCGACCCGGACGCTCGCGCTGGGCGCGACCAACGGCTGGTTCGCCATGCAGATGCGCGTGTTCAGCCTCCCCAAGGCCGACAACGACCTCGCCCAACTCGTCGCCGACCTCTGGGACGACCTCGATCTGCTGCCTCACCTCGATGAGCTCGCCGCCCGGAAGCTCCTGCCGAAGCTGAGTGTGTGGCCCGAGCTCCAGGTGCACGGGGCCGAAGCGGTCCTGCGGGCCGTCCGGGACCGCGCCGACCAGGGTGGGGATCAGCAGGCCGACGAGGACGAACTCGACCTCGCCGGGCCGGAGTGGGCGGCCTTCACCCACGACGAGGACGTTGATCTGCCCGACTTCACCACGCGCCGGGTGAGCGTCCCGTCCAGCGAACGGAATTTGCTGGAGCGGGTCACGCTCGTCCCGAGACTCCGCGAGGTCGCGGCCCTCTACGGCTTCACCAGGATCGACGCCCCCGAATGGGATGTCGTCTCCACCGACGACAACCGCCGCGCCCGGCTCTCCAGGGACGCCCCGACGTGGGTGCCCTGTGCGGAGATGCGCGGGGAAGGCATCTTCCTGAAGTTCAAGGAGGAGCGCCTCGCCGCGTGGGAGGAACGCCCCGAGGTCAGGGAACGGGAGAAGATCCTTCGGGAGGCCCACGACGCCTGGCGGGCCGCCCGTGGGCTGGAGCCCGGCCACTGGCCCGGGATCCGCTACGTCATGCTGCACACGTTCGCCCACACGCTGATCCGGGAGTTCTCCCTGGAAAGCGGCTACAGCGCCACAGGCATTGCCGAGCGCGTCTACGCCCGCGCCGCCGAACCGATGGCCGGCGTCCTGCTCTACACCGCAGCCCCTGACAGCGAGGGCACGCTCGGCGGCCTGGTCTCGCTCGGACACGCCGACCGCCTCGGTCCCCTGATCCGGCAGGCGCTCGACGCGGCCCGGCTCTGCAGCTCCGACCCCCTCTGCTCCGAGCATGATCCCCGCCACCACGGCCGCCTCTACGGCGCGGCGTGCCACGCGTGCCTGTTCGCCGCCGAGACGTCCTGCGAACGCGGCAATCACTACCTCGACCGTGCCCTGGTCACCGACACGATCACCGGAAGCCAGTACGGCTTCTTCCGATGACCGGCGACCTGCCGTCCATCATCGCCGCCACCGCCGCCGAACTCGCACCGGGGCACCTGGCGGCGTGGTGCCGCGTCCTGCGCACCACCGAGCGTCCGTCCGCATCGGTGGAGGCCGCCCTGCTGGAGGCCCGGCCGGGCTACGCGCTGGGCGGCATCGCACGCAGGCTGGTCAGCGCGTGGCGACACTCCGGAGCAACCGGCGAGTCCGTCGCGCTCGCCCTCGAAACCGCCGGCGTGATCCGCCGCGAACAGTCGGCGCACAGGAGCACGGTCGTCGCCAGCGGTCCGCTGAGTGACGCGGTCCCGGTGCGGCTCACCAGCCAGGTCGCCCTCGAGGTCGTCCGCGAGGCCACGACCTCCCTGCTGATCGTCAGCTTCGCTGCACACGGCGTGGCAGAGATCGTCACCGAGCTGGCCTGGGCCGCTGAGCGGGGAGTCCGCGTCGACCTCGTCCTCGAGACATCGATGGCCGATGGCGGCACGCTGGACGGCCCCGGCGCGGCCGCCGCATTCCGGACTCTGCGCGGCCGGGACGGCGTTCGGTTCTGGCACTGGCCCCGAGAACGGCGGCCGGTCCTCGGCCGGTCTCGCGCCTCCTTGCACGCCAAACTGATCGCCGCAGACGAACGGAGCGCGCTGCTGGGCAGCGCCAACCTCACCGACCGGGCGCTGGCGGAGAACCTGGAGATCGGCGTGGTCCTGCGCGAGCCGTCCGCCGTGCGAAGCCTCGTCCGCCACTTCCGAGCCCTGATGCGTCCTGTCACCGGCCCGCTCGTCCCGCTCCCGTGACCGCGTTCCGCATCTGAGGACGCAGCCGACCTTTTGCCGTCAATGTGATCGTAGTGGTCGTCTCCTGATGCTCGTTGTAGAACAGGAACCGTCCGCCCTTCTGGAACGTCTTATCGCTATGCTTAAGCGATGAGGTGATCGAAAGTGCGCGTTACAACGCGGGACACACTGGATCCTGCGGGGCGTCGTGTGGACGTGTACCTGCGACCGGAACGGATCTCCATCCTAGTCATGGAGAGTGATCCAAGCTCTTCCATAGAGCACTTGCGAAGAGTGGCCTATGAAGTAATGATCAACCTTGCTAAGGTGAGCGCGAAGCGGCTACGTGAGCGCGACCTGACGATCTTTTTCTGTGAATGGACTACCTCTTTCGGGCAAGCGTGTCGAGGAATCGCACTCCCGTCGAATCCGGCGGCGAATTTATTTAACATGTTCCGAAGTCATTTCGACAATATCGTTGGCGTCATTGAGGTGGGGGACGGCAATCCTCGCGACGTCGGAGCGACCCCTTTACTGCGGTATTGTTACGGCAACATAATTGCCTACGCGGACCTATTTGATGACATATCGGAGATCCTTCAGTTGGGAAAAGGATTTGAAGTCCGGAGTGCCATCTTCAAGGATGTCGCAAAGCGAAATGACACGCCCGGCTGGGCACTTCCTGAGGTGGCACATAGGCGACGGTTGCCCTGTCGACACGCCATAGATGACTGGGATGATCTTCGCCGCGAAATCCTTCTATTCGTTTATGAAATGATTTCCAATGGAAGCTATCAATGGCTGCGCAGGGAAACTCGCGAAGGATTTGGAATAAAAGTTGAAGAACGGGCGGTATCAACAGCCGGCCGGTTCGGGGCTCTCAGTCTGGACTGGATAGCCGAGGATCTGACTTTCGAGATCGTGATATCGATTAATAGGGATCTATCGACCGCCTACAAATATGTGGTACTCGCGCACGAACTTGCTCATACTGTGCTGCACCTGCCGTTGCTTTTTATCGGGCAGCTTGCAGAGCAGATGTCATGGCTACATCCCAGCATCCTGGATGTGGTTGAGCGACGCATCTCGACTGTATTCGGTGATCGTTCAATATTGGAAAAGGATGCCAATAGGCTGGCAAGTTATATGCTCGTTCCGCCAAGAATTGACCCCGATGCATTGGCGCAGAGGACTCTAGAGGAGGGGCTCCCCCTTGAATCCAATGAAATGCTCTGGCGCCTTTTTCAACACTCCTTTCCGGAGGCGCGAATAAAAGAGTATTCGTGGCGCAATTTGGAGGAATTGAAAAAGCGTGCCCGGCTTGAGATTTCTAAGATTGAGGGACTCGAAGACGTTGCACCAGAGTCGTTGTATGCCCTTATGTTGGAGGCGACTCTGGGTCGATCCTCGCCGGATGCTCAGCATTGGCGCCAGGTAGTAGATGAAGGCATCCACAAAGTCTTCGATATGCCGAACCTGGATGCAGTTCCCGTAGCAAAAGCTAGCGTGGGCGCGCATGTCCCGATTGCCGTCGACGGGCCGAGTCGGGAGCGACGTATCGTCGGGCCACTCGCAGGCGCGAACCCGTTCGCTGTTCGAATGCCACTGGTCCCGGCTTCCCGCGGTGGCAAGTGGATAAGCGTAATCAATACAGCGGCGCCACCTCGACCGCTCGAGGAGTGGTGTCGAGATTATCCAGAACTGGCCATGGTGCTGTACCCAGACAAGTCTGCCCCATCGTTTCCAGTCGCTACGTTCAAGGAGCGCCAATGACGGAAGAGTTCGTTCTGACTCCAGAGACTTTCCTCCGAGTTTTGGGTCTATCGGAAATCGAAAGGGAGTTGCGTTCGCCTGGTGATCGAGAATTGTTGTTTGAGGCAACCGTAGACCTAGCGCGTGACAGTGGGTTGATAGTAGGAGGCCTGAGTGAGGTGTCGGTTTCCACTTCACTCGATTTTCGTATTCCAGGAACGGGGATCGTTGTCCGACTGTCGCGCTGGGAACAAGGTGAGCTGACCGGTGCGATCACTGCTGCAGCGATGGTTATCGGAACGAGCAATATGGATCCAAAGGCACTGACAGCGGTTGGCATCGTGGCTTTGAGTACCCGTATATCGCGCCTCAAGGTCGAGCATGGGGAGCGGTCGATCGTGGAAGTGTTGCCTAAAGCTGACCGGCCAACAGGTGCAGCCATCACCATGCTTCTACATGGAAACCCTTGCCGGCATCCTGAATCAGGCTGTCGCTTCCGTGACACGGATGGTGGGCACTGTACAATCAATCGGTCACAAGTGGAGGAAACGGCGCGTCATCTTGTGGAGCGTGGCGTACTTAGGATCAAAAATGCGGTGGATCCGCAAGAGTATGCGATTGTTTTGTAATCCTCTGGACGAAACCAGCGCCACCGTTCGGCCACCGTAAGGGAGTTGGCGCGGTCGGGCACACCGCCGGCCGTAGCGGCGGAGCATCTGGGGTGATGACCAGCCGTTGAGCTCCATGAGGTCGCCTTCGGCGCCGCCCTTGTCGAGCCAGGTGTGGGAGAAGTGGTGGCGGAACTTGTGCGGGTGGACGGCGACGCCGCATGCTTCGCCGCGGCGGACGACCATCTGGTAGATGCCGTTGGCGGTCATGGGCTGGCGGTTGTTGGTGCCCAGCCACAGGCGGCGGCTGGACGCGTACGTGTGCTTGTTGCGGATACGGATGTAGCGGTCGATGGCTCGGGCCGACGGGTGGCCGAAGCGGACGATGCGCTGCTTGTTGCCCTTGCCGTGGACGAGGAGTTCGCGGCGCATGAGGTCGAGGTCACTGCGGTCGGGTTCGTCGGGGTCGTAGGTGATGCCGGCGAGTTCGGACAGGCGCAGGCCGGTGGCCTTGAAGAGGGTGAGGATCGCGTAGTCGCGGCGTTGGGTGAAGGTCTTGCCCTCGCAGTGCTTGAGGAGCTTGGCGAGTTCCTCGTCGGTGAAGACCGGGACGACCTTCTCGCCGACCGAGGGCGGGCGGAGCTTGGCCATCGGGTCGGGGAGTTCTTCGTCGGTGGACCACCATTTGAAGAACTGCTGGAGGGCTCGGTACTGGTTGTTCGCGTAGCTGTCCGAGTACTGGTCCAGGAGATGGACGATCCACGCGCGGACGTCGTCGGGCGTGACGTCTTCCCAGTCGGAGTGCTCGGGGTTGCGGCGGAGATGTGCGGCTGCGAACCATTGCGCCGCTTCGGCGTAGGTTCGGACCGTCTTGGGGGACTTCCCCTCAGCGTTGAGGTGGAGGATGAACGAGTTGATCGCGGCCTGGAAGGTGCCTGCTCGGAGGTCCTTCGGACGCCGCGTACGGGCGGTACCCATCAGGAGAAAGTTTTCCTCTGTTCAAGCGGTGTACACCGACGGTGATCAATCCGTTACCGGTGTTCTCGCTGGTCAGAGGGTGAAGGTGGGCAGGGGCGGGGTCGAACCGCCGACCTTCCGCTTTTCAGGCGGACGCTCGTACCGACTGAGCTACCTGCCCATGACGTGCTGTCGCACGTCTGGCGGTCCTGACGGGATTTGAACCCGCGGCCTCCACCTTGACAGGGTGGCGAGCACTCCTAACTGCTCCACAGGACCTTGCGTGTCCGAGCCTAGTGGCTCGGGCGGTGTGTCCGGGCCGGTTTTCCCGGTCCTTGGCGACGTCCGAGAGCATACGCGATGCCCGAGGGTGGCGCCAACTCGGTTGTCGGGAGTGCCGGGGCGCGTGGTGGGGATGGTGGTCGGGGGGTTCGTGCGCCGGGGGTGCGGACCGGACGAGAGGGGTGGGGGGTTGGCCGACGGCGGGGGGTACCAGCGGGGGCTGGGCACGCGGCAGATCCAGATGCTGGCGATCGGCGGGACGATCGGGACGGGGCTGTTCCTCGGGGCGGGGGCGAACATCGCGAAGGCGGGGCCGAGCCTCGTGGTGGCGTACGCGTTCGCGGGGTTGATGTTGTTCTTCGTCATGCGGGCGCTGGGGGAGCTGCTGACGCATCGGCGGACGGAGGGGGGATTCGCGGGGTATGCGCGCGAGTTCCTGGGGCCGTTCTGGGGTTATGCGACGACCTGGACGTACTGGGTCATCTGGGTCACGACGGGGATGGCGGAGCTGACGGCGGCGGGGCAGTACGTGCAGAAGTGGTGGCCCGGGGTCGAGCAGTGGCAGACGGCCCTCGTGGCGTTGGTCGTGTTGTTCGTGGTCAACCTGATCTCGGTGAAGCTCTTCGGGGAGCTGGAGTTCTGGTTCGCGATGATCAAGGTCGCGGCGATCGTGATGATGATCCTCGTGGGGGTGGGCGTGCTGGCCTTCGGGTTCGGGGACGCCGGGGAGTCGGCGGGCGTGTCGAACCTGTGGGCGCACGGGGGGTTCTTCCCCGAGGGCGGCGGCGCGATGTTGATGACGCTGCAGATGGTGGTTTTCGCGTATCTGGGCGTCGAGTTGGTGGGCGTGACCGCGAGTGAGGCGAAGGATCCGGAGCGGAACATCCCGCGGGCGATCAACGCGCTGCCGGTGCGGTTCGCGCTGTTCTACCTGGGGTCGCTGCTGGTGATCCTGGCGGTGGTGCCCTGGACGGCGTTCAAGGGGGGCGCGAGCCCGTTCGTGCTCGCGTTCGACCGGATCGGCATTCCGGGCGGTGGGGACATCGTCAACTTCGTGGTGCTGACGGCGGCGCTGTCGTCGTGCAACGCGGGCGGGCTGTACTCGACGTCGCGGATGCTGCGGACGACGGGGGTGAACGGGGACGGGCCGCGGGTGCTCGCGCGGTTGAACGGGCGCGGGGTGCCGGTGCTGACGGTCGTCATCTCGGCGCTGGTGATGGGCGTGGGCGTCGTCATCAACGCGGTCGCGCCGGAGAAGGCGTTCGCGTACATCACGTCGGTTTCGACGGGCGGGATCATCCTGGTGTGGTCGGTGATCGTCGTGGCGCATCTGGTGTACCGGCGGCGGGTGGAGGTGCGGTCGTCGTACCGGATGCCGTGGGCGCCGTACTCGAACTGGGCCGTGCTGGGGTTCTTGGCGTTCGTGGTCGGGACGATCGCGTGGGACGCGGACACGCGGGTGGCGCTGTACGTGATGGCCGCGTGGGCGGCGGTGGTGGTCGCCGGGTGGGCGTTCGTGCGGCGGTCGTCGGGACGGGTCGCGGCGCCGGTGCCGGCGGAGGAGAGCGGCGTGGGATGATCCGGATGGACGTCCGGGGAGGCCCACGTGAGCCGCAGGAGCATGCTCGAGATGCGCGTGCGGTGGGTCCTGCTGGTGGTGGTGGGCGTCGCGAACGCGGTGGGCGGTCTGGTGGTGCTGCTGTTCGCGACGTTCGTGGTGCCCGATCCGCCGCTGGACGATCCGGACCACGTGCATCTCGTGAACGCGGTGGCGTTCTTCAGCTATCCGGTCGTCGCCGTTCCCGGGGCGCTGCTGCTGGGGTTGTGGCTGTGGCGGCCGGTGGTCCGGCTGGTGCGGGACGGCGGGCCGCCCGACCGTGAGCAGAAGCGGGCGGTGCTGCTGGGGCCGCTCCGGCTGACGCTGCTGGTCGGGGGCATGTGGGGGGTGGGGGCCGCCGGGTGGGCGGTGCTGGATCTGGTGCTGTTCACCGGACGGCTCGCGGTGAAGACCGGGCTGACGTGTTTGCTGGGTGCGGCGACGACGTGCACGATCGTGTACCTGCTGTCGGAGCGGCTGCTGCGGCCGGCGGCGGCGCTGGTGCTGGCGGCGGAGCCGCCGCGGCGGTTCCGGCTGCCGGGCGTGACGACGCGGGTGATGCTGGCGTGGGCGCTCGGGACGGCGATCCCGGTGTTCGGGCTGATCTGCGTGGCGATCGCGGCGCTGGCGGCGCCGGACATCGACGTGACGCGGCTGGCGATCTCGATCCTGGGGCTGGGCGGCGCGGCGCTGTTCGCCGGGATGTACGTGACGTACATGGCGACGCGGGCGATCGCGGACCCGATCAAGTCCGTGCGGACGGGCATGGCGCACGTCGAGCGGGGCGACCTGCAGGCGGTCGTCCCGGTGTACGACGCGAGCGAGGTCGGGCAGCTGCAGGCGGGGTTCAACCACATGGTGGCGGGGCTGCGCGAGCACGAGCGGCTCCGGGACCTGTTCGGCCGGCACGTCGGGGAGGAGGTCGCGGACCTCGCGCTCGAACGCGGTGACATCACGCTGGGCGGTGAGGTCCGCGAGGTCGCGGTGCTGTTCGTCGATCTGGCGGGGTCGACGCGGCTCGCGGAGACGCGGGGGCCGGACGAGGTGGTGGGGCTGCTCAACCGGTTCTTCGGGGTCGTGGTGTCGGTGGTGGCGGCGCACGGGGGCTGGATCAACAAGTTCGAGGGGGACGCCGCGCTCGCGATCTTCGGGGCGCCGAGCGAGCTGGAGGACGCGGCGGGCGGGGCGCTCGGCGCGGCGCGGGAGCTCGCGGTGCGGCTGCGGGCGGACGTGCCGGAGCTCGACGCGGGGATCGGGGTGTCGGCGGGGCAGGTCGTCGCGGGGTACATCGGCGCGGAGCAGCGGTTCGAGTACACGGTGATCGGCGATCCGGTGAACGAGGCGGCGCGGCTCAGCGATCTGGCGAAGGTGGCGCCGCGGCGGGTGCTGGCGTCGGGGACGGTGCTGGGCCTCGCGCACCTGGTGGAGGCCGGGCACTGGGACCTCGGCAAGCCGGTGACGCTGCGTGGACGGACGCGCCCGACGCGGCTCGCGGTGCCGCGCCCGCCGGAGGTGCCGGAGCAGCCGGGGCGGCGGCGGAGGCGGCGGGCGCTGCGGGGCGCGTTCGTCCTGGTGAACCGGCCGTCGCGGGCCCGTGCGGAGCCTGAAGAAGCCGAGTGACCTTGGTGCGCGTCGCGCACCGTGTCTCCCTCGTGTCCCTCGAAGCCGATGCGTATTGTCACCCTCCGTACACGCTCCGCTACCGTGTCGTCACGTCGCGGACATTCGGCGGGCCCAGTGTCGAAAGCGGACGAGTCGCCCCGGCTTCGAGAGGTGAAGATGTTCGGACGGAAGCGTCTGATGGTCACCGCGGTCGTGTCCGCGGCGGTGGTCGTGGGACCCGCGGCGCACGCCGAGGCGGACCCGCAGCCGCCTCTCTCCCAGCCCGCCGCGCCGGAGCCCCGGCCGCGGGGCGTCCCCGTGCTCCGGGCGGTCCCCGAGGTGCTGGTCGAGGACGAGCCGGTCGGTGTGGCGCACCGCGGGGCGTCCGACGCCGCGCCGGAGAACACCGTGGCGGCGTTCCGGGCGGCCGCGCGCATGGGCGCGGACATGTTCGAGCTCGATGTCCAGGAGACCAAGGACCACAAGCTCGTCCTGCTGCACGATTCCACGCTCGCGCGGACGACGAACGTGGAGGAGGTCTTCCCTAAGCGGAAGCCTTGGAAGGTCTCCGACTTCACCTTGGCGGAGGTAAAGCGCCTGGACGCGGGCTCCTGGTTCGGCAAGCGCTACGCGAAGGAGCGCGTCCCGACGCTGCCGGAGGTGATGCGGGAGATGCGCGGCAGCGGCCTGGGGATGCTCGTGGAGCTGAAGAACCCGGCGAAGTACCCGGGGGTGGAGAAGCGCGTCGCCGAGGCGCTGCGGAGCGACGCGTACTGGACGAGCCCGGACTCGCGCCGGCTGGTCGTGCAGTCGTTCGACTGGGCGGCCGTCCGCCGCTTCCACGCGATCATGCCGCGCGTGTCGACCGCGCTGATCGGCAGGCCGAAGGCGTCGTCGCTGCGCGGGCACGCCGAGTACGCCGACCAGATCAACCCGAACCACCGCGAATTGACCGCCGCGTACGTCAAGAAGGTGCACGCCGCCGGCATGGACGTGCTGACCTGGACGGTCAACGACGCGGCGAGCATGCGGAAGGCGCTCGGCCTCGGGGTGGACGGCGTCATCACCGACCGGCCGGACGTGTTCCGCGAGGTCCTGTCGGCCCGCGCGGGCGCCGCGGCCGCCTGATCAGCCGGCCGGACGTCCGGACGCCGGAAGCTCGCGGGCGCGGGCCGTCAGGGCGCGCGCGGCGGGACTGCGCGGGCCCTCGGCGCGCCACGCGAGCACGACGCGCCCGCGCAGCCGGGGCCGGACGATCGGCAGGACGTGCAGGCCGTCGGCGAACGCCCGCGCGGCCGACTCGGGGACGACGGCGACGCCGAGGCCGCGCGCGGCGAGTTCGGCGAGGACGGGCGGTTCGCCGGCCTCGAACGCGACCCGGGGCCGGAGCCCGGCGGCGGCGCACGCGCGGTCGAGGACGGCCCGCACGCCCGTCCCGCGCGGCAGGCTGATCAGGGCGTGCTCGGCGAGGGCGCGCAGGGTGATGGTGGCGCGGCCGGACAGCGGGTGGTCGCGGGCCGCGGCGGCGACGAGGTCCTGCTCGAAGACGAGCTCGGTCGCGAGTCCTTCGGGCGGTTCGTCCCCGATGCTGAGGAACGCGAGGTCGACGAGTCCGGCGCGCAGGTGGTCGGCGAGCGTCGCGGAATCGTGCTGCGTGACCGTGATCTCCACGTTCGGGTGGTCGCGGTGGAAATCGGCGAGCATGCCCGGCAGGTCGAGGGCGCTCACCCAGTCGAACGTCCCGATCGTGACGCGCCCGCGCAGCAGGCCCGTCAGCTCGTCCACCGAGCGGCGCGCCCCGTGGACGGCGGCGAGGGCGGCGCGCGCGTAGGGGAGCACCAGCTCGCCGGCCTCGGTGAGCCGGACCGTCCGCGCGGACCGGTCGAACAGCGGCTGCCCCAGCTCGCGCTCGAGCTGCCGGATCTGGGCGCTGACGCCCGGCTGCGCGACGTGCAGCCGGGCCGCGGCCCGGGTGAAACTGGCCTCCTCGGTCACCGCGACGAAGTACTCGAGCTGGCGCAGTTCCATGGGCCCGATGCTAGACAGCGGGGTGCGCGCCCGCGGGCGGCGGCGGTGAAACCGCAGGTCACGGCAGGCTCGGGGTAACCACTTCTTTCTCGTTCCTTTGCCGCGAGTCGCCCGTCCGGAGGACTGGATCCGGCTCTGCGGGTGATTACCTCCCCACCGGGGGGTTCGGGTGTACGGACGGCGCACATGGTCCATACGGGTGCGGATGACCGTCATTGCCGGGACGGTCACCGTCCTCATCTGCGCGATCCTCACCACGCTGATCATCATCGGGGTGCGCGCCCGGGCCGTGGACTACCGGCGCGAGCAGGCCGGCGCGGCGGCGCTGCAGATGGTCTTCCTCGTCAAGCAGGGCCGGGTGCCGCCCCGGCTGAGGTCGCCGCAGCAGGTGGCCATCCAGGTCCTGGACGATCGCGGCCGCATCGTCGCGACGACGCCCGAACTCCAGGGCGGGGGACGGATCGCCCGGTTCGTCCCGGGGCGTTCCAGCGTCTACGCCGTCCGGGAGCTGTGCCCGCCCGTGGGCCTCGAACGCTGCATGGAGGTGGTGGCGTTCCGGATCTACGAACCCGAGGGCGACTGGATCGTGTACGCGGCCGTCCCGGCGACGCCGTGGTACGTGAGCGGCGATCTCGTGACCGTGCTGCTGAGCATGTCGGTGCTCGTCACCCTGCTGGCGTGCCTGCGGACGTGGGGGACCGTGGACCGCACGCTCGTCCCGGTGGACGCCATCCGCGCCGAGCTGACGGAGATCACCGCGAAGAAGTCCGGCCGCCGTGTCACGGTGCCGGAGAACCGCGACGAGGTCCGGCGGCTCGCGGAGGCCGTCAACGCGACCCTGGACCGGCTCGACGCCGCGCTGGAGCGGCAGCGCAGCTTCACCTCCGACGCGTCCCACGATCTGCGCAGCCCCATCGCGGCGGCGCGCGCGCAGATGGAGGAGGCGCTCATGTACCCGGACGAGGTCGACTGGCCGCAGACCGGACGGACGGTGCTGCAGAACCTCGACCGGCTGCAGGCGATCGTCACGGACCTCCTGGAGCTCGCGCGCCTGGACGCCACCGCGTGGCGCGGCGACGAGCTCGTCGATCTGGGGGCGATGGTCACGATCGAGCTGGCCCGGTCGGAACGCTCCAAGCAGGTCGTCCCGCACATCCTGGACGACGTCACGGTGCGCGGCGACCGGCTCCGGCTCGTCCGGCTCTTCACGAACCTCCTCGACAACGCCGAACGGCACGCGGAGTCCCGCATCGACGTGAGCGTCTGGCACGCCGACGGGGACGCGTGCCTGGAGGTCCTCGACGACGGCGCGGGCGTCGCCGTCCAGGACCGGGAGAAGGTCTTCGAGCGGTTCGCCCGCCTCCAGGCGGGCCGGCAGCGGGACGCCGGCGGCACCGGCCTCGGCCTCCCGATCGCCCGCGAGATCGCGCGGGCCCACGGCGGCGACCTGACGATCGAGGACAGCGCCCGCGGCGCCCGATTCGTCCTGCGCGTCCCGCACGAGCAGCGGGACGTTCCGCGGACCGACAAGCGCGACGGGAAGCGCTGACGGCCGGAGGGAACGGCCCGGAAAGCAGAGAACCCCGCGGCGTTCGCGGGGTCGCGGGCCGCGGGGCGGCCGGGGCCGGCGGCCGGGGCGGGCCCGCGCGGGGAGCGGGCACCGGCCGGCCGCGCCGGATCAGGTGACGGCGCGGAACGGGCCACCGGGCAGGTGCATCCAGCCGCTGACCTCCGTCTCCTTCACCTTGCAGGTCATGGGCTCGTAGGCGGCGGCGTCCACGTAGCCGGGGCTGTGCGCGATCACCGACTCGTACACGAACGGCGAGGCGATGAACCCGAGGTCGGCCCCGGTGGCGGCCAGGCGGTCCTTGAACGGGTCGGCGTCCAGCAGCCGGGACGTCTGGATGAGCGGCCAGCCGGAGACGCCGTGGCCGTCGGGGGTGACCGGCCCGACGTGCAGCGCGAGCCGGAGCTGGAAGCGGGCGAGTTCCCCGGCGCGGCTGTTGTGCCGCCGCAGCCGCGCCGCCAGCCAGGTGATCAGCGGATCGACCAGGGACGTCGTCGGCACCTCGGGCGGGACGACGAGCAGCGCGCCGTCGCCGCGGTCCTCGCGGTAGCAGGCGTGCCACGGCACGTTCGACATCGTGAACGCCTCGCGCAGCAGCTCGTACATGGTGTTCTTCACGGCGAGCCGGTCGCCGTCGTCGCGGTGCGCGCGGCTGTAGCCCGCGATGTCGGTGAACATGATGGTGCAGTTCTGCCCGGCCCAGTGCGGCGTCGTCCCGCCCGGCCCCAGGACGGGCTGTGGGCGCGGCCCGTACTGGTGCAGCACGGCGTGGTGGTTCCCGTGGGCGGGCGTGCAGCACGGTGACTGCGGATACGGGACGGCCGGTGGTGCATGCACAGGCATGGCGGGGCCGTGGAGGCACACATGGCCCGCGCAGTCCGCGATGGGTTCCCGGACACCGGGCCCAGCGGGCCAGGGGGCCTCGGACGACCAGGCGGCCTCGGCGGGCCAGGGGGCCCCGGCGGGCCAGGGAGCCCCGGCGGGCCGGGCGGCCTCGCGGGGTTCGGTGAGCCGCGCGTACAGCACGTCCTCCAGGACGGCCAGGACCTGCGGGTGCCGGGTGAGGAAGGCGGCGAACGCCCGCGTCGTCAGGACGAGGGCGTGGACGTCCTCGAGGGCGACGATCGTCGCGGAGCGGGTGCGCAGCCGCACGGACGCGCGCTCGCCGATGATGTCGCCGGGACCCCGGTCGGCGAGGGGGCGCTCGCGCCCGTCGCGCCGGACGCTCACCCGGACCCGGCCGGACCGGATCAGGACGACGTGGTCGGCGATCTCGCCCTCGTGCCAGAGGACCTCGCCGAGCGAGAAGCGGGCGGGCTCGGCCGCCGCGAGGAACCCCGCCTGCTGCGCGGGCGTCAGGGAGCCCCAGAAGCCCCGCCGGGCCACCGGGCCGCCGGCGGGGGGCCGGACGGCGTTCCGTGGCCGATGCCGGACGTCCTTGCGGCGGCGTCCGGGACAGGACGCGGGCGTCGCACCGGGGGCGTGGTCGCGCACGTGCTCGTCCATCGGATCACCTGCCGTGGCGCCGCGGCGGCGCGGGACGCAGGAGCGGGACGGCGATCGTCGGGGGAAGAATCTTGCACGGTGTTGACATGTTTTACCCCTCGAAGGGCGACTCCGTGGCCTTTGCCGGATTCACTCGGGATCGCCGGATGGCTCCGGTCGCGCCGACGGAAGTCGCATCACCTATAGCCCGTACCGCGAGAGCGCGGTTAGACTGGGTGAGTCCGCAGGAAGCGTTTTACCAGGTCAGTACGGGTGTGCTCGCGCAATCGCAGGGCATCCTCGAAAACCGGTCGGACGGTTCCGCGGTCCCGGGAGTCGCTCTCCACTTTCCGTCGATCCTCTTGGCTGCCAACCGGGTGATCGGCGGGAAGTGGGGGCGACTCTTTCTGCTGTTCCGGCCACTGCCGTTTCGGTCTACCGAAATGTCCGTCTCCAGTGTCGCCTCCCGTTGCGTCCCCGTCGTGAGATGCCGCCGGATGCTCGTCGAGCCTTCTGCGGATCCTCACGGTCCGTTCAAGATGTTGCTGTCGTTCTGGCGTGTCCCATCTCGGATGCTGCTAATCTGCTACCTAGCACGCTACAACATAGTCAGCCGACACGCAGCACACTGCCAGCAAGAGATGTGGTCATCCACGACGTTGCGAGGGCGCATGCGATGAGCATCCATCCGGGGTCGGGACGTACATGACTCGTTGGTGTCATGTATTCCGCCAGGTCACGCCGTGCAATGTGGCAGTCGTGCAGCTGGCAACGATTACGCAAAGTGAGCGATCTCGATGACCAGTGATCAGGGGCCGATCGTCCAGAGCGCGTTGTTGCGCACCGAGCTCGTCCGCCTCCGTAAAGAGAAGGGGGTGACCCAGGAGCAGGTGGCGCGGCGGCTCGAATGGTCCCCGTCGAAGCTCATCCGGATCGAGGGCGGCAAGAACGCCATCACCCGCACCGACCTGCAAGCCCTCCTCTCGGTGTACGACGTGACGGCCGAGAGCCGGCAGGAACGCTTGCAGGAACTGGCGCGCGGCGCGCGCGAGCCCGCTTGGTGGAACACCTACAAGGGCGAACTAGAGCCGAGCTATCTGTCGTTCGTGGGCTACTCGGCGGGCGCGTCCTACATCCGCCACTTCCACGGGACGATCGTCCCGGGCCTGCTGCAGACCCAGGAGTACGCCGAGGTGCTCGACACCGGCAGGGTCTCCCCGCAGGCGAAGGCGTTCGGCGTGAAACTCCGCATGCAGCGCCAGCGGGAACTCGCCCGGCGCACGGACCCGCCGCGCCAGCAGTACATCCTGGACGAGGCCGTCGTTCGCCGCCATGTCGGCATCGGCTCGGACCCGGGCATCATGCCCGCCCAGCTCCGGCACATCGCCGACCTGGTGGAAGAGGACGAACGGATCACCGTCCGCATCATTCCCTTCAAGAGCGGCGCCCATCTGGGACTGGACGGCCCGTTCGTGATCCTGGAATTCGACGGCGGGCTGAACGACGTCCTGTACCTGGAGGGCCGTCCCGGAGCCAGCGCGCTCGTCACCGGAGACGACGACAAGATCACGGACTATCGGGACAGTTTCGAGCTCCTTCTGGAGCAGACGCTGTCCGCGGACGAATCCATCGACCTCCTCCGGAAGGCCGCCGAGGACCTGATGGCCTGACCCGCGTCCCCGTTCCGACCCAGCGGAGGTGACCGCCCCGACCATCCATTCCCAAGGCGAGTGGCCGTCATAACACACAGAGTGATCTTGTGTTCCCTTGTAGGCGGGATAACTGGAACCGCTTACACTCGTGATCGGGAAAATTTCCACAAGGTCGTGGTTTGTCGTGCCCAACTTGGCTCGCGCATGGTGGGCGCCCTCGCCCGATCCGCCGGCGAGGCGACGCTCACCGGCACCGGATGGAGGTTGCCGGATGGTCTATCGGTCGTATCGGGGGGAGTCGCTGAACTGGCGCAAGGGCAGTTCGAGTTCGAGCGCCAACGAGTGCGTCGAGGTGGCGGCTGCCGGTCCGTCGGTGCTGGTCCGCGACTCGCGTGATCACGCCGCCGGAATGCTCGAACTCGATTCCGCGCAGTGGCGGAGGCTGGTGAACGCCATCCGCCGCGGGGTTCTCGACGCCCGTTGAGTCACGGAACCCAACGCTCCGAGCTTTCGCGGGAATTGGCGAACATCACGATGAAGTGACCTCTTTACCGGCAGATCTTGGCGAAGGTGACAACGGACTACATCGGTCTCCGTCCCGGGAACGGCCCCGGGGCGGAGCCGCACCCCCGGACGACACCGGCCCCGCGAACGCCCACGATTCACGGCGTCCCTGAGATGCCCCTGACGGCACCCTGATTCGACCCTGAACGCCCTGTCCCGGCGGCGAACCCGCACCTAGCGTGATCAAAGTCTTGAGGACCGGCGCCGTCCCCGTCGGACGGCTCTCCCACGCGAAGGGCATGTAGTTCATGCTGCGCAAGAACAGGCGGGCCGCCTGGACCGCCGCGGCCGCCGCGGGGCTCGCGATCGCCGGCGTCGCCGCACCGGCGGCGTCCGCCGCCGAGCCCGTTCCCGCCCCCCGCATCACCTGGACGACCTGCGGCGACGACGGCCGCGCCCAGTGCGGCACCCTCACCCTCCCCGTCGACTGGGACGATCCGGACGGCCCCGCGTTCGAGCTCGCCGTCGCGCGCCGCACGGCCCGCGACCCGGGCGCCCGCATCGGCACGCTCGTCTTCGGGCCCGGCGGGCCGGGCGACTCGGGCGTCGCGCTCGTCAGGGACCGCGTCGACCGCTTCAGCGAGGACGTGCAGCGCCGATTCGACATCGTCAGCTTCGACCCCCGCGGCGTGGGCGCCAGCGCGCCCATCACGTGCTCGACGGAAGTCCTGCAGGCACGTCCGTCCCCGGTCATGGCGAGCGCGGCGGACTTCGAGCGGACGATCGCCTACAACGCCCGGGCCCGCGAGGACTGCATCGAGCATTCCGGCCCGATCTACGACAACGCCGACACGCTCAGCACCGTCAAGGACCTCGACGCGATCCGGACGGCGCTCGGCGAGTCCCGGCTGACCTTCCACGGCAGCTCCTACGGGACGCTCCTCGGCGAGCAGTACGCCGAGGCGTACCCCGAGCGCGTCCGCGCGATGGTGCTGGAGAGCGTCGTCGACCACAGCCGCCGCGACGCCCGATCGTTCCTGACGTCCCAGGCATGGGCGGCCCAGGACTCGTTCGACGAGTTCGTCAAGTGGTGTGACCGCACCCCCGACTGCGCCTTGCACGGACGAGACGTCCGCGCCGTCTGGCAAGACCTCCGCGAGCGCGCGCGCCAAGGCGACCTGGACGGCCTGCAGGAAACCGCCCTCGTCCACATCGCCTTCCGCGCCCTCTACGGCCCCGACTGGAGCGAGCTCGCCCAGACCATCGCGGACCTCGACGCGGGCAAGGAACCACCCGCCGTCAAGGCCGCCGCCGGCCCCACCGCCAAGGACCCGTTCACGGGCGTCTTCTGCTCCGACTGGAGCCTCCCCGTCCGCGACCACCGGCACTGGGAGCGGCTGATGCGCCAGGTGGAGAAGGTCGCGCCCGACATGACGTACACGCGCCCCGTCCAGGCCGCGGCCGCCTGCCTCGGCTCCCCGCAGCCGGTCGCGAACCCGCAGCACCGCCTGGACGTCCGCGGCCTGCGGACGCCGATCCTGCTCGCGAACGCCCGGCACGACCCGGCGTCCGGATACAACTGGGCGACGAACACGGCCCGGCAGCTCGGCCGCGAAGGCGTCCTCCTCACCTACGAGGGCGCGGGCCACGGCAGCTACGACCGCGGCCCCTGCATGCAGGGCACCATCGACCGCTACCTCATCGACCTGAAGGTCCCCGCACGCGGCACGACCTGCCCCGCCGTCCCCGCCACCTGACCCCGCCGGGCCTGGGACGGGCCCGACCCGTCCCAGGCCCGGCCCCGTCCTGTGCCCTCCGCTCGTGGCCGGCTTGCCGCGTCGTGGGCGGCCGGCATGGCGCGTCCACCGGTATCGGCGGCCGGGGCACGTGCGCCCCGCGGGCGTGAGGTGGTCAGGGGGTGGACAGCCAGGCGTCGATCTCGGCTTGCAGGCGGGTCTTGATGGCGGCCGGGGCGAAGGAGGCCTCGATGCCGGTGCGGGCGAGGTCGGCGAGGGTGCGGTCGTCGTAGCCGAAGGCGTCGCGGACGTGCGCGTACTCGGCGGCCAGCGGGGTGTCGATCAGGGCGGGGATGTCGGTGTTGAGGGTGACGAGGAGACCGGCGTCGCGGAGGCGGGGCAGGGGGTGTTCGGCGAGGGACGGGGCGAAGCCGAGGGCGACGTTGGACGTCGGGCACACCTCCAGCGGGACGCGGCGCTCGCGGACCTCGGCGACGAGGTCGGGGTCGTCGAGGACGCGGATGCCGTGGCCGAGGCGTTCGGTGCGGCCGGGGCCGAGCGCCTGGCGGATGCTCGCGGGGCCCTCGCCCTCGCCCGCGTGGTGCACGACGTGGAGTCCGGCGTCGCGGGCCGCGGCGAAGACGTCCGTGAACGGGTCGCCCGGGTGGGACTCGTCGCCCGCGAGGCCGACCGCGGCGACGCCGTCGTGGCGGCGGGCCAGGTCGAGGGTGCGCCAGGCGCGTTCGACGGGGCGGCGGCGGGAGTGGTCGAGCAGCAGGCGGCACTCGACGCCGAAGTCGGCGCGTCCGGCGTCGAGGCCCTCCGAGACGGCCGCGAGCGGCATGCCGAGGTCGCCGAGGCGCTCGCCGTGCGCGGCGGCGGTGAAGGACGGCTCGGCGTAGCGGGTGCCCTGGGCGGCCTCGTCGGCGCAGAACTCGTAGGCGATGCGGCGGAAGTCGTCCGGTCGCCGCAGGCACGCGCGGACCAGGTCGTTCTGCGCGAAGAACGCGTCGAACCCGCCGAACGCTCCCACGCGGTCGGGTACCCGGACGCCGTTCGCGGCGCCGATCTCGCGGAGCGTGTCCCACCGCACGGTGCTCTCGAGGTGGACGTGCAGGTGGGCCTTCGGCAGGGTCAGCAGATCGCGCACCCGCGGCACGCTACGGTCCGGCTCCGCCGGTGCGCGACCGATTTTTCAGGCCGGCAGGGCGTAACGGCCGTCGTCGAGGGGGTCGACGAGGCCGTCCGCGACGAGCGCGTCGAGGGCCCGCTCCCGCTGGACGGCGTCGGACCAGACGACGTCCAGCGCCGGCTTCTCGACGGGGCCGTCGGCGTCGCGGAGGACGGCGAGGAGCCGCCCGCGGCACTGGCGGTCGGTGCCCGCGTAGGTCTGGCCGCGGCGCGGCGGGCCGTCGTGGGCGGGGCGGCCGTCGCGGTGCCAGCGGCAGCGGTCCAGGACGGGGCAGTCGACGCAGCGGGGCGAGCGGGCGGTGCAGACGAGCGCGCCGAGCTCCATGACGGCGACGGCCCAGCGGGCGGCGGTCGGCGCGTCCGGCGGCAGCAGCGACTCGGCGAGCGCCACCTCCGCCTTCGTCTGCGACTTCGGCGGGTACTCGGCGCCCGACACCAGCCGGGACAGGACCCGGCGGACGTTCGTGTCGAGGACGGCGTGCCGCTGCCCGAACGCGAAGCTCGCGACGGCGGCGGCCGTGTAGGCGCCGATGCCGGGGAGGGCGAGCAGGTCGGCGTGCGCGGCGGGCACCTCGCCGCCGTGCCGCTCGACGATCGCGCGGGCGGCTTCGTGCAGCCGGAGCGCGCGGCGCGGGTACCCGAGCCGGCCCCAGGCGCGGACGGCCTCGCCGGACGGCTCGGCGGCGAGCGCGGCGGGCGTCGGCCAGCGGTCCAGCCAGGCGCGCCACACGGGCAGGACGCGGGCGACTGGCGTCTGCTGGAGCATGATCTCGCTGACCAGCACGCCCCACGGGGTCGCGTCGCCGGCGCGCCACGGCAGGTCGCGGGCGTGGACGTCGTACCAGGCGATGATCGAGCCGGTGTACGTCGAGTCGGTGTACGTCGAGTCGGTGTACGTCGAGTCGGTGTACGTCGAGTCGGTGTACGTCGAGTCGGTGTGTGAGGTCATGGCGGACGGCCATTGTGGCACGCGGCGGGTCGGCGCCCGTCCCGCTTGTGCCGGTTGCATACTGACTGCATGGATGTCGACACGGACGGTGACGACGGGCGGTACTGGCGGCGGCGCGTCCTGGCGCTCGCCGGGGTGCTCGGCGTGGTGGTCGTGCTGGCCTGGGGGTGCATGCGGGGGTCGTCCGAGGAGCCGGTGAGCCGCACGGTCGCCGAGGCGGCGACGCCGCCGCCCCCGCCGACCGCGATGCCGACGGTCACCGTGACCGTGACGACGACCCCGGCGCCGGGCGAGGACGGCGCCGCGTGCGAGGACGACGACGTCGTCGTCACGCTCGGCACCGCGGAGAAGAGCTACGCGGGCGGGGAGAGGCCGGCGTTCCGGGTGACGGTCGTGAACACGGCGGAGAACACGTGCCGGTTCGACACCGGGTCGCTGGACCTGCGGATCACGTCGGGCGACGACCGGATCTGGTCGTCCGCCGAGTGCCGGGACGGGGACGCGGCGCAGGAGTCGCTGCGGCGGGGCGTCCCGTACGTCCGGGAGATCGTGTGGGACCGGCGGCGGGGCTGCGGCGGGGACGCCGCCGGGGCCGGGACGTACGTCGCGGACCTGCACGACCGCAAGGGGAAGCGGCAGGTGTTCAGGCTCGGCTGATCAGACGTAGCGTTCGAGGATGGACGACTCGGCGAGCCGGGACAGTCCCTCGCGGACGCTGCGAGCGCGCGACTCGCCGACGCCGCCGACGGCCTGCAGGTCGTCGATGCTGGCGGCGAGCAGCTTCTGCAGGCCGCCGAAGTGCTCGACGAGCCGCTCGACGACCATGCTCGGCAGCCGCGGGACCTTCGCGAGCAGCCGGAACCCCTTCGGGCTGACGGGCAGGTCGAGGGCGTCGGGGCCCGCGAAGCCCATGACCTCGGCGACCGTGGACAGGTCGAGGAGCTCGTTGGCGGACAGGACGTCGAGGGCGGCGAGGATCGCGTCGACGCCGCGGGCCCGGGTGTCGTCGGACGGGTAGTCGCGGACGATCAGCTCCCGGTCGACGTCGACGCCCGACACCAGTTCGTCCAGCTGGAGGGAGAGCAGCCGGCCGTCGGTGCCGAGCTCGACGACGTAGCCCTCGATCTCGTCGGCGATGCGGCGCACCATCTCGAGGCGCTGCACGACGGCGCTGACGTCGCGGACGGTGACGAGGTCCTCGATCTCGAGGGCGGACAGCGTCCCGGACACCTCGTCGAGCCGCAGCTTGTACCGTTCGAGCGTCGCGAGGGCCTGGTTGGCCTTGGACAGGATGGCCGCGGAGTCTTCGAGGACGTAGCGGATGCCGTCCAGGTACAGCGCGATGATGTGCATCGACTGGCTGACGGAGATGACCGGGTGGCCGGTCTGGCGGGCGACGCGCTCGGCGGTGCGGTGCCGGGTGCCCGACTCCTCGGTGGGGATCGTCGAGTCGGGGACGAGGTGGACGGCGGCCCGCACGATCCGGCTGTTGCCGGTGCCCAGCACGATGGCGCCGTCCATCTTCGCGAGTTCCCGCAGGCGGGTGGCGGAGAACTCGACGTCGAGCTCGAAGCCGCCGGAGCACAGCTCGGCGACGAGGTCGTCGTAGCCGAGCACGATCAGCGCGCCGGTGTGGCCCCGCAGGATGCGCTCCAGGCCGTCCCGGATCTGGGTGCCCGGAGCCACCGCGGCGAGCGTGGCGCGGCGTCGTTCGTCATGGGACTTGTCGTGTGCTGGCACCTGGCCCCCGGAGGTCGCTGGACGGCGTCAGTTTACCGAGCGGCCCCGTTCGCCGGTTCCTCCCCTGGTCGCAACCGGGGGCCGCACCGGGTAATACTCTGGCGCTACCCGCGTCACGGCGCGGTAAAGGCGACTTGCAAAGCCTGCTGCAGGCTGTCGACCTCCATCACCTTCATGCCCTCGTAACTGGACAGCTGCGGGTCGGCGCGCTTGAGCGGCGAACCGTCCGCGAGTTCCAGCGACCCGCGCGGCACCACCGCGTGCTTGAACCCGAGCCGGGCGGCCTCCGCGAGCCGCCGCTGCACCCCCGGGACGACCCGCGCCTCCCCGGCCAGCCCCACCTCCCCGAGCGCGATCAGGCTGCTCGACAGCGACTGCTCCACCGTCGAGCCCGCCACCGCCAGCGCGAGCGCGAGGTCGACGGACGTCTCGGTGAGCCGCACGCCGCCGACCGTCGACACGTAGACGTCCTGCTCGTGCATCGAGATCTTGCAGCGCTGCGCGAGGACGGCCAGCACCATCGCCACCCGCGACGTGTCGAGCCCCGAACTGGCCCGCCGCGGCGCCGGCAGGTGCGACTTCGCGACGAGCGCCTGCACCTCGGCGACGAGCGGCCGGCGCCCCTCGAGCGTCACGGTGACGCACGTCCCCGGGACCGGCTCGTCCCGCCGGGTGAGGAACAGGCCGCTCGGGTCCGGGAGCCCGACGATGCCGACCTCCGAGAGGTCGAAGCAGCCCAGTTCGTCCGTGGGCCCGTACCGGTTCTTCACCGCCCGGATCATCCGCAGCCGCGAGTGCCGGTCGCCCTCGAAGTACAGGACGACGTCCACGAGGTGCTCGAGCAGCCGCGGGCCCGCGATCGCCCCCTCCTTCGTGACGTGCCCGACGAGCACGACCGTGATGCCGCGCTCCTTCGCGACCCGGATGAGGTTCGCCGCGACCTCCCGGATCTGCGTGACGCCCCCGGGCGCCCCGTCGACCTCGGACGTCCCGATCGTCTGGATCGAGTCGACGACCATCAGCGTCGGCTCCACCGCGTCGACGTGCCCGAGCACCGCCGACAGCTCCGTCTCGGCCGCGAGGTACAGCTCGTCGGTGATCGCGCCGACCCGGTCGGCCCGCAGCCGCACCTGCTCGGCCGACTCCTCGCCTGTCACGTACAGGACGCGCTTCGCCTCGCCGTCGTCGCCCTTCTGGGACGCGAGCGCCGCGACCTCCAGCAGCAGCGTCGACTTGCCGATGCCGGGCTCACCGGCGAGCAGCAGCACCGCCCCGGGGACGATCCCGCCGCCGAGCACCCGGTCGAGTTCGTCCAGCCCGGTGGGCCGGGACTGCGCGGACCGCACGTCGACCTGCCCGATCGGCCGCGCGGGCGTGCTGACCGGCCCCGCGCTCACCACCCGCGCGGGCGTCGCCGACGCCCCCTCGATGACGGTGCCCCACGTCTGGCACTCGCCGCACCGCCCGACCCACTTGGACGTCTGCCACCCGCACTCCGAGCACCGGTACGCCGCCTTGGCCGCCTTCGCCTTAGCCATAGCGACGAAGCCTAGAGCCCCCCACCGACACCCGCCCTCTCCACGGCGAGAACGAGCCGAGTCCGGCGGGGGCGCCGGGGTCAGGAGGCGTTCTTGCGGGCGCGTTCGATGAGGTCGGCGAGGTGGTCGGCGACGATGGCGGGGCGTTCGAGCATGGCCATGTGGCCGGCGGTGGGGATCACCTCGAGGCGGGCGTTCGGGACGCAGTCGGCGATCTTGAGGCTGTGCTCGACGGGGGTGAGCATGTCGTTCTCGGCGCCGATGACGAGGGTGTCGGCGGCGCCGAGGGCCGCGCAGTCGCTGATCACGTTCGTGGTGATCATCGCGCGGAGGAGGTCGACGAGGGCGTCCATCCGGGTGTCGGCCATCATCTGCTCGCCGAACGCGACGGCGGCGGGGGAGGCGTCGGGGCCGAAGGCGACGAGGTCCTCGACGAGCATGGACGCGGCGCGGCCGAGGTGGCGGACGCGTTCGATGGCCGCGGAGCCGGCCCCGGCGGCGTACAGGGCGCGGGGGAGGAGGCGGTGGGTGGTGCGGGCGATGAGGGCGGGCAGGCCGAGGGTGACCTCGCCGAGGCCGCCGGAGGACGTGCAGAGCAGCCCGGTGGCGAGGACCTTGCGGCCCATGAGGCCGGGGTTCGCGTCGGCGAACCGCATGGTGGTCATGCCGCCCATGGAGTGGCCGACGAGGACGACGGGGGTGTCGGCGGGGACGGTCGCGTCGATGACGGCGCCGAGGTCGGCGGCGAGCTGGTCGAAGTCGTGGCGGTCGCGGGCGCCGCCGTCGGAGCGGCCGTGGCCGCGCTGGTCCCAGAAGACGAGGCGGCCGAGGCCGCGCAGGGCCTTGCGCTGGAAGTGCCAGGAGTCCTGGGTGAGGGTCCAGCCGTGGGAGAAGACGACGGCGAGGTCGGTGCGGTCGGCGCCGTCGATCTCGGCGTAGAGGCGGGTGCCGTCGTCGGCGCGGACCGGGGCGGGGCGGCCGCGCAGCGAGCCGAAGGGCTCGCCGGCGTGGGGGTCGGGGCGCAGTTGCAGGCGGCGGACGGCGCGGCGCTGCGCGGCCAGTCCGGCGCCCGCTCCGGCCGCGCCGAGCGCGGTGGCGGTCAGGATCGTGCGGCTCGTCGTGGCGACTCGGCCCATGGCCGGTTCCTCCCGTTCCCTCAGGTCGCGCACGCCGGGCGGGGCGGCGCGAACGCCTGCGCCGATTGTTGTACAGGTGGTCCAGTAGGGCCAGGGGCGGGCCCCGAATGTGACCGACCAGTCAGTAACTCACGCGTAACGCCACCATAGATTGACCGCGTAGTCCACTTCGAGCCCCTCGTGCTCGGCCAGGACGTCGGCGGCGAGGTCCGGCGGGAACTCGATGTGCAGGACGGCCGCGAGGTCGCGGCGGTCGTCGAACAGCCAGCGGATCGTCAGCGGCTCGCGCGCGAACCCGCGGCGCGTCCAGAAGCGTTCGACCGCGTCCGGGTCGTACTTCGGCAGGGAGCGGCGGAACCAGCGGCCGAACGTCGAGCGGGTCGCGTCGTTGTCGATGACGAAGATCGCCCCGCCGCGCCGGACGACCCGGTCCAGTTCGGCGAGTCCCGGTTCGCAGCCGGGCCCGAAGAAGTACGCCCACCGCGCGTGGACGACGTCCACGGAGGCGTCCGGGAGCGGCAGGGCCTGCGCGGAACCGACACGGACGGTGACGTTCGGCGCGTCCTTCGCGCGGCGCGCGGCGGCCGCGGCGAGGCCCGCGTGCGGTTCGACGCCGACGACGCGCGCGGCCTCCTCGGCGAAGAACGGCAGGTGGTAGCCGGTTCCGCAGCCGACGTCGAGGACGGTCGCGCCGGTCCACGGCCGGATCGCGCGCATCGCCGCGGGGAGGACCCCGTCGGGGTCCACCGCCCGGTTCTCCAGCTCGTAGACCTGCGGGGAGTTCCAGATGTTGGGGCTCGGCACGGCGCCCGGAGCGATCTCGGCCACGGGGACAGAGCGTAGCCGGGCGATTCGGATCACTCCGGGGTGAGGGTTTCAACGCGGCTCCGGGCGCATAGGCTTTCCGTACGAACACTGCCGAGCGATCACTGTGGCGAGGAAGCCTTGACCCCGCAGCACAACGGCGCCTTCTCTCCGGCACTCCGGGTGCCCGACGCTCCGATCACGCTGTCCACGGCGTCGGTCTATCCCGAGAAGGTGCCGAGCGCGTTCGAGATCGCCGCCCTGCTCGGTTACGACGGCGTCGAGGTGATGGTCTCGACGGACGCGTCCTCGCAGGACCTCAACGTCCTGCGGCGCCTCTCCGACTACCACCAGGTCCCGATCAAGTCGATCCACGCGCCCTGCCTGCTGCTCACCCAGCGGGTGTGGGGCCGCGAGCCGTGGGGCAAGCTGGTCCGCTCCAAGGAGGTCGCGGAGGAGCTGGGCGCCGAGGTCGTGGTCGTGCACCCGCCGTTCCGCTGGCAGCGCGACTACGCGCGCGACTTCGTCGGCGGCCTCGCCCGCATGCAGGACGAGACGGACGTCCTGTTCGCGGTCGAGAACATGTTCCCGCTGAAGGCGCGCGGCGCCGAGGCCGGCATGTACCTGCCCGACTGGAACCCGATCGACCAGGACTACCCGCACGTGACGCTCGACCTGTCGCACACGGCGGTGTCCGGTTCGGACGCCCTCGACATGGCCGGGCGGCTCGGCGACCGGCTCCGCCACATCCACCTGGCGGACGGCGTCGGCATCACGAACAAGGACGAGCATCTCGTCCCGGGGCGGGGCTCGCAGCCGTGCGGGCCGATGCTGGAGACGCTCGCCGAGACCGGTTTCCGCGGGCACATCGTCCTCGAGGTCAACACGCGGCGCGCGTCCAACCGCGCCGAGCGCGTCGAGGACCTGGCCGAGGCGCTCGCGTTCGCCCGCCTGCACCTCGCCGCGGCCGACCGCACCTGGGAGGTCACGTCCGGCGGCGAGGTCAGCCGCCGGAGCGCCCGGTGACGCCCGCCCAGGGGACGGACGGGACGCGCGCGCCGCGCGGCCCCCGCGGGCCGGGGCGGCGGCCGGGGCAGACGGAGACGCGCGAGGCGATCCTCGCCGCGGCCCGCGAGCTGTTCGCCGAGAAGGGCTACGACGGGGCGTCGCTGCGGGCGATCGCGCGGGCCGCGGGCGTCGATCCCGCGCTCGTCCACCACTTCTTCGGCAACAAGGAGGGCGTGTTCGTCGAGGCGATGCGCTTCCCGGTGGACCCGAGCGTCCTGCTGCCGCGCATCATGGCCGCGCCGCGGGAGCGGCTCGGCGAGACGATGGCGCGCACGTTCCTGAGCGTCTGGCAGGACCCGGACCGCCGCGCCCCCCTCCTGGCGATGCTGCGTTCCGCGATGACGAACGAGCGCGCGGCGGCGCTGATGCGCGAGTTCCTGAGCAGCGCCCTGTTCGCCCGCGCGGGCGCGGCCACGGACGTCCCGCAGCTGCGGCTCCAGGCGGCGGCGGGGCAGATGATCGGCATGATGATCCTGCGGCACGTGCTGCGCGTCGAGCCGCTGGCGTCGGCCTCCGAGGACGAGATGGTCGAGCTCGTCGCGCCCGTCCTGCAGTCCTACCTGGGCTGACCGCCGAACTTCCCGAGCGTCTTGACCGGGGCTTCGCGCCGACCTAAATTCAACACATGATGAGTTCTACTCCGGCGGTGAGCGTCCGCGGCCTCCGGGTGGCGCGCGGCGGCAGGGACGTCCTGCACGGGCTCACGTTCGACGTGCCCGCGGGGTCCGTGGTGGGGCTCCTCGGGCCCAGCGGGTGCGGCAAGACGACGCTGCTGCGCGCGCTCGTCGGCGTGCAGATCGTCGCGGGCGGCGAGGTCACGGTGCTCGGCGAGCCGGCCGGGTCGCCCGCGCTGCGGCGGCGCGTCGGGTACGCGACGCAGAGCCCCGCCGTCTACGCGGACCTGACCGTCGCCGAGAACCTCCGCTACTTCGCGTCCGTCCTGCGCGCGCCGCGCTCGGACGCCGACCGCGTCATCGCCGAGGTCGGGCTGTCCGGCAGCCGCGACCAGGTCGTCGCGACGCTGTCCGGCGGGCAGCTCAGCCGCGCCAACCTCGCCGTCGCGCTGCTCGGCTCCCCCGACCTCCTCGTGCTGGACGAACCGACCGTCGGCCTCGACCCGGTCCTGCGGCAGGAGCTGTGGGAACTGTTCCGCGGCCTCGCCGACCGGGGCGCGACGCTGCTGGTGTCCAGCCACGTGATGGACGAGGCGGGCCGCACCGACCGGCTCCTGCTCATGCGCGAGGGGCGGATCCTCGCCGACGGCACCCCCGACGGCCTGCGCGCCCGCACCGGCGTCGACGACCTCGAGGCGGCCTTCCTGCACCTGATCGCCGAGACGTCCGGGAGCGCGGCATGAACATCGCGATCACGCTGGCCACGACCCGCCGCATCCTCGCGCAGCTCCGCCACGACCGCCGCACGCTGGCGCTGCTCGTGCTCGTGCCGTCCGTCCTGATGATCCTGCTCCGGTACGTGTTCGACCGTCCCGAGCTGTTCGACCGGGTCGGCCCGATGCTGCTCGGGCTGTTCCCGTTCACGATCATGTTCATCGTGACGAGCGTCGCGACCCTCCGCGAGCGCACCAGCGGGACGCTCGAACGGCTGATGACCATGCCCGTCGGCAAGCTCGACCTGCTGCTCGGCTACGCGCTCGCGTTCGGGCTCGTCGCGCTCGTCCAGGTAGGAGTCGTCCTGGCGATCTCGCTGACCTGGCTCGGCCTCGACCTCACCGGCTCCCTCGGGTCGCTCGTTCTCGTCGCCGTCCTGGACGCCCTGCTCGGCATGGCCCTCGGCCTGTTCGCCAGCGCGTTCGCGCGTACGGAGTTCCAGGCCGTCCAGTTCATGCCCGCGTTCGTCCTGCCGCAGGCGCTGCTGTGCGGGCTGATCATGCCGCGCGAGCAGATGGCGTCGTGGCTGGAGGCGGTCTCGGCCGTCCTGCCGCTGACGTACGCCGTCGAGGGCATGCAGGAGATCGCCGGGGAGAGCGGCTTCACCGGCACGCTCGCCGCCGACGTCGCCGTCATCGCCGGGTTCACCGTCGTCGCGCTGCTGCTGGGCGCGGTCACCCTGCGCCGCCGCACCGCCTGACCCGTCCGTCCGAACCGGACACTTGGCCTCAAGTGCCCCGTCTCGCCCGGCGCGGGCTGGTACCTTCTCCCGACATGAACCCCCAGGATGTGCCCGGCACCCCGGCGTCCCCGAACCCCGACGGCCCGCCCCCGCAGCACGGGACGGACGCCGCCGCGGGAGGCGACGCCGCCGCGGGAGGCGGCGCCGCGGCCAACGACGTGTTCTGGGGCTCCGGGGAGAACGACGGGACGCCCCGCAAGAAGCGCTGGCCGCGCGTGCTCATCGCCATCGGCGTGTTCGTCGCGCTGATCGTCGCGGGGCTGGGCGGCCTGGTGTGGCAGCGGCAGTCGTCCTACAACGGCAACATCGACCGCATCCAGGGCGTCATGCCGGAGGCCAACCGGCCCGGCCCGAACGTCGCGGGCACCGAGAACTGGCTGCTCGTCGGCTCGGACCGGCGGTCCGACGAGCAGACCACGGGCGCGGGCAACGAGGCGTGGAAGCCCGGCCAGCAGCGCACCGACACGATCATGCTGATGCACCTGCCGGCCGACCGCAAGAAGGCGTACCTGATCTCGTTCCCGCGCGACTCCTGGGTGGACGTCCCCGGCTACGGCAGGCAGAAGATCAACGCCGCGTTCTCGTACGGCGGCCCGAAGCTGCTGATCCAGACGATCGAGGGCCTGACGGGCGTCCGCATCGACCACTACGGCGCGATCGACTTCGCCGGGTTCGAGTCGATGGTCGACGCGCTCGGCGGCGTCACCGTCAACATCAAGAACAGCGTGTACGACCCCGCCCGCAAGGTGAACTGGCAGGCCGGGCCGCAGGAGCTGAACGGCGAGGAGGCGCTCCTGTTCGTCCGGCAGCGGTACAACCTGCCGAACGGCGACTTCGACCGGATGAAGCGGCAGCAGGCCCTGCTGCGGGCCCTCGCCAAGAAGGCCGCCGACAGCGGAACCCTGACGAACCCGCTCAAACTCGACCGGTTCCTGTCCGCGCTCACCAAGTCGATCAGCGTCGACGAGGGCCTGTCCGGCGGCGACCTCCGCTCCCTCGCGCTGAGCATGCGCAACGTCCGCGTCTCCGACGTCACCTTCCTGACGACCCCGCACAAGGGAACCGGGATGGTGCAGAAGCAGAGCGTCGTCTTCCTCGACCCGCAGAAGGCGAAGGTCCTCTTCGACTCGGTGAAGACCGCCGAGATGGCCCAGTACGTCCAGCGGTACGGCGGCGGGAACAACCTCGGGGCCGTCTCGTAACCTGGTCGTGAGGCCGTCCGAGGGGGGTGCCCTGTGATTCGCCGGGCGTTGCTGGCCGCGTCGCACTCCGGCGGCGCGCGTCGGATCGTCGAGACCGCGCCGTTCGCCCGCGACGTCGCCCGCCGCTTCATCGCCGGCGAGACCGCCGCCGACGCCGCGCGCGTCACCGAACGGCTCACCGGCGAGGGCCTCCTCGTCACTCTCGACGTCCTCGGCGAAGACGTCCACGACAAGGAACGCGCCGAGACGAACGTCGGCAAGTACTGCGAACTCCTCGAACGCCTCGGCGCCGAGGGGCTCGGCGCGCGCGCGGAAGTCTCGCTGAAGCTCACGGCCGTCGGCCAGGCCCTCGACGAGGAACTCGCCCTCGACAACGCCCGCCGCGTCTGCGAGGCCGCCGCCTCCGCCGGGACGACCGTCACCCTCGACATGGAGGAACCCGAGACGGTCGACGCCACCCTCCGCACCGTCCACGAACTCCGGCGCGACCACCCCACCGTCGGCGCGGTCGTCCAGGCGTACCTGCGGCGCGCCGAGGAGTACTGCGCCGACCTCGCCTACGAGGGCTCCCGCGTGCGCCTGTGCAAGGGCGCGTACGCCGCGCCCGAGACGATCGCCTTCATCGAGAAGGACGAGATCGACAAGTCGTTCGTCCGCTGCATGAAGATCCTCATGGCCGGCAAGGGCTACCCGATGCTCGCCACCCACGACCCCCGCCTCATCGAGATCGCCGAGGCCCTCACCCTCCTGCACGCCCGCGACGCCGGCACCTTCGAGTACCAGATGCTGTACGGCGTCCGCCCGCAGGAACAGCGCCGGCTCGCCGCCGAGGGCGCCCAGGTCCGCGTGTACGTCGCGTACGGCCGTGACTGGTACGCCTACTTCATGCGGCGCCTCGCCGAGAGGCCCGCCAACCTGCGCCTCGTCGTGCGCTCCCTGGCCCGGCGATAGGGTGGACCGGCGTCGAAAGGTGAGCCGATGATCGCGATTCTGGGTGCCGGGAAGATGGGCGAGGCCCTCCTGTCCGGAGTGCTGCGGGCCGGGCGCCGTCCGTCCGACCTGGTGGCGACCGCGCGCCGCGAGGAGCGCGCCACGCTGCTCCGCGAGCGCTACGGCATCGACATCGTGTCCAACCCGCAGGCCGCCGCGAAGGCCGACACGCTCGTCCTCGCCGTCAAGCCCCAGGACATGGGCGCCCTCCTCGCCGAGGTCGGCCCGCACGTCCCGCCCGGCCGCCTCGTCATCTCGATGGCCGCGGGCATCACGACGTCCTTCATCGAGGACCGCCTCCCCGAGGGCACCCCGGTCGTCCGCGTCATGTCGAACACGCCCGTCCACGTGGACGAGGCCATGAGCGTCGTCTCCGCCGGCGCGCACGCCGACGAGACGCACCTCCACATGGCCGAGGAGCTGCTCACCCCCGTCGGCAAGGTCCTCCGCATCCCCGAATCCCTCCAGGACGGCGCGACCGCCCTCTCCGGCAGCGGGCCCGCGTACTTCTACTACCTCGTCGAGGCGATGGTCGACGCCGGCATCCTCCTCGGCATGCCCCGCGCCGCCGCCCTCGAGATGGTCATCCAGTCCGCCGTCGGCGCCGCCGTCATGCTCCGCGACTCCGGCGAACACCCCGTCCTCCTCCGCGAGGGCGTCACCTCCCCCGGCGGCACCACGATCGCCGCCATCCGCGAACTCGAACGCCACGGCGTCCGCGCGGCCGTCCTCGAAGCGATCGAGGCCGCCCGCAACCGAGGCCGCGAACTGGCGAGCGGCTGACCCCTCCCCCCACCCCGATGTCCCCCCGGACGCGCAGCGGTGCGGCGTCCGCGTGGCCGGGGCGGCTTGCACGGCCTCCGGGCGCCGAGCGCCCTCCGGCCGCGCTCGGAATCGGCCGTCCGGCACGTGGTGTGTGGGGTCGCGCGGGGGTGTGGTTCCGCGCTTGGTTCGTGGACGTGCGGTGGTGCGGCGGTCGCGTCCGGCACGGCTCGCGCGGCCTGCGGGCGCTGGGCGCCCTTCGGCCGCGCTGGGGGGCGCCCGTCCGGCGTGGGGTGTGTGGGTTCGCGCGGGGTGGGGCGAGTGCGGGTTCACTTGTGGGTGAGGCGGCTCGGGGAAAGTTCAGATTTGTACCGGGTCGGTTGAGCCGGGGGGCGGGTTCGTTCGTGTATGGGGGTATGGGACTCGTTATCCGTTTGGTCGTGGCCGCCGGGTTGGTGGTCGATGCGGTCGTGCACTGGTTGTACGCGCCGGACATGGCCTACCTGCAAGGTGGGTCGATCTCCGGGGAGTTGCTGTTCCAGGTGCAGGCGGCCGTGGCGGCGGTGGCGGCGGTGGTCGTGCTGGTGTACGGGAGCCGGTGGGCTTACGCGCTGGCGTTCGTGGTGGCGGGGAGCGCGGTGGGGGCGCTGCTGCTGTACCACTATGTGGACGTGGGGGCGCTGGGGCCGTTGCCGAACATGTACGACCCGATGTGGTACACGGAGAAGTGGCTCAGCCTCGTCGGGGAGGGCATCGCGACGGTCGTCGCGGTCGCCGGGTTCGTGCTGGCCTCGCGGGAGCGGGAGCGGGAGCCCGAGCCGGTCTAGGCGGCCGCTTCGGCGCGGGCGGAGCCGGTGACCTCGGTGATGAACCGGGCCGTGTCGCGCATGGCGGCGCTCGCCTCCGGGAGGACGCGGTTCAGGATCTGGAAGACGTGCATCTGGCCGTTCCACACCTGGAGTTCGCAGTCGGCGCCCGCGGTGGTGAGGGCGTCGGCGAGGGCCTCGGCCTCGGGGCGCAGGACCTCGGCGCCGCCGACCTGGATGAGGACGGGCGGCGTGTTTGTCCACGCGCAGGTGAGGAGCGCGACGCGGGGGTCGTCGAAGCCGTCCGGGCCGACGACGAGACGGGCGACGCGGCGGGCGGAGCGGGCGCTGATGTAGGGGTCGCGGGCCTCGGCCTTCGTGGAGAGTTCGCAGGTCAGGTCGACCCACGGGGAGAAGAGGACGAGCCCGGCGGGGGACGGCAGGCCGGTGCGGCAGATCTCGCCCGTGAGGGCCGCCGCGAGGTGCCCGCCGGCGGAGTCGCCCGCGAGGACGATGCCGGACGGCGGGACGCCGCGGGCGAGCAGCCACCGGTAGGCGGCGACGGCGTCCTCGAGGGGTGCGGGGAACGGGTGCTCGGGCGCGAGGCGGTAGCGGGGGACGAGCACGGGGAGGTTCGTGTCGAGGGTGAGGCGTGCGGTGATCGGCCGGTGCGTCCGGGGCGAGCAGAGCACGTAGCCGCCGCCGTGCAGGTACAGGATCGCGCCGGGTGCGGCCTCGGCGTCGCGGGCGACGACCCATTCGCCGGTGACGGGCGGTTCGCCGGATTCGACGCCCGGGTCGTGGAGGGGGTGGATCCGGACGCGCTGCGTGTGGCGGATCAGGAGGGACGCGGCGTCCACGGTGGAGCGGGCGGTGCGGATGCCGCCGGCGTGGCCGGGGATGCGGTCCATGAACGGATGGACGCCGAGGCGGAGCGCGTTGCTGATCACGCGGCTGCGTACGCTCGGGTCCATCGTTCCTCCAGTGTTCCTTTGCGGTCAGGTAGATATATGCCCAAATCTGGCCTGTTGTCCACGTCACACATCGGAAACGGAACTCGGGTCCGGTGTGAGCCACGCCATAGGCGCGTCGCGATAGCGTGAGCTCATGAGCAGTTCCGCCCCTCCGTCGCCCGACGCTCCCGGTCCGTGCGGGCTCGAGATCCTCTGGGACGAGCGGCTCACTTCCTACGATTTCGGCCCCGGGCATCCCATGAACCCCGTGCGGGTGGAGTTGACGATGCGGCTCGCGCGGGAGCTGGGCGTCCTCGACCGTCCGAACGTGCGGGTCGTCGCGCCGAAGCCCGCGGACGACGCGGTGCTGCGGCTGGTGCACGAGGAGTCGTACATCGCGTCCGTCCGGCATTCGGGCGCGACCGGGCTGCCGGAGCCGCGGCACGGGCTCGGCACCGACGACAACCCGGTGTTCCTCGGGATGCACGACGCGTCCGCGCTGGTCACGGGCGCGTCGGTGGCGGCGGCCGAGGCGGTGTGGAACGGGACGGCCGAGCACGCGGCGAACATCGCGGGCGGGCTGCACCACGCGCTGCGCGGCGCGGCGAGCGGGTTCTGCGTCTACAACGACCCCGCGGTCGCGATCGCGTGGCTGCTGGAGCAGGGCGCCGAGCGGGTCGCGTACGTCGACGTGGACGTGCACCACGGCGACGGCGTGCAGATCGCGTTCGCCGACGATCCGCGCGTCCTGACGATCAGCCTGCACGAGACGCCGCGCACGCTGTTCCCGGGGACGGGGTTCCCGAACGAGACGGGCGCCGCGGGCACCGCGGTGAACGTGGCGCTGCCGCCCGGCACGGGGGACGCGCTGTGGCTGCGGGCGTTCGACGCGGTCGTCCCGCCGCTGCTGCGCCGGTTCCGGCCGCAGGTGCTGGTCACGCAGCACGGCGCCGACGCGCACACGCTCGACCCGCTGGCGCACCTGACGCTGAGCGTGGACGGCCAGCGCACCGCGGCGGCCGCGCTGCACCGGCTCGCGCACGAGACGGCGGGCGGCCGCTGGATCGCGACCGGGGGCGGCGGATACGAGCTGGTGCAGGTGGTGCCGCGCACGTGGACGCATCTGCTCGCGGAGGCCGCGGGCGGGCCGATCCCGCCGGAGACGGCGACCCCGGACGACTGGCGCGAGTTCGTCCGGCTGCGGACCGAGGAGATCGCCCCGCGCCGGATGACGGACGGGACCGACGTGGTGGAGGTGCACAGGTGGGGGAACGGCTACGACCCGGCGAATCCGGTGGATCAGGCGATCCTCGCGACGCGGCGGGCGGTCTTCCCGGAACACGGCCTCGACCCGATGACGGACGAGTGATGGACACGCCCACGCGCGCGGACCTGCGGGCGCACCTGGTCCGGACGATGATCGCCGGGGACGTCGCGACGCCGCGGCAGAACAACCTGCTGCACTACCGGCGGATGGCCGCCGGGCACCCGTACTACCAGTTCGGCCTGAAGCTCGAGTCGTCGTGGACCGAGCGGTCGGTGCTGGAGATGATGGTCGAGCGCTGCGGCGTCGACCCGGACCCCCGGCACATGTACGGGGACGACACCATCGACCCCGACATCACCCTGGACACCCTGGAGGCGATGGGCGAGCGCATCGGGCAGGCGGCGCGGCGCAAGGAGACCGTGGTCGTCGCCACCGGGCACCCGGCCACGCTCACGCCCCTTTACCAGGCCGTCGCGCGCGCGCTCATGGACGCCGGGTGCAAGGTGCTGACGCCCGCGCGCGGGTGGACGTACGAGATCGAGACCGACTACGGCGGCGCGGACCTGCGGCGCCTGGTGTACGCCGAGCCGGGCGTGGCGATGCTGGAGAGCGAGGACGGCCGCACGCAGCACACGCACGACCCGCACGCGATGGAGGCGATGCTCCGCGAACTCGCCGCCGATAGCGGGTCCGGCGGCGCCGCGGACGGTAAACCGGAATTGTGGCCGGATCTGGCCATCGCCGATCACGGGTGGGCCGGAGCGGCCGGACAGGCGGGCATCGACACCGTCGGGTTCGCGGACTGTAACGACCCGGCGCTGTTCGCCGGTGCCGCCGAGGGCAAGGTCGACGTGGTCGTCCCGCTCGACGACGGCGTGAACCCGCACCATTACGCCCCTTTGACCGCCTACATCCTCGGGCACGCGGGGCTGAACGTCCCCGGCTGAGCCCTCCCGTCCCGGGAGTTCCCGCGCCCGTTCGTCACGCTGCGTCACCGTGGCGGGCGGGCGTGACGCATGCGCTCGTCCGGGACCGCCCGTGACGCCTGAGACGCAGGTCGTTCCGGGGTTTCGCTTCACATCGGACGGCCGCGTCGGGCGGCGCGTCCGGGACGGCCGCGGCCCGCGTATCAGCACTGTGGCGCTCGGGCAAGGTCCGGAGACGGAAATGCGTGGAATCCCCTCTTGCGACGCGCGATACGCGATTTACGCTGGAGGAAGTACACGTGCGTGATCAAAGTCACCCGATGGGCCGGTGCGCGGCACGTGTGGAAGAGGGCGTCCGATGAGTTCAGGCGAGCGACCTCTCAGTGAGGTCAGGTTCCTGACGGTGGCCGAAGTGGCGGCGGTGATGCGGGTGTCCAAGATGACCGTCTACCGCCTCGTCCACTCGGGCGAGCTGCCCGCGATCCGCGTGGGCCGTTCGTTCCGCGTCCCCGAGCAGGCCGTACACGACTACCTGCGCGAAGCGTACATCGAGGCCGGATGACGGGGCGGCGGCCCGCCGGGCACCGCGCCCGGGGCGGCCGCCGGGCCGGCACCCGGCCGCACGACGGGGACTAGAGGACGGGACCCGCCGGCGGCGCGGCCGCCGGAGACGGGAGGACACCGGACGGGACGGGCGCGCGCCCGCCCCGCGGAAACGGCGGCGTCCGGTGCCGTGCCGAGCGCGGTGCCGGACTCCCGCACCGGACGGCCGCGCCGGGCGGCCGCCGCGTCCGTGTCACCTCGCGGACGCCTCCACGCCATGCCGACGCATGATCCGCGCCGGTACGGCGGTACTCTTGACCACTGGACCGTGCGCGCATCATCGAGTGAGCCGACGAGCGACCTCGCCCGCGGCACGTCCGGACCGCACATCACCCGATACGCCGGAGCGAGGTCTCGTGGGCTCTGTCATCAAGAAGCGTCGTAAGCGGATGGCGAAGAAGAAGCACCGCAAGCTGCTGAAGAAGACGCGCATCCAGCGCCGCAACAAGAAGTGAGCGCGCCGGCCGCCCGGCCGTAGGGGATGGGGCCCACAGTGTCGTCCACGCCCGCGGCCCGTGTCGTCCTCGTCACGGGCGTGTCCCGTTTCCTGGGGGCGCGGGTCGCGCACGCGCTGCAGGCCGACCCGGGCATCGAGCGGGTGATCGGGGCGGACACGGTCCCGCCCACGGCGCCGCTCGGCCGCACCGAGTTCGTCCGCGTGGACATCCGGACGCCCGGCATCGCGAAGCTGATCGCGTCCGCCGGGGTCGACACCGTGGTGCACCTGAACCTGGTGACGTCCCCGTCCGTGCCGCGGGCGAAGGTGAAGGAACTCAACGTCATCGGCACGATGCAGCTGCTCGCGGCGTGCCAGCGCTCGCCGGACGCGCGCAAGCTCGTCGTGCGGTCCTCGGCGGCCGTGTACGGCTCCTCGCCGAAGGACCCGGCGGTCTTCACCGAGCTGGACCAGCCCGTCGAGGCCCCGTCCTCGGGGTACGCCAAGGACGCGGTCGAGGTCGAGGGCTACGTGCGCGGCCTGATGCGCCGCCGCTCCGACCTGACCGTGTCCGTGCTGCGCTTCGCGAACTTCGTCGGCCCCGGCGTGGACTCCCCGTTCACCCGGTACCTGCGGCTCCCGGTCGTCCCGACGGTGCTCGGGTTCGATCCCCGGCTGCAGTTCGTCCACGAGGACGACGGCGTCGAGGTGCTGCGCCGCATGACCGTCGAGGACCACCCCGGCTGCTTCAACGTGGCCGGGGACGGCGTGCTGCTGCTCTCCCAGGCGCTGCGCCGTGCCGGGCGGCCGTTCGTGCCGGTCCCGGCCCCCTCGATCTCGGTGTTCGGCGACATGGGCCGCCGGTTCGCGGGCATGTCCGGCTTCTCGCCCGAACTGCTGCGCTGGCTCACCTACGGGCGGGTGATCGACACGTCCGCGCTGGCGCGCGAGCTGGCGTGGCGGCCCAAGTACGGCACCGAGGCCGCCTTCGCCGACTTCGCCGCCGCGGGCGGACCGGACCACGGTCCCCTCGGCCGGCTGGCCGCCGTCCTGGGCTCCCGCCGCTGACCGCCCGTCCCGGGGAGGGCGTCGCGCCGCCCGGCAGGGGGCATGCTTGGGTGGAGCGAGGGCATGGACGCTGTTGTCACCGGGGGTGTGGGGGATCGCTCCCCCACGGGAGGGACGCACCGATGAACGCCCACCATGAGGCAGACGAGGGCGCCCGGATCATCCCGCTCGCCGCGGCCCGGGATCGGGACGGCGGCGGGGACGAGGGGCGCGCCGCGGGGCTCGCCGCCCGCCGGGAGGGCGCGCCCGCGAACGGCGACGGGGACGGGACGTCCGGCGGGGCGCGGTCCCTCGAACGCTCCCTCGAACGCCGCATCGCGGCCGGTCTGGAGTTCCTCGGCCGGCGCCTCACCGGCGACTACGAGGTCGACGAGTTCGGCTTCGACCCCGAGTTCAACGGCCGGGTGCTGCTGCCGGCCGCCCGCGCGCTGTACGAGCGCTGGTTCCGGGTCGAGCTGTCCGGCGTCGAGAACGTCCCGCCGGACGGCGGCGCGCTCGTCGTCGCGAACCATTCGGGCACGCTGCCCCTGGACGGGCTGATGCTGACGGTCGCGCTGCACGACCACGCGGGCCGGGACGTGCGGCTGCTGGGCGCGGACCTGATCTACCAGGTGCCGGTCCTCGGCCACCTGTCCCGGAAGGCGGGGCACACGCTCGCCTGCCAGGCGGACGCGGCGCGGCTGCTCGGCAAGGGCGAGCTCGTGGGGGTGTTCCCCGAGGGGTACAAGGGCGTCGGGAAGTCGTTCGCCGACCGCTACAAGCTGCAGCGCTTCGGCCGCGGCGGGTTCGTCGGCACGGCGCTGCGCGCGGGCGTCCCGATCGTCCCGTGCGCCATCGTCGGCGCCGAGGAGATCTACCCGAAGATCGCCGACCTGCGCCCGCTGGCCCGCCTGCTCGGGCTCCCGTACTTCCCGGTGACGCCGACGTTCCCGCTGCTCGGGCCCGCGGGCCTCGTGCCGCTGCCGTCCAAGTGGATGATCGCCTTCGGGGAGCCGATGTACCTGGACGACTACGACGCCGAGGACGCCGACGACCCGATGACGGTCTTCGAGATCACCGACCACGTCCGGGAGAACGTCCAGCAGATGCTGCACGAGACGCGGCTGCGGCGCGGCCCGGCGTTCTTCTGACGGCTCAGCCGCCGTCCGGGGCGCACTCGTAGGCGTCCACCGCCTTGAACGCGGCGATGCTCTTCTCGTTCCAGACGGGCTTCCAGACGTCCGCGACCTTCTTGCCGGGCTTCAGGTTCTCCGACGACGTCCGGATCGCCTCGACGGCGGTCCGGAAGTCGGCGGCGATGCCGGGCGGCGCGCTCGCCTCCATGGGCTCGGCCGCGTGGAGGGTCAGCTTCGCCTTGCGCTCCAGCTCCTCCATGCCCGGCCCGCCGCCCTCGGCCTCCCGCGCGACGTCGGCCCGGTACGCCAGGGCGCCCATCTGGAAGGTGCTCAGGTTGAGGCAGAACGCCGAGGTCGGCGAGGGGGACGCGCTGGGGGACGCGCTGGGGGACGGGCTGGACGGCGCGGACTCCGCGGCGCGCGGCGGTTCGGCGGAGGACGAGCAGCCCGCGAGGGCGAGCGCGAGCGCGGCGGCGAGGGCGACGGTTCCCGTACGGACGGTGGTCATGGACGGAGCGTAGGGGAGCGGGCACGGGAGGGGTACCGGGCCCGCGAACCGGGCTATCCGGACGTGAGGGCGGCGAGGTCGAGCGGCGGCTGTTCGACGGTCCTGGCCAGGATGCCGAGGGTGGCGCGCAGCCCGGCCTCCGGGATCACGGGAAAGATCCCCTTGTCGCGGTACTCCTCGTCGATCTGGCTCCAGTCGTAGTAGGACGTGACGAGACTGCCCTCTTCCGCGGGTTCGACGCGGTACCCGTACAGGTGCCGGATCGGCGGCTTCATGATCCCCTCGACCGTCCACTGGACGTGCGCGTCCCGCTCGAACTCGGTGATCACGACCGTGACGTCGTACTTGCCGAACGGGTAGTCGTTGAGGGACTCGCGGTCCATGTGGACCACGAACGTGTCCCCGGCCTTCGTGACCCGCTCGCCCTCGGCGGACTGGAGCATGCCGGAGCTGTCGATCGCGACGTGCCCGCGCGGGTCGGTCAGCACGGCGAACACGGTCGCGGGCGGCGCGGCGATCGTCCGCTGAACCTCGAAACGCTCTTCCATGGTCGCAATCCTTAACACACCGGGCATTCCGCCGGAAGGTCAGGGTGCCGCCGGAAGGTAGATCGTCTCGCCGCGTTCACGTGCCCGTCGCGCCGCGGGGACGCGGGGCGCGAGCGCGGGAGCGAGCCGCGCCTCGGCCTCCTCCCACGTGAAGAAGCCGAACGCGTCTAGTTCGTCCTCGCCCAGGCGGATCGCGGACGGGTCGGCGACGGTGCCGCCGTCGAACGTGAAGTGGAGCATCGGGCGCTCCATGTCGGCGTCGGGCGGGACGACGTCGACGACGAGCAGCCGCCGCGCCCGGATCCGGATCCCGAGTTCCTCGGCGATCTCCCGGACGGCGACCTGGTGCGGCGCCTCGCCGGGGTCCATGGTGCCGCCCGGGACGTGCCAGTACGGCCGGTAGTTCGGCTTCACGAGCAGGACCCGGTCGCGCTCGTCCGTCAGCAGCGCGCCCGCCGAGACGTGGGCCGTGGGGAGCGTGGCGTACCACTCGCGGGGGGACAGGTACGGCATTTCACGACCGGTAGTGCCTGCGCAGCGCCATGCCCGCCGCGACGCCTCCCGCGAGGGCGCCCGCGCCCGCCGCCGCCGGGAGCGCGACCATGGTGACCTTGCGCCCCGTCCGGAAGTCGTGGACGGGCCAGTCGTTCGCCTTCGCGTGGTCGCGGAGCGCGCCGTCCGGGTTCACCGCGTGCGGGTGCCCGACGGCCGTCAGCATCGGCAGGTCGTTGATCGAGTCGCTGTAGGCCGAGCACCGGGACAGGTCGAGGCCCTCCCGCTCCGCCAGCGCCCGGACGGCCTCGGCCTTCGCCGGCCCGTGCAGCAGGTTGCCGACCAGCCGGCCGGTGTAGACGCCGTCGCGGGTCTCGGCGACGGTGCCGAGCGCGCCGGTGAGGCCGAGCCGGTGCGCGATCGTCCGGGCGACCTCGACGGGCGTCGCGGTGACGAGCCACACCTGCTGCCCGGCGTCCAGGTGCTGGAGGGCGAGGGTGCGGGTGCCGTGCCAGATGCGGTCGGCCATCACCTCGTCGTAGATCTCCTCGGTGAGCCGCACGATGCCCGCGACGCGCTGCCCGGCGACGAACGACAGCGCGGCCTCCTTGGCGCTGCCGATGTGCTCGTGGTTCTCGGTGCCGCGCAACCGGAACGCCGCCTGCCCCCAGGCGAACATCAGCAGGTCGCGGGTCGTGAACAGCTTGCGGCGGGCCAGGCCGCGCGCGAAGTAGTAGATCGACGCGCCCTGCATCATCGTGTTGTCGACGTCGAAGAACGCCGCCGCGGCCGGATCCGGCTCGGGGAGCGGTTCGAGTTCGACGGCCGCCTCGGCGGCCACCTTCCCCGCGCTCACCGGGTCCTGGTTCTTGCCGCGCTGCCAGAATCGCCGCATGGGCCGAAGCCTAGTCAACCGCGCCTCCGGCGCCGTCGTCCCGGGCGCGATTGCGACCGTCCTCACTCCGCGCCGCCGCCGACACCAGCCGCTCCCGCAGATCCGCACGGAACGCCGGGTCGGGAACCGGTGCGCGCGCCCGCAGGTCGGCCAGTGGATTACCTCTGACGATCTTGGCTCGCCCGCTTCGCAATGACGCTCCCTTCCAGCCCGGACAACGAGCATGGCCCGCCCCCGGTTACGGTCGCGCACCGCCGCGGGACGTCCGCGCGGCCGGGCGTGTCGCGGACGGCTCAGCGCAGGTCGTCGGGGAGCATGCGGGCCAGCGAGCGGACGGCGCGGTACTGCAGCGCCTTGATCGCGCCCGTCTTCTTGCCCATGATCAGCGCGGTCTCGGCGACCGACAGGCCGTGCAGGAACCGCAGCACCACGCACTCCTGCTGCTCGGACCCCAGCCGGCGGACGGCCGCGAGGAGCGTCCGGTTGGTCATCGAGTCCAGGACCGTCCGTTCCGGCCCCTCCTGCGGACGGTCCGGCTCCAGCAGCTCCGCCGTGCAGATCTCCAGGCGGTACCGGCCCGACTTGAAGTGGTCGGCGACCAGGTTCCGCGCGATGGTGACGAGCCAGGCGCCGAAGTCCTTGCCCTGCCAGTGGAAGTCGCGGATGCGGCGGAGCGCGCGCAGGAACGTCTCGCTCGTGAGGTCCTCGGTCAGCGAGTGGCTGCCCACCCGGTAGTACACGTACCGGTAGACGAGCTCGACGTAGTGGTCGTAGAGGGACCCGAACGCCTCCGCGTCGCCGTCCCGGGCGCGCAGCACGAGCGCCTTCAGCTCCTCCGCGGGGCCGGCCGCGGGCTCGTCCGTCCGGTCGCCGGTCCGGACGGACGGAACGCTGGAACGCCGAGGAAGCGGGATGACCCCGGCATCGAGGGTCAAGCTGCTCATGCAGTTCTCCTCGGGGCGTACGCGACCTCCGGCGGGATTTGTCACTCTAGATACCGAATGGTGCACCAAGCAATGGCCGGGATCAGCCACCCACCCGACCACCGCACGGCCTCCGGGCGCTGCGCGCCCTCCGGCCGCGCGCGGAGAGGCCCTCCCCGCCGTGTGCGGGCACCGGGCCCCGCCACGTGCCTATGGAGGCCGCCCGTCGGCCGCGTGCGCGTGCCGCGGAGCCGTCACGCGCGTGCGGAGGGCGTCCGCTGGGGCGGGGGTGGGGGTGTGGTGGGTTACCCCTCTGGGGCCGGCATCGGGCACCATTAGGCCACGATGGTCAGTGCTCTTCTCGCGCTTCTCGCGGCCTGCGGCGCATTAGTCGCCACGTGGCTGCTGGTCTCGCGCGCATACAAGGACCGGCTGCTCTACCTGATCGCCTGGTCGTTCACCCAGGTCGGGCTGTCGCTCGCCCTGCTGTCGATGGCCGTGGGCTTCCTGGCGGGGTTCAACGGCCTGTTCTTCCGCGTCGTGGAGATCGGTGCGGCGCTGCTCGCCCCGCTGTGGCTGATGCTCGGGATGGTCGAGCTGATCGCCCGGCTCGTCCAGGTGCGGTTCGGGGCGTGGCTGTTCACCATCTCGTACACGGTCGTCGCCGTCGTCATCCTGCTGCTCGACCCGCTCAAGGGCGACCTCGGCAAGGACCTGCCGAAGCCCGGCGACACCTACGACGCGCTGCCGCTGCTGCTGATCGACGGGGCGCACGTCGTGTCGACCGTGGCGCTGGTGGCGTGCACGGCGTTCACCGCGTGGATGGCGAGCAAGCGGGACCGGGAGGCGGGCGAGCTGCTGATCCCGGTGGCGCTGGTGGCGCTCGCCGGGGTGCTGGCGCTGCTCGGCAGCCGCGGGTTCCTGCCCGGGCCGCTGGCGGCGATCGCGCTCGGCGGCGCGGCCGGGCTGGTCTGGTACGGCGCGATGCGCACGATCCCCGTCTACGAGGACGAGGACGACTTCTACGACGACGACTTCGACGGGGAGTACGTGGACGAACCCGCGACCGGCTACGAGGGGCCCGCGTACGAGGGGCGGCGGCGGGCCGCCGCCGAGCCCGTGCCGGCCCCGACGCCGCCCGCCGACGGCCGTCCGCCGGGCGGGCGGCGCGGCGAGCTGCGCTTCCCCGAGCAGCCGTCCGAGGAGCTGCGGTTCCCGGAGCCGTCCGGGGCGCAGCCGCTCCCGGAGAGCCCGGCGGGGGCGACCGCCGTCGACGGGCTGGACGACTCCACGCTGGCCGCCGCCGCGGCGCTCGCCGCGACGCCGGGCGCCCCCGCGCCGGCCGTCGCGGGCCGTCCCGCCGGCGACCTGTCGGCCGCATGTGGCCAGATCACCGTCTACACGCTGCTGGACGGGCGCGAGGGCGCGTTCGACCGGCTCGCCGCGGAGCTCGTGAAGGCGGCCCGCGCCGCCGAGCCCGACACCGTGGTGTGCGCCGTCCACGAGGTGGTCGGCAGCTCCACGCAGCGGATCCTGTACCAGCTGTTCCGCGACGAGGCCGCGTTCAACGCGCATCGGCACCAGCCGCACCTGAAGCGGTTCCTGGCGGAGTCGCGGACGCACGTGCTGGCGACGAACGTGATCGAGCTGAAGCTCGGCGCGCACAAGGTGCCGCCGCTGCCCGCGCCCGAACGGCCCCGGAGGTGACGATGGACGGGACGTCCGCGGGGCGCGGCGACGTCGTGGTCACGCTGCTCGGCAAGCCCGGCTGCCATCTGTGCGACGACGCCCGCGCGGTCATCGAGCGGGTCGCGGCGGACCTGGACGTGCGGGTGGAGGAACGCGACATCACCGCGTCGGAAGAGGACACGCGGCGGTACTGGGAGCAGATTCCGGTCACGCTGATCAACGGCGTCCAGCACGACTTCTGGCGCGTCGACGAGAACCGCCTGCGCACCGCGATCGCGGAACTCCGCGAACGGGGCTGAGCCCGCCGCCCGCGCGGCCGCCGGACGGGCGTCGATCGCCCTGTGCGGCGGGCGTCCGGGGCCGGCGCGGGGAATGTCGTCGGTCACACCCGCTCGCCATGTAAGTGGTTACTGACGTACCCTGAAAGCTCGGAAATGCCGCAGCTGGCAGGCTTTTGGAGCGAGTGCCGGTAAAACGGTCACGGCCGTGAACCGGGGGGTGACTTTGTGCGCGTATTCACAAAGGCTTAACCTGGTTGACAGCCCTGGGGCGGCCGGTCCCGATGCGCGCATCGGGCCGGGAGGCCCGGCCGCGAGCCGGGGTCAGGGGGTCCCGCCCCGTCCCCAGCGTCGAGCCCCGAAGAGCAGGCCGTGACATCTCGACAGAACCGCGACCGCGCCGAGCGCGGCATCCCCGAAGCGACCGTGGCGCGCCTGCCCGTCTACCTGCGCGCGCTCACCGGACTGCAGGAGCGCGGCGTGGCGACCGTGTCGTCGGAGGAGCTCGCCGCCGCCGCCGGGGTGAACTCCGCGAAGCTGCGCAAGGACCTGTCGCACCTCGGCTCCTACGGGACGCGCGGGGTCGGGTACGAGGTCGAGTACCTGGTCTACCAGATCTCCCGTGAGCTAGGCCTCACCCAGGACTGGGTGGTCGCCATCATCGGTGTCGGTAACCTGGGCCGGGCACTGGCCGGCTACGGCGGTTTCGCGTCCCGCGGCTTCCGGGTGGCGGGCCTGCTCGACGCGGACGAGTCCATCGTCGGCCAGGAGATCTACGGCATGACCGTGGAGCACATCGACCGGCTGGAGGACGTCATCGCGGGGCACGGCGTGTCCATCGCCGTGATCGCGACCCCCGCGGCCGCCGCCCAGGGGGTGTGCGACCGCGTCGTGGCCGCGGGCGTGACGAGCGTCCTGAACTTCGCGCCGGTCGTGCTGACCGTCCCCGACGAGGTCGACGTGCGCAAGGTCGACCTCTCCATAGAACTCCAGATCCTCGCGTTCCACGAGCAGCGCAAGGCGGGCGGGCCGGACGGCCTCGGCCCGCTCGACGCCGACGAGACGCCCCCCGGTACGACGCAGTACGTGGAGGCGGTGGACGCTTGAACGAAGTGACCGAGGTAACAGGACGAGCAGGCGGGCGCCGGTTGTTGAACGTTGCGCGGGACGTTCGGCGCGGCGTGCCGTCAGGGGGGCGCGGCTCCGTCGGGAGCGGTGCGGAGCGAGTAGGGCGAACAGCGGAGTTCACATGAGTGTGTTGGTGGTGGGGCTGAGTCACCGGAGCGCCCCCGTGGCGCTGCTCGAACGGGCGGCGGTGACCGGGGACGACCTGGCCAAGCTGCTGCACGCGGTGCACGAGTCCGCGAACGTCGCCGAGGCGGCGATCGTGTCGACCTGCAACCGGGTCGAGGTGTACGCGGTCGTGGACAAGTTCCACGGCGGCGTCTCCGCGATCTCCGAGCTGATGTCGCTGCACTCCGGCGTCCCGCTGGAGGACCTGTCCCGGCACCTGTACGTCCACTACGAGGAGCGGGCCGTCCAGCACGCGTTCGCGGTGGCGTGCGGGCTGGAGTCCATGGTCGTCGGCGAGGGGCAGATCCTCGGGCAGCTGCGGCAGGCGTTCCGGCTCGCGCAGGACGAGGGGACGCTCGGCCGCGACCTCCACGACCTGATGCAGCAGGCGCTGCGCGTCGGCAAGCGCGCGCACCACGAGACCGGCATCGACCAGGCGGGCGCGTCGCTGGTCAGCGTCGGCCTCGACGTCGCCGTCCGGCACCTCGGCCCGCTCGACGGGGTCCGCGCGCTCGTCGTCGGCGCCGGGTCGATGAGCTCGCTGGCCGCCGCGACGCTGAGCCGCGCCGGGGCCCGCGAGGTCGTGATCGCGAACCGGACGCGCGCGAACGCCGTCCGGCTCGCCGCGTCGCTGGACGTGCCCGCGCGCGCCGTCGACCTCGCCGACCTCGACGGCGCGCTCGCGGACGCCGACCTGATCGTGTCCTGCACCGGCGCGACCGGCCTGGTCCTGACCGCCGAGCGGCTCGCCGCGGCCGGCGCGGGCGCCGACGGCCGCGCCCGCTTCCTGCTCGACCTCGCGCTCCCGCACGACATCGACCGGGCCGTCCGCGACCTGCCGGGCGTCGCGCTCGCCGGGCTGGACGACCTGCGCACCGCCGAGGAGGCCGCGCGCGCCGTCGGGCCCCGCGCCGTCGAGGCCGTCCGCCGGATCGTGCACGACGAGGTCGCCGCCTACCTGTCGGCCGCCCGCGCCGCCGCCGTCGCGCCGACCGTCGTCGCGCTGCGCGCCAAGGCCGCGGGCGTCGTCGACGCCGAACTGGCCCGGCTCACCGGACGCCTCCCCGACCTGGACGAACGCGACCGCAAGGAGATCGCGCAGACCGTCCGGCGCGTCGTCGACAAGCTGCTGCACGCGCCGACCGTCCGGGTGAAGGAGCTCGCGGCCGCGCCCGGCGGCGACTCCTACGCCGACGCGCTCCGCGAGCTGTTCGACCTCGACCCGAAGGCGCCCGAGGCCGTCGCCCGCGCCGACATCGGGGACGGCGCCGGGGACGGCGGACCGCGTACCGTCCCGGCCGCCGGGAGCGGCGCTCCCCCCTGGATCGCGTCCGCGCGTACGGTGGAGGGGAACGGGGCCGCCGCGGCGGCGCCCGCACCGGGGACGACGGCGGCGGAATGCGCCGAGGCCGACTGCGTCAGCACCACCACCGTGGAGGACGTCGCCGCACGGGCGGCGAGCGTCCGCGCGGTGAGCGCCCGCGACGCGGCGCCCGGGAACGGAGACGAATCGTGAGCGGAGCGAGGCATTGACTACGGCAGGCACCGGGACGGGGACGGGCGCGGCGCGCCCGCTGCGGCTCGGCACCCGCAAGAGCCTGATGGCCATGACGCAGTCCCAGGGCGTCGCCGACGCATTGACGCAGCGTACGGGGCATGCCGTCGAGCTCGTCGGGGTAACCACGCATGGTGATGTCTCCAAGGCGCTGCTCGCCCAGATCGGGGGCACCGGGGTCTTCGTCAACGAACTGCGCGACAAGCTGCTGTCCGGCGAGGTGGACTTCGCGGTGCACTCGCTGAAGGACCTGCCGACGTCCGCGACGCCCGGGATCGTGCTCGCCGCGACGCCCGCCCGCGACGACCCCCGCGACGCGCTGTGCGGTCCCGCGAAGCTCGCCGACCTGCGCCGCGGCGCCCGCGTCGGCACCGGCTCGCCGCGCCGCGTCGCGCAGCTGCGCGCGCTGCGCCCCGACCTCGAGGTCGTGCCGATCCGCGGCAACGCGCCCACCCGGCTCGGCAAGGTCACCGACGGCGAGCTGGACGCGGTCGTCCTCGCGCACGCCGGGCTGCGGCGCATCGGGCGGCTCGACGCGGTCGCCGAGGTGTTCGACCCGGACCAGATGCTGCCCGCCCCCGGGCAGGGGTCCCTGGCGCTGGAGTGCCGCGCCGACCGCGCCGACCTCATCGAGCTGCTCGGCGTGCTCGACGACCCGATGACCCGCGCGGCCGTCACCGCCGAACGGACGGTGCTGGCCGTGCTCGAAGGCGGTTGTTCGGCACCCGTGGGAACATACGCTGCCGAAGTTGATGAAACGCTGCATCTGACCGCGACCGTCGCCGCCTACGACGGGACCCGGCAGATTCGGATGTCCGCCAGCGGCCACCCGGACTCGGCCGAACAGCTCGGACGCGACCTCGCGGACCGGCTGCTCGCCCAGGGGGCCGACCAGTTGATGGGGGAGCGAGATTGAGCCCCGCTAGCCAGATCCCCGCCCGCACGGGCCCCGCGCGGACGGGCGCCGGCGTCCCGGCCTCCCGCCGGACCGCCGACCCGGGCACCGTCGCGATCGTCGGCATGGGCCCGGGCGACCCGGGGCTGCTGACCCTGCGCGCCGCCGCCGAGCTGGAGAACGCCGACACCGTCATCGTCAGCCGGGAGCACTGTCCCGCCGAGGTGCTCGCGCACTGCCGTCCCGACGCCGAGATCGTCGACACCGCCGAGGGCGACCCGGTCAAGCTCGCGTCCCGCGCCGCGAAGGCCGGACGCCGCGTCGTCCGGCTGTTCCAGGGCGACCCGGGGCTCGGCTGCGGGCTCGCCGCCGAGGGCGGCGCGCTCGCGAAGGCCGGGGTGCCGTTCGAGGTCGTGCCGGGGGTGTCCGCCGTGACGGGCGTCCCGGGCTACGCCGGGATCCCGCTGACCGACCCCGACCACCGCGAGGTCCGCGTCGTCGACGCGTCCCGCGGCGGCGTCGACTGGACGGCCTACGCCGACCCGTCCGCGACGCTGGTGATCCTCGGCGCCGAGGGCGCCGTCGCCGACACCTGCAAGGGCCTGGTCGCCGCCGGCCGCTCCGACCGCACCCCCGCGGCGATGACGAGCCTCGGCACCACCACCGAGCAGGAGACCGTCGTGTCGACCCTGCACAAGCTCGCGTCCGACACCAAGGGCATGGAGCACCCCGCGATGATCATCGTGGGGGACGTGGTGAAGCACCGCGACCGGCTGTCGTGGTTCGAGACGAAGCCGCTGTTCGGCTGGCGCGTCCTGGTGCCGCGCACCAAGGAGCAGGCCGCGTCCCTGTCGGACCAGCTCCGCGGGTACGGGGCCGTCCCCGACGAGGTCCCGACGATCTCCGTCGAGCCGCCGCGCACCCCCCAGCAGATGGACCGCGCCGTCAAGGGCCTCGTCACCGGACGCTACGAGTGGGTCGTGTTCACCTCGACCAACGCGGTCAAGGCGATCCGGGAGAAGTTCACCGACTACGGACTGGACGCCCGCGCGTTCGCCGGCCTGAAGGTCGCGGCCGTCGGCGAGCAGACCGCCGCCGCGCTCGTCGAGTTCGGCGTCGTGCCCGACCTGACGCCCGACGGGCAGCAGTCCGGGGAGGGCCTGGCCGAGGTGTGGCCGCCCTACGACGAGGACCTCGACCCCATCAACCGGGTGCTGCTGCCGCGCGCCGACATCGCCACCGACACCCTCATCGCCCGGCTCACCGACCTCGGCTGGGAGTGCGAGGACGTCACCGCCTACCGGACGGTCCGGGCCGCGCCGCCGCCCGCGCCGATCCGCGAGGCGATCAAGGGCGGCGGGTTCGACGCCGTGCTGTTCACGTCGTCGTCCACGGTGAAGAACCTCATCGGGATCGCCGGGAAGCCGCATAACGTGACCGTCATCGCCGTGATCGGCCCGCAGACCGCGAAGACCGCCGAGGAGTACGGGCTGCGCGTCGACGTCATGGCGCCCAAGCCGTCCGTTTCCGCCCTCGCGGAGGCGCTCGCCGAGTACGGTGCGAAGCGCCGGGCGACGCAGATCGAGAACGGCGACCCGCTGCGCAAGCCGTCCCAGATGCGCCGGGGCGCCCGCCGCCGCAAGTAGCGCCCACGCGCCAGGAGAGAAGGCCGATGACCGCACAGTTCCCCGCCGCGCGGCCCCGCCGGCTGCGCCGCACCCCGGCGCTGCGCCGGATGGTGGCCGAGACGCGGCTGAGCCCCGCCGACCTCGTGCTGCCGATGTTCGTCAAGGAGGGCATCGACGCGCCGCAGCCCGTCGCGTCCATGCCGGGCGTGTACCAGCACACCCGCGACAGCCTGCGCAAGGCGGCGCACGACGCCGTCGAGGCGGGCGTCGGCGGGCTCATCCTGTTCGGGATCCCCGCCGTGAAGGACGGCGAGGGCTCGGCCGCCGACGACCCGGCGGGCATCGTGCAGCTCGCGCTGCGCGACCTGGTCTCCGACCTCGGCGACTCGACCGTCCTCATGACGGACCTGTGCCTCGACGAGTACACCGACCACGGGCACTGCGGCCTCCTCACCCAGTCGGGCGACATCGACAACGACGCGACCCTCCGGCGCTACGCGTCCATCGCCGTCGCGCAGGCCGCCGCCGGGGCGGCCGTCGTCGGCCCGTCCGGCATGATGGACGGCCAGGTCGGCGCGATCCGGGAGGCGCTCGACGGCGCCGGGTACGCCGACGTCGCGATCATGGGGTACTCGGTGAAGTACTCGTCCGCCTTCTACGGCCCGTTCCGGGACGCGGCCGAGTGCGCGCCGCAGTTCGGTGACCGCTCCACCCACCAGCAGGACCCGGCGAACGCCGACGAGTCCCTCCGCGAGGTGTTCCTCGACCTCGACGAGGGCGCCGACATGGTCATGGTGAAGCCCGCGGGCGCGTACCTGGACATCATCCGCCGGGTCCGCGACGCCGTCGACGTGCCCGTCGCCGCGTACCAGGTCAGCGGCGAGTACGCGATGATCGAGGCCGCCGCCGAGAAGGGCTGGCTGGACCGGGAGCGGACGATCATGGAGTCGCTGCTGTCGATCCGCCGTGCGGGCGCCGACATCGTGCTCACCTACTGGGCGACCGAGGTGGCGCGCCGCCTCACCGCGTAACGCGTTCGGGCCTTTTCCGGGGGTTGCCGTGCCGGGCCCGTGCTCCCCGAGGCATCATCGGTACAGGAACTCGCTTTGGGGGGCGCACATGCTGGCGGTGTCGGGGTACAGGCGGAACAAGGCGGCGCGCGAGCGGATGCTCACGGCGGCCCTCGGCTACGCCGGCCTCGGCTGGCCCTGCGTACCCGGGGCGCACGCCCCCGTCGGGGGCGACCGCGCCTGCTCCTGCGACCGCGTCGGCTGTCCCGACCCCGCCGCCCATCCCGTCTCCGCCACCTGGGGCCTCCAGGCCAGCGTGGACGCCGACGTGCTGAAACGCTGGTGGGCCGACCGCCCCCAGGCCGGGATCATCCTGCCGACCGGCCGCGTCTTCGACGTCCTCGACATCCCCGCCGACGCCGGGTACCGCGCCCTCGCCCGGATCGAGCGCGACGACCTGCCCGTCGGCCCCGTCGCCGCGGTCGGCGCCGAGCGCCTGCTGTTCTTCGTCACCACCCGCGGCGCCCCCGTCGACGAGGACGAGTGGTGGTCGTGCCACCTCGACTGCTCGCCGGAGGACGTCGCCGAGACCCCCGGGATGCGCTGGCACTGCCGCGACAGCTACGTCGTCGCACCGCCGACCGTCCTGCCCTACGGGCGCGAGACCACGTGGGTCCGGCCGCCCCAGACCCCCCTTCCCGACCCGCTGCGCCTGCTAGAGGTCCTCTCCGACGCGGTGGGCTGAGCCGCGGTGGGCTGAGCCCGCCCCCGAGACGGGCCCGGCCCGCGACGGTCAGCCCTGGAGCATCGGCACCAGGAAGCGGCGGGCCACCATGGCGAGCTGCTCGTCGTCGTCGAGGTCGATGACCAGGCTCGGGATCGCCAGGAACGACGCGGAGACGCGGACCATCATCTCGGCCACGAGGTCGATGTCGAGGCCGTCCGGGACGTTGCCGGCGCGCTGCTCGCGGCGGAGCTGCCCGGCGACGAACTGCCGGACGACCGCGAGCGTCTGCCCGCCGTCGCTGACCATGGACGGGACGAGCCAGTCCGGTTCGGCGCTGATCAGCCCGCCGATCAGCGGGTTGCGCTGGATGGCGCGCAGCGAGCTGACGAAGCCCAGCACGACCCGGTCGGCGGCGGTCTCGGCGCGCTGTATGTCGACGAGGAACTGGTCGAAGTAGCGGCGCAGCTCGCGCCGTACCACCTGTTCGACCAGCGCGTCCTTCGTGGCGAACCGCCGGTACACCGTGATCCGCGAGACTCCCGCGCGCTTCGCCACGTCCTCCATGGTGGAGCGCTGGACGCCCATCCGGGAGAACTGCTCGCACGCGGCGTCCAGGACGCGGGCACGGGTCTCGTCGGGATCGTCGACCCGTTCGACGGCGTCGGTGTAGGCGCGTTCGAGCAACGACTCGGGACCTGAGGCCGCCACGAGGGCGGAGACCTGCTCAGAGTCCACGTTTCCTCCCAAGAGGGCTGATAGTTCTCTTCTCGCCAGTAATTACATCAAATCGGGTCTTGTTTCGGCTGAATCCGTGTGCTGTTATTGGTCTGCCACCGATGATACACAGATGCAAACCATGTATCAGCGTATCAGCGGATGCTCACCCCGAGGAGGACGATGGCATGGACGAACTCAGCAGGCGGAAGATGCTGGCGGCGGGCGGGACGCTGGGTGCGCTCGGCGCGCTGAGCGTCGCGACGCCCGCGCACGCGAGCACACTGTGGACCTGGTCCCCCAAGGGGTCGGTGGCGGGCGCGGGGCAGGGCGCCGACCCCAAGGGCGTCTGGGACGACGAGGTCGACCGGATCGTCGCCTCGATCATCCAGAGCGGGCACACGGCGGCGGTCAACCGGGAACTGCGCAAGTGGACCAAGAACGGTCAGTCGCTCTCCAGCGCGCTGCCGTCGGAACTGCGCAACTTCATGGAACGGGCCCGGCAGATGCCGTCCTGGGCCGACGAGAGCAAGCTCGACGTCGCGACGAACTTCAACGAGAAGCGCGGGCTCTACCTCGGCGTCACCTACGGCTTCGCCAGCGGGATGATGAGCACCGTCATCCCCCGCGAGGCGCGCGCCGTGTACTACTCCAAGGGCGGCGCGGACATGCGCGACCGCATCACCAAGACCGCCAAGCTCGGATACGACATCGGCACCTCGAACGCCTACCGGGACGACGGCGAGATGGTCGTCACCTGCGTCAAGACGCGGCTGGCGCACGCGGGCGTGCGCCACCTGCTGCCGCAGTCCCCGCACTGGACGAAGGTCGCCGACGAGGACAAGCCGATCAGCCAGGCCGACATGATGGTCACCTGGCACAGCCTGCCGACGACCGTCATGCAGAATTTGAAGAAGTGGAAGGTGCCGATCCCGGAGAACGAGTCCGCGGCGTTCCTCCACTCGTGGCAGCTCTGCGCCTACATGCTCGGGATCAAGGAGGAGTACATCCCGAACTCGTGGGCGGAGGCCGACTCGCAGGCCGCGCAGGTCCTGACGCCGATCCTCGCGCCGACGCCCGAGGGCATCAAGCTCGCCGACATGCTGCTCAACCTCGGCACGATCATCCCGGGCGGCCCCCTCAAGTACGTCACCAAGCCCATCCTCGGCGCGCTCACCCGCTACGTGCTCGGCGACGAGATCGCCGGCTGGCTGAAGATCCCCCGGGAGCCGTTCTGGGACGCGGTCTTCGAGACGGCCTGGGAGCCGTTCATCGCCGTCCGCGAGGGCCTGCTCTCGCTCGAGGACGCCCCCGGCGTCCTGCAGAAGGTCTACTGGGCCTTCGACGAGATCCTCCGCCTCGGCGCCCTGCTCGTCCTGTCGGGCGGCGACCTGCCGATCAGCATCCAGATCCCCGACGCCAACAACCCGAACTACCCGGACGGCGGCTCCTGAGCAGGTAGCCGTACCCGAACGGCGGGCCCCCGGAATCGCGCCGGATTCCGGGGGCCCGCGGCATGCCTAGCGGGGGCGCCTAGCGGGGCGCCTTCACGTCCTTGCGGCCCCAGTCGGCGTACGTCGTCTGCAGGACGGCGTGCTTCGCCTTCGGCGCCCCGGCGCGCAGCCACAGCGCCGCGGGCCGGTTCAGCCGGTCGAGCCGGATCGCGAAGTCGACGGACGCGGCACCGGTCGTCCGGGTGAGGGACGCGTACAGCGGGCCGACGTTCGGGACCTGCGCGAGCGCCGCCGCGGGCGCCACGCCCTTGTAGACGTCCCCGTCCTTGCGCAGCTCGGACGCCGTGCGCAGCAGCGAGGTCACGGTCGCGACCGAGCTGCCCCGGCGGACCTGCTCGGTCAGCGCGGCGTACGGGTGGTTCGCCGGCAGCGGCCGCCACTTGCGCGACACCTCGCCGTGGACCCGGTCGCCGACCACGACGGTGTTGCCCGCGCTCTTCGTCTCGCCCGTGCCCCGGACCGTCATCGCGTAGGACGGGAGGGCGCCCGGCACCACCGCGAACGTCCCCTTCGCCCGGACGGCGCCGTCGCCGTCCCGCGCGAAGTCGAACTTCGCGCCCGGGGCCTGCGCGGTCGCCTGCTCGATCTGAGCGACGAGCGGCGCCGGGTCCACGCCGCCCTTCGGCAGGACCGGCTGCGGGCTGGTGCTCTGCTGCGCCGGGGTGGGCGGCGCGGCGACCGGCGCGGGATCCTCGCCGCCGGTCAGCATCGGCACCGCCACGGCCGCCCCCGCGATCACCGCGAGGGTCGCGACGCCCGCCGCGATCCAGCGCGTCCGGGACCCGCGGCCCGGCTGGGCCGCCGCCGCCACGATCGCGTTGCGGCCCGTCCCGCGGGACGACTTCTTCGGCTCGGGACGCCGCGCCGCCTCGGCGGCCAGCTCGGTGAGCCGCCCGCGGCCCTGCGCCTCCCAGGACGGCCCGTACGCGGAGATCGCGGCCTCTTCGAGCGCGGTGATGAAGTCCGCGACGGACGCCGGCCGGTCCGCCGGGTCCTTCGCGAGGCCCTGCCGCAGGAGGCCGCGGAGCGGCCCGGGGACCTCCTCGACGGGGATCGGCCCCTCCCGGTGCAGCCGCGCCATGTTGCGCCCGGCGAACGGCGGCCGCCCGGTGAGGCACTCGAAGAACACGGCGGTCGCGGCGTACACGTCGGTCGCGACGGTCGCGGGCGCGCCCTCCCACAGCTCGGGCGCCGCGTACGGCGCGGCGGCCTGCGCCTCCGTGCCCGGCGGCGCGAGCGCGAAGTCGCCCACCACCGCGTTGCCCCGCTCGTCCACGAGCACGTCGGACGGGCGCACCGTGCCGTGCACGACCTCGCGCTCGTGCGCCGCCGCGAGCCCGAGCAGCATCCCGCCGAGCGTGGACAGCGCCGCGAGCGGCCCGACGGGCCCCTGCACGGCCAGGACACGGCGCAGGCTCACGCCCTCGACGTGCTGCATCACGAGCGCCGCCCCCTCGGCGGCGGTCACGAAGTCATAGACGTCGACGACGTTGGGGTCCTCGACCTGCGTGAGCGTGCGCGCCCGCTCGCTGAACCGCGCCATGAACGACGGGTCGTCGACGAGCCGCCGGTCCAGGTACCTGATCGCGACCCGGGTGCCGGTGGTGTCGTCGACCGCCAGTGCCACCCCGCCGGATGCGCCGCCGCCCAGTTCCCGTTCGTGCGTGAAGCCCGGGACCGTCCAGCCGTCGACCACGTTGAAAAACACTCCTCGATACGGCTGATCGCCGGTGAAAGGGGAAAGGCGCCGGAACGGGCGCCGATGTCGTCACTTGGTGGAATATAGGCCCGTGCCCGGCGAGGTCAAGGCAAGTCGCCGAACTGCAACTGAGAGGATGGATCCGTGACAGGAACCGATCGCTCCCAGCAGTTGTTCGAGCGTGCCGGCGGGGTCGTCCCGGGCGGCGTGAACTCGCCGGTCCGGGCCTTCGGGGCCGTCGGCGGCACGCCGCGCTTCATGACGTCCGCGCGCGGCCCGTACCTGACCGACGCGGACGGCAACGAGTACGTCGACCTCGTCTGCTCGTGGGGCCCGATGATCCTCGGGCACGCGCACCCCGCCGTCGTCGACGCCGTCCGCGCGGCCGCCGCGCGCGGGACGTCCTACGGCGCGCCCACGCCGGGCGAGGTGGAGCTCGCCGAGGAGATCACCGCCCGCGCCCCGGTGGAGAAGGTGCGGCTGGTGAACTCCGGCACCGAGGCGACGATGTCGGCGATCCGGCTGGCGCGCGGGTTCACGTCCCGCCCGAAGGTGGTGAAGTTCGCGGGCTGCTACCACGGGCACGTCGACTCCCTGCTCGCCGCCGCGGGCTCCGGCGTCGCCACGTTCGGCCTCCCCGACACGCCCGGCGTGACGGGCGCGACGACCGCGGACACGATCGTCCTGCCGTACAACGACGTCGCCGCCGTGGAGCTCGCGTTCGACGAGCACGGCCACGACATCGCGTGCGTGATCACCGAGGCGGTGCCCTGCAACATGGGCGTCGTCCCGCCGCTGCCCGACTTCAACGCCCTCCTCAAGCGGCTCTGCGAACGGTACGGCGCCCTCCTCGTCATCGACGAGGTGCTCACCGGCTTCCGCGCGTCCCGCTCCGGCTGGTACGGGCTGGAGGGCGTCGCGGGCGACCTCGTGACGTACGGGAAGGTCATGGGCGGCGGGCTGCCCGCCGCCGCGTTCGGCGGCCGCGCCGACATCATGGACCGCCTCGCCCCCGCCGGTCCCGTCTACCAGGCCGGCACCCTCTCCGGGAACCCGCTCGCGACCGCCGCCGGCCTCGCCACCCTCCGCAACGCGACCGACGACGTCTACGCCGCGATCGACGCGAGCGCCGCGACCGTCCTGAAGGCCGCGTCCGAGGCCCTCGCGAAGGAGGGCGTCCCGCACCGCCCGCAGAACGCCGGGAACCTCTTCTCGATCTTCTTCACCGACGAGCCGGTCGGCGACTTCGCCGCCGCCCAGCGCCAGGACTCCCGGGCCTACGCGGCGTTCTTCCACGCGATGCTGGAGCGCGGCGTGTACCTGCCGCCGTCCGCGTTCGAGGTCTGGTTCCTGTCCGCCGCGCACGACGACGCGGCGATCTCCCGCGTCCTCGACGCCCTCCCGCACGCCGCCCGCGCGGCGGCGCGCGCCTAGGGGAGCGCCTTCAGGGCCCGTTCGACGTTCTCCGGCCGGGGCGCGCGCAGCGGCGCGCGCACCGCCGGGTCGTCGATGACGCCCAGCTCCGCGAGGCACGCCTTCAGCACGCTCGGCGACGGCTCCGCGAACAGGGCGTCCACCAGCGGCAGCAGCGCGCCGTGCAGCTCCCGGCCCCGCTCGCCGCCGGCCCGCGCCAGCTCCGCGAACGCCCCCGGCGCCAGGCACGCGGACGCGGTCACGCCCCCGGACGCGCCCAGCCGCATCATCGGGTACAGGTAGGCGTCGTCCCCCGCCAGAACCGCCTTGCCCGTACCGGCCGCGAGCAGCGCGACGAGCCCCGCGGCGCCGCCGTCCAGGCACCGCGCCGCCAGCCGCTCCAGCGACCCCTCGTCCACCTCGCCGCCCGCGAACGGCGTCACCAGCGACGCGAACACTCCTCGGAACACGATCATCACCTCGTCTCGAGCCGGGCCTGCGGCATGCCGCGCGGCCGCACCGAACCGGCGGCCACGCCCGCCACCACCAGAGCCGCGCCCGCCAGCTGCACCCCCGTGACGCGCTCGCCGAGCAGCGCCGCCGCCGAGACGAGCCCGAACGGCGGCACGAGCAGCGAGTACATCGCGACCGTCCCCGCCTCGTACCGGCGCATCAGCCACCCCCACGCGCCGAAGCAGAACAGCGTCGACACGTAGGCGATGAACAGCAGCGACCCGACACCGCCCCACGTGGCGTCCCGGACGGCCCCGGGCAGGGCGCCCGTCCCCTCGAAGACCAGCGAGAGCCCCAGCAGCGGCGGCACCGGGACGAGCGACATCCAGACCATGAACGCGAACGGATCGACGTCCCCGGCCTTCCGCATCCGCCGCATCGCCACGTTGCCGAGCCCCCACCCGGCCGCGCCGCCGAGGCACACGGCGAACGCCGCCGCGGACCCCGTCCCCTGCGCCGTCCCGAGGACCGCCACACCGCCGAACGCGACCGCCATGCCCGCGACCTGCGAGAGCCCGAGCCGCTCGCGCAGCAGGACCACCGCGAACAGCGCCGTGAACATGGCCTGCGCCTGCAGCACGACCGACGCGAGCCCCGCCGGCATCCCCAGCTCCATGCCGAGGAACAGCAGCCCGAACTGGCCGACCCCCAGCGGCAGCCCCACGAGCAGGAACCACCGGACGGGCACCGCCGGGCGCCGCACGACGAACACCGCGGGCACGGCCGCCGCCGCGAACCGCAGCGCGGCCATCAGGAACGGCGGGAAATCGTCCAGGGCTATGCTGATCGGGACGAAGTTGAAGCCCCAGATCGCGGCGACCAGCGTCGCCAGCAGGACGTGACGCGGACTCATACGCGCATCATCGGCACCCGCCATCTTTAAGCACAAGCTAGAAGTTCTCGACCCTTCGCTTTAGGGTTGCTTCATGCTCGATCTGGAACGGCTGCGCGCCCTGCACTCCGTGGCGACCTACGGCTCGGTCAGCGCCGCCGCCGACGTCCTGCACGTCACCACGTCCGCCGTCTCCCAGCAGCTCGCCAAGCTCGAACGCGAGACCGGCCAGAAACTCCTCGAGCGCAACGGCCGCGGCGTCCGCCTCACCGACGCCGCCGAACTCCTCGTCGCCCACGCCGAACGCATCCTCTCCCTCGTCGAGCAGGCCCAGGCCGACCTCGAGGCCCACCGCGGCTCCGTCGTCGGCCAGCTCACCCTCGCCGCCTTCCCCACCGCCGCCCGCGGCCTCGTCCCGGGCGCCCTCCGCCGCCTCCGCGCCGACCACCCCGACCTGCGCGTCCTCCTCCGCGAGGAGGACCCGATGCAGAGCATGCCGCTCGTCCTGCGCGGCGACCTCGACATGGCCGTCGTCCAGGACTGGAACAACGAGCCCCTCCCGCTCCCCGACGGCCTCCAGAAAGCCGCGATCTGCGAGGACGTCGCCGACGTCGCCCTCCCCGCCGACCACCCCCTCGCCGGCCGCGACGCCGTCGACCTCAAAGAACTCGCGGGCGACCCCTGGATCAGCTCCTCGCCCGACAGCATCTGCTGCGACTGGCTCCTGCGCACCCTCCGCGCCGTCGACAGCGAACCCCGCATCGTCCACATGGCCTACGAGTTCGCCACCCAGCTCGCCCTCGTCGGCGCCGGCCTCGGCAACTCGATCCTCCCCCGGATGGGCCGCTGCGACGTCCCGCCCGGCGTCGCGATCGTCCCCCTCTCCGCCCCCCTCTACCGCCGCGTCTACGCCGTCTGGCGCGAGAAAGCCACCCGCCGCCCCGCCATCCGCGCTGTGCTTTCTGCGTTGCCCTTGGCGTCGGGCCGCTAGGCGGCCCTCCTTCAACGGGCAACGCGGCGATTGCTGCATCGCTCCGACTCGCCCGGGGGCTCGCTGCGCGATCAGGTTCTCGCTTCGCTCGCACCTGCCTTCGGACGCAATCGCAGTGTTTCGGGTCCGCTCTGGCTGGGGTGGGGCTGAGGTAGGCGGGTCCGGACTGTCGGCGGGGTCGGTCGGTCTGGTTTCGCGGAGGTGCGTTGGGTCTTGGGGCGGAACGGGGGCGGTCCCTGCGGCCGAAGCGGTGCGCGGGCGGGCGGGGCGACCATGGCCCGCATGACCACGATCACGCAGCCGGACACGGCGGCCGCGCCGGTCCGGCCGGAACGGCGGATCGCCGCGCTGGACGACCTGCGCGGCTTCGCCCTCTGGGGGATCATCTTCATCAACATCCCGCAGACGCTCGAGATGTTCGACTACGCCGGGCAGTTGCCCGACGTCCTGCGGGTGTTCTTCCTGGGCCGGTTCTATCCGATCTTCTACCTGCTGTTCGGCATCGGGTTCGGGATCTTCCTGCGCTCCGCGCGGCGGCGCTCGCCGCGTCCCCGGGTGCTGCTGCTGCGGAGGTTCGCGGCGCTGGGGTGCGCGGGCGCACTGCTCCACCTGATCCAGCCCGGCGAGGTGCTCCTGCCCTTCGCCGTGACCGGAGTACTGGTGCTCCTCCCGTTCAGCTACCTGGAGGGACGGGCCCTGCTCGCGGCCGGCGGCGTGCTGACCGTCCTCGGCGTGCTGGCGGGGGTCGGCGGGCTCGGGCTGCTGCCGGGGCTGTTCGTGCTGGGGTTCGCGCTCGCGGACCTGGACGCCCCCGCGAAGATGACGCGGTCGGCGGGGCCGCTGCTCGTGACCGGGCTCGCCGCGGTCGTGACCGGCACGTCGGCCTGGGTGCTGATCGCGATGGACCTGCCCGACATCGCCCAGATCCGGCTCGGACTGATGTTCTCGCTGTCGATGGCCACCGGCTACCTGTTCCTCTTCCTGCTGGCGCTCCGGACGCCCGCCGGGGCCGCGCTGTCGTGGGTCCTGGGGCCGATGGGGCGGATGGCGCTGACCAACTACGTGACCGCCGCGCTGCTGTTCGTCCCGATCGGAGCGGCCATGGGCCTGCGCGGCTCGTCCGACTGGACGGCGGCGGCGCTGCTCGGGCTCGGCATCCTGGCGGCACAGGCGTCGTTCAGTAACCTGTGGCTCCGGAGGTTCCGCTACGGGCCGCTGGAGTGGGCGTGGCGCTGCGTCACCTACCGGCGGTGGCTGCCGATCCGCGACCGGGAAGAGCTCAGGACGGCATGACAGGACGGGAAGCCCGCGAGGTCCCGCTCCGCTCGGCGGCGCGGGGCGACGTCCTCATCGCGGCCGTGCTGCTGTCCGCCAACCTCGCGCGCATTCCCCACGTCCTGTCGCTGCACCCGGCGGAACCGGACTGGACGGTCGCGCTCGCCTACCTGCTCGCCTGCGTCGACCTGCTGGCCATCGCGGTGCGCCGGTACCGTCCCGCCGTCGCCCTGGCCGCGGCGACGGCGGCGCCCCTGGCGACCACCGCCCTCCCCGTACGGCCCGCACTGATCGGTCTCGGCATCCTGTTCTGCGCCTACACCGTCGCCGTCCGGACGTCCTGGCCGCGGGCCGCGACCATCGTCGGCACCGCCTGCGCCGCCCACCTGGCGGGCGGGCTCGCCGCCGTGGCCGCGGGCGGTTCGGTGGACGGGCTGCTCACCTTCTGGGGCGCGCCCCGGGACGCCTGGACGATGGCGACGGGGGCCGCCGCGGTGTACCTCGTGCCCGCGATGGCGGGGCTGACCGTCCGGACCCGCCGCGTCCACCGCGCCGAGACCGCGGCCCGCATCGAACGCGACCGCGAGGAGCAGGCCGCGGCCGCGGTCGCCGAGGAACGCGCCAGGATCGCCCGGGAACTGCACGACATCGCCGCGCACGACCTGTCGGCGATCGTGGTCCAGGCGGGCGCCGCCGACAGGCTGCTGGACCGCGACCCCGAGGCCGTGCGCGCCACGCTGCGCTCCATCCGGGCGCAGGGCCGCGACACGCTGACCGCCCTGCGCACCATGGTGGGCCTGATGCGCGAGCACGACGAAGAGGCGGACGCCCGGGCGCCGCAGCCGACGGCGGCCCGGCTGGAGGAGGTCGTCCGGCGTTCCCGCGACACCGGGATGGCGATCGAGTTCCGCACCACGGGCGCGCCGCGCCGTCTCCCGGTGACCGTCGACCTGGCGGTCTCCCGGCTCGTCCAGGAAGCCCTGGCCAACGCCCGGGAGCACGCCCCGGGCGCGCCCGTCACCGTGGAAACGGCGTTCGGCGACGCCGCGCTGTGCGTCACCGTCCGCAACGCCGAACCCGACCGGCCGCCCGGCCCGGCCACGGCCGGCCCCGGGCGCGGCCACGGACTCCTCGGCATGCGCGAGCGCGTGCAGCACGCGGGCGGGGACCTGCGCACGGGCCCGCGCCCCGGCGGCGGCTGGCAGGTCACCGCGGCCTTCCCCCTCGACCCGGCGGGCGGGCGATGACGATCCGGGTCCTGATCGTTGACGACCAGGCCGTCGTCCGGGCCGGGTTCCGCACGATCCTGGAGGCCGAGGACGACATCGAGGTCACCGGGGAGGCGGCGGACGGCGCCGACGCCGTCCGGCTCGCCCGGCGGGACCGGCCGGACCTGGTGCTGATGGACGTGCGGATGCCGGTGCTGGACGGCATCGCCGCGACCGAACGGCTGGCCGGCCCGGGCGTCGACGACCCGCTCGCCGTCCTGGTCATCACCACCTTCGACCTGGACGAGTACGTCTTCGAGTCCCTCCGCGGCGGGGCCTGCGGCTTCCTGCTCAAGGACATCGAGCCGGACGAACTGGTGCAGGCCGTCCGCGTCGTGGTCTCCGGCCAGGGGCTCCTCGCCCCGGCGGTCACCCGGCGGCTGATCGCGGAGTACGCCCGCGCCTCCCGCGCGGCCCGGCCCGCCCCGCGCCCGGTGCCCGACCTCACCGCCCGGGAACGGGACATGCTGCTGCTGATCGCGCGCGGGCTGTCCAACGCCGAGATCGCCGCGACCCTCTTCCTCAGCGTCTCGACCGTGAAGACGCACGTGGCCAGGCTGCTCGCGAAGATCGACTGCCGGGACCGGGTGCAGGCCGTCATCTACGCCTACGAGCACGGAATGGTGGAGCCCGGCGCCGCTCCGTGACCTCGTCGCCCCCACGGCCGAACCGACGGCGGGTTCCGGTCGTCCCAACCCAGCGAAGATCACGTTGGTGGGAGGCGGCACGTGTCCGAGTGGACGGTCAGCGGGTACACGGAGGTTCGGGAACTCGGCGCGGGCGCGCAGGGACGGGTCGTCCTGGCGCGGCACGACGCGTCGGGCGCCCCGGCGGCCATCAAGTACCTGATCGGCGCGGACGAGGCCGACCGTGAACGGCTCCGGCACGAGGCCCGGATGCTCGGCCGGGCGGACAGCCCGCACATCGCCCGCCTCTACAGCCTCGTCGAGGGACCGGACGGCGCCGCGATCGTCATGGAGGCGATCGACGGCGTCTCGCTCAAGGAGATCCTCGCCCGCGAGGGCGCGCTCGGCCCCGAGGCGTCCCTCGCCGTCCTCAAGGGCTCCCTCCTCGGGCTCGCCGCCGCGCACTCCCTCGGCGTCGTCCACCGCGACTACAAGCCCGCGAACGTGGTCGTCCCCGCGGACGGCCTGAGCCGCCTCGTCGACTTCGGCATCGCCGCCCCCGCCGGGCAGGAGGCGGGCGGCGCGGGCACCCCGTACTACATGGCGCCCGAGCAGTGGGACCGCCACACGGCCACCCCCGCCACCGACGTGTACGCCGCGACCTGCGTGTTCGTCGAGTGCGCCACCGGCAGCCGTCCCTACACGGGCGACCGCGCCGCCCTCATGCTCGCCCACCGCACCGGCGAGATCCCGCTCGACGCCGTCCCCGAACCCCTCCGCCCGCTCGTCGCCCGCGGCATGGCGAAGTCCCCCGCGGACCGCCCCGCCGCCGCGTCCGCGTTCGTCGAGGAACTCGAGGCCGTCGCCGTCGCGGCCTACGGCCCCGGCTGGGAGCACACCGGCGTCCGCGCCCTCGCCGCCTCCGCCGCCGCACTGGCGTCCCTCTTCCCGATCGCCGCCGCCTTCCTCCCGGGCGCTGCCCAGGGCACGAGCGGCGCCGCAGGCCAAGCCGTCGCCCACGGCGCCGGAGAGGCCGCCGCCCAAGGGGGCGGCCAAGCAGCGGCCGAGACGATCGCGCACGGCGCCGGAGAGGCCGCCGCCCAAGGCGCAGGCCAGGCAGGCGCCCAGGGTGCGGGCCAGGCAGCCGCGCATGGTGCGGGCAAGGCAGCAGCCGGTGGGGCCGGGAAGGCGGTCGCGGCGAAGGCGGGGACCGGCGGGCTGAAGGCGATGCTCGGGATCGGCGCGGCGGCGTGCGGGACGGCCGTCGTGATCGGCGGCGGCGCGGTGGTCGCCATGCAGCAGGGCGACGATTCCGGACGGACGGGCGCGGGGGCGACGGCGAGCCCCTCGCGGACGGTCACCGTCGCGGCGGTGCGGGGCTGCACCCGGATGGCGCCGAACTCCAACGACCCGGACGGGATGTCGCCGCTCACCGAGTCCCCGCCCGCGCCGACCGTCGAGCTGCCCGCGGTGGTGGACATGCCGGACGGCGCGGCCGTCTACTACGTAGGCGGCGGGCACGTGATCGGCCCTGCGGACGGCGAGTGCGACGGCCAGATCGGGGCGTCGAGCGGCCTCCACCGGATCGGCGACCCGCTCGCGGGCGGCAGCGTGTTCGAGTCGTTCAACTGGGCGGACGAATCGGTCGGGGCCATGCACTGCCGCTACTTCCCGGACACGGAACGCGCGGCCGCACGCCGTGCGGCCGTCCCGCAGTGCGACGCGGACGTGCAGCACCGCCAAGAGTTGACCGGCCTCGGGGCGAGGGCCGCCGTGACATCGGGGGTCGCGATGGGGACGGACGCCCCGCCGTCCCCCTACGTCGCCGTCTCGCTCGCGGTGCTGCCGGGCGCCGAAGAACCCTTCATGGTGATCGACTGCGTCATGCCGTGGGAGCGCCGCAACATCTGCAACGCGGCCCTCACGTACTGGCTCGTCCGCCAGACGGCCGACGCCAAGCCCCCGACCGAGGCCCTGCAGAAGGCATCGACCCAGATCGCGAACTTCGTCGAGACCATCCGCCGCTGACCGCACCCCCGTCCCCAGCGAAAGCCACCACCCCGACCACAGCTCCCCAGCCAGAGCGGACCGGAACCACTGCGATTGCGAGCGAAGCCAGGTTCGAGCGAAGCGAGAACCTGATCGCGCAGCGAGCCCCTGGGCGAGTCGGAGCGATGCAGCAATCGCACGCAAGGCCCGTTGAAGGAAGGCCGCCTCGCGGCCTGACGCCGAGGGGCTTGCAAAAACACGGGTACCCTGACGTCGCCATGACTGAGAAGACGATCGTTCACCTGCTGCGGCATGGTGAGGTGCACAATCCGGGCGGAATCCTCTACGGGCGGCTGCCCGGCTACCGGCTGAGCGAGGACGGTCTCCTCATGGCCAAGGCGGCCGCGAAGTGGTTCTCCGATCGGGACGTCACGGCGTTGTTCTCGTCGCCGATGCAGCGGGCGCTCGAGACGGCGGCGCCGCTCGCGGACGCGTTCGATCTGCCGGTGACGGTGGACGATCGGCTGACGGAGGCCGACAACCACTTCGAGGGGCTGACGTTCGGGGTGGGGGCGGGGTCGCTGCGGCGGCCGGAGCACTGGCGGTACCTGGTCAATCCGTTCAAGCCGTCGTGGGGCGAGCCGTACCGGGAGCTGGCGGCGCGGATGCGGGCGGCGGTGATCCGGGCGCGGGATTCGGCGCGCGGGCACGAGGCGGTGTGCGTGAGCCACCAGCTGCCGGTGTGGGTGCTGCGGCTGCACGCGGAGCGGCGCCGGTTGTGGCATCACCCGGTGAAGCGCGAGTGCGGGCTGGCGAGCGTGACGAGCCTGACGTTCGAGGGGAACCGGCTCGTCGAGGTGTCGTACTGCGAGCCCGCCGGGGGGCTGGGCGGGGAGCCCGGTGTCGCGGGCGCCTGAGGGCGCCGGTAGATTGTTGTACTACGACCTGTAGTAGTAGGAGGGTCCGTTGAACCCCCGTGTCTTCCGTGTGCGCGCCGTGGTGGCCGCCGTCGCCCTGTGCGGGCTGCTAGCGGGCTGTGCCGGGACGGACGCGTCGCAGGACGGAGCGGGCGAGAACCGGTTCGTGTCCGGCGACGGGAACGTGACGGAGTACGCGCCGGGCGACCGCGAGTCGGTCGGGACGGTCGCGGGGGAGTTCCTGGACGGGAAGCCGTTCAAGCTGGCGGACTACCGCGGCAAGGTCGTCGTGGTGAACTTCTGGGCGTCGTGGTGCGCGCCGTGCCGCGGTGAGGCGCCGTCGCTGGAGCAGGTGCACAAGGAGAACGAGGCGAAGGGCGCGGCGTTCGTCGGCGTCAACTTCAAGGACTCGAAGCCGAACGCGCAGGCGTTCGAGCGGAACTTCAAGGTGTCGTATCCGAGCGTGTTCGACGCGGACGGGCGGGTGACGCTCGCGTTCCGCGAGGTGCCGCCGAACGCGATCCCGAGCACGCTCGTCCTGGACCGGCAGGGCCGGGTCGCCGCCCGGATCATCGGCGCGACGACGTACAGCAAGCTGAATCCGCTGGTCATCGACGTGCTCGCGGAAAAGTGATCGCGGCGGCCGGGGTGAACGAGACGGTCGTCGGCGGGTCGCTGGTGGCCGCGGCGCCGCTGGCGGCGCTGGCCGGGCTGGTCTCGTTCGTCTCGCCGTGCGTGCTGCCGCTGGTGCCGGGCTACCTGTCGTACGTGACGGGCATGTCGGGCGCGGATCTGGCGGACGAGCGCAAGGGCCGGCTGCTCGCGGGCGTGGTGCTGTTCATCGCGGGGTTCTCGGCGGTGTTCGTCAGCTACGGCGTGCTGTTCGGGGGGCTGGGCCGGTGGCTGCTGGAGTACCAGGAGACGATCACCCGGGTGCTGGGCGTCGTGACGATCGTGTTCGGGCTGGCGTTCATGGGCCTGATCCCGGGGCTGCAGCGGACGGTGAAGTCGGGACGGCTTCCCGCGGCGGGGCTCGCGGGGGCGCCGGTGCTGGGGGTGTTGTTCGGGCTGGGCTGGACGCCGTGCATCGGGCCGACGCTGGGCGCGGTGCAGAGCCTCGCGATCACGGAGGCGAGCGCGGGACGCGGCGCACTGCTGTCGCTCGCGTACTGTCTGGGGCTCGGGCTGCCGTTCGTGGCGGCGGCGCTGGCGTACCGGCGGGCGCTGGGGGCGTTCGGGGCGGTGAAGCGGCACTACCCGCTGGTGATGCGGACGGGCGGCGGCATGCTGGTGCTGCTCGGGGTGCTGCTGGTGAGCGGCCTGTGGGGGGACATGACCATCGAGCTGAGGTCGTGGATCAGCGGCTTCGAACCGGTTATCTGACATGAGCGACACTGAGATCGAGAGCGGTACGCGCCCGCCGGAGGCGCGGCAGGCGGCGCAGGACGCGCCGCGGCCGAAGGGGATCGGCCCGCTGGGCTGGCTGCGCTGGGCGTGGCGGCAGCTCACGACGATGCGGACGGCGCTGATCCTGCTGTTCCTGGTGGCGCTGGGCTCCGTGCCGGGGTCGGTGTTCCCGCAGCGCGGGCAGGCCCCCGAGGACGTCGCGCTGTATCTGGAAGAGCACAAGACGGTCGGGCCGTGGCTCGACAGGTTCTCGATGTTCGACGTGTTCGCGGCGCCGTGGTTCGCCGCGATCTACATCCTGCTGTTCGTGTCGCTGGCGGGGTGCGTCGTCCCGAGGGCCGCGAAGCATTACCGGTCGATGCGGGCGCGTCCCCCGGCGGCGCCGCGGAACCTGAAGCGGCTGCCGCAGTCGGCGTCGTTCGAGACCGACGCCGCGGCGGAGGACGTCCTGGAGGACGCGCGGAAGGCGCTGCGCGGCAAGCGGTTCCGGGTGGACGTCGACGGCGGCGCGGTGGCGGCGGAGAAGGGCTACCTGGGGGAGACCGGCAACCTGGTCTTCCACCTGGCGCTGCTGGCGCTGCTGTTCGCGCTAGGCCTCGGGAACCTGTTCGGCTACCGGGGCAACATCCTGCTGACCGAGGACGACACGTTCGCGAACTCGCTCAGCCTCTACGACCAGTTCGAGCCGGGACGGGTGTTCAGCTCGGACGACCTTCCGCCGTTCACCGTCCGGCTGGAGGACTTCCAGGCCGAGTACCAGCAGGAGGGCGAGAGCCGGGGGCAGGCGACCGACTTCACCGCGAAGGTCCACTACCGGGACGACCCGCAGGGCGCGGAGAAGGCGTACGACCTGAAGGTCAACCACCCGCTGATGGTGGGCGGCGCGAAGGTCTACCTGCTGAACCACGGTTACTCGCCGGTGTTCACGGTCAAGGACGCGAACGGGAACGTGGCGTTCCAGGACGCGGTGCCGTTCCTGCCGATGGAGACCCGCAACTACACGTCCGAGGGCGTCATCAAGGCGCCGGACGCGCAGCCGGAGCAGCTCGCGTTCTACGCGATCCTGTGGCCGACGGCGGTCGCGACGGAGGACGGGAAGCAGATCGTGTCGGCGTTCCCGGCGCCGCTGCGGCCGGTCGTGACGATCAGTTCGTTCAAGGGCGACATCGGCCTGGACGAGGGCACGCCGCAGTCGGTCTACAAGCTGGAGGGCATCGGCGAGACCCTGCAGCCGATCAGGGACGGGCAGAAGCTGCTGGAGCCCGGCGACACGTTCGAGCTGCCGAACGGGGCCGGTTCGATCAAGTTCGAGGGCGTCCGGGAGTGGGCGAGCCTGTCGGTGAACCGGGACCCGGGCCGCATCCCCGCGCTGGTCGCGTCGATCCTCGCGGTCGCGGGCGTGGTGGCGTCCTTCATGGTGCGCCGGCGCAGGGTGTGGGTCCGTGCGGCCGCCGGGAAGGGCGGGCGTACGGTGGTCGAGGTCGGCGGTCTCACGCTGGGGAGCCCGACCTCGGAGTTCGATGACATCGTGGCCGCGCTGCGCGGCCCCGAGCGGGACGGGCCCGGTGCGGGCCCGGACGAGGGCGGACCCGACGCGGAGCCCGTCGACGACGGGCAGGGCGCCGAGCCCGGCGCCGGCCGGGAGACCGGTCCGGCGGACGAATCGAAGGAGTGACGAGGGTGGGCGACGCCGACCTCGCGAATCTGAGCGACAAGCTCATGCTGACCACGGTGGTGCTGTACATCATCGCGATGGTCGCGTACGCGGCCGATCTCGGTTTCGGGCGCCGCCGGGCGAGGCTCGCCGCGGACGCCGAGGTCGAGGCGAAGGTGCTGGTCGGCGCGGCCGGTGCCGAGTCCGTGGACGCCGGGACGGCCAAGTCGTCCGGGGACGCCGGGACGGCCGAGGCGTCCGGGGACGACGCGGAGCCGGAGCGCACGCAGATCGAGCCGGCGAAGCTCGCGATCCTGCTGAACGTCCTCGGGTGGGGCGCGCACCTCGGCGTCCTGGTGTCGCGGGGCCTGGCCGCGGACCGCTGGCCGTGGGCGAACATGTACGAGTTCCTCACCGCGATCGCGTTCGCCGCCGTCACCGCGTTCCTCATCGTGATGCTGCGGTACCGGGCCCGCTACCTGGGCGCGTTCGTGATGGTCGCCGCGGTCGTCGCGCTGGGCGTCGCGAACATCTGGCTGTACGACGAGGTCGGCCCGGTCAGCCCCGCGCTCAACTCGTACTGGATCGCGATCCACGTCAGCGCCGCGATCATCGCGACGGGCGCGTTCACGGTGGCGGGCGCCGCCACGATCCTGTACCTGGTCAAGGCCCGCGCAGAGGGCCGCGGCACGCTCCGCGAGCACGGCGTCCTGGCCCGCATGCCGTCGGCGGACGGCCTGGACCGGCTCGCGAACGGCGTCACGATGTTCGCGTTCCCGATCTGGACGGCCGCGATCATCATGGGCGCGATCTGGGCGGACCAGGCGTGGGGCCGCTACTGGGGCTGGGACCCCAAGGAGATCTGGTCGTTCATCACCTGGGTCATCTACGCCGCGTACCTGCACGCGCGCGCCACGGCCGGGTGGAAGGGCCGCAAGGCGGCGATTCTGGCGCTCATTGCGTTCGCTGCGCTGATGTTCAACTTCTTCGGCGTGAACTACATGTTCTCTGGCCTGCACTCCTACGCATGATGACCCGGACGCCCGGTTTCGCCGGTAATTAGTCACCTGCGCCCACGTCATCCCTGAAAGTTTCCGTGACCGCCGGGGATGACGGGGTGTCGGGTTCCGGCTTACGCTTCCTCGGGGACCCCCGCCCGCCCCAGGTATCCGCGGGTCCCGTCGACAGAGGAGCCCGATGCGCTTCAAAGGCGTCCACCGCAAACCCCGGGAGTTCCGGGGGTTCTCCCGCGGCGGGCCGTCCCGCCCTGCCGACCGCGCCGCCGACCCGGGGTACGCGCCGTCGCCGCCCGACACGGGACGGCCGCGCCGCGACCAGCCCCGCGACCGGTTCGGCCGGTTCCGCAAGTCCGGACGCGACGACGCCTTCACGCGCGCGCCCGGCGACGCGGCCCCCGTCGAGGCCGACGCGGGCCTCGACGCGGGCCTCGACACGGGCGCGGACCGGACGGCCGAGGGGTTCGGCGGCCGGTACGCGCGGCGGCCGGGGGCCGGGTCCCGCGGCACGGGCGACCTGTCGTGGCGGGACTTCGAGCTCGACGACGCGCCGCCGCGGGTGGAGCCGCACCCGCCGGGCACGCCGCACGCGGCCGACGGGCGCCGGCACTGCGGCGTCCTGGAGCGGATCCTGCACCGGCAGTGGGACGTCCGGGACGGGCCGCCCACGCCCGAGGTGGTCCGCGCGGTGGAGAGCCTCGCCGGGCTGCCGGACGCGCTGAAGGAGCGGCTCGCGGCCGGCCTGGACGGCGTGTACGTGGGGCCGGGCGGCGTGCCGCAGCTCGACGACATGGGGCACCTGCGCGACCGTCCGCTGCCGTCGGGACGGGCGACGTGGGACGTGTGCGCGGGGGCCTACGGCGACCGCAAGATCGTCGTGGGGGACCGGCCGTCCCCGACCCCGGACGTGATGCTGCACGAGGTGGGGCACGCCCTCGACGACATCGAGGGCGGCGCGGGCTGGACGTCCGACACGGCGGCGTTCCGCGCGCTGTACGCGCAGTGCCGCCCGCACCTGGCGAGCGACTTCCACCGGCAGCCGGACGCGCTGGGCCGCCGCGAGTTCTTCGCGGACGCCTTCGCGGCCATCTCCTCGCGGCAGCGGCCGGCGCTCGTCGACATGCTCGGCGGCGACATCCGCACCGCGCTGGAGGTCATGCTCTTCTTCAACCGCACCTTCGGGATCTAGGGTGTGTGTTCCGCGGCACACACCAGAGGATCCCGTGATGGCAGGCGATGGTGATCGACGATGTACGTGATCCGGCTCCCCGACGGCACGCTGCGGGTCCCGCACAGCGTGCTCGCCGAACCCGGTGCGGACGGGACGGACGAGGGGCGCGTCATCGCCGACGCCTACGTGGAGGTCGGCCCGGACGATCCCGACTACGACCGCCTGCGGGCGCAGTCGCTGACCGAGGAGGAGCTGGCGGAGCGGCGGCGCGGCTGGCGGGAGGGCGACGCGGAGCTGCTCCGCCGGTTCGAGCAGTGGAAGGCGGGCGAGGCGGAGGAGTAGGGCGCCCGCCGGGCGGAGCGGGCCGGAACGGTGCCGTGAGCGGGACGGACCGGGCCGGACGTGCGCGGGCCGGACCGGGCCGGCGCCGGAACCGGTTCCCCCGAGAACCGGCGTCGCGTGTCGTGCGGCGGGAGGGGCGACGGGCGCGGACCGCCGTCCCCCGCGCGGACTTTCCTGGTCGAAACGGACCTGGCCGGAGGCCGGATCAGTGCGCGGGGTGGCTCCCCACCGGCTCCTCGCCCCGCAGCAGCGCGTGGACCTCGGACTCCCGGAAGCGGCGGTGCCCCCCGGGGGTCCGGATGCTGCTGATCCGGCCCGCCGCGGCCCAGCGGGTGACCGTCTTCGGATCGACCCGGAAGAGGGCGGCGACCTCTCCTGGGGTCAGCAGGCGCTCGCTCGTGCTCTCCACGTTTTCTCTCCCCCTTTGTCCCGCTCTCGGCGCGGGTGGACTGTTTACAGTGTGGCGGGTCAAGACCGATTTCTCCCTTGTTTTCGCAAAACATGACAGGCTGTAGTTCTGCGAGCTGGAGCGATGACGCCCGGTGACCGCGCCATGGGCCACAGTCGCCACGCCGACCCCGGTTGACCTGCCGTGTCACGGCCGTGACGGCCGCGTGAACGATGGCGACGCAATAGTCTCCGGGGCATGTCCGATCTTGTGACCCTGGCGGAGATCGAGCGCGCCGCCGAACGGCTCGCGGGCGTCACCGTCCGCACCCCGCTCGTCCCGTTCCCGGGCGACCCCGGCGGCCCGGCACTGCTGGTCAAGGCCGAGTCGCTGCAGCCGATCGGCGCGTTCAAGCTCCGCGGCGCCCACACCGCCATCGCGCAGCTCCCCGAGGCCGAACGCGCGCGCGGGGTGGTGACGCACTCTAGTGGCAACCACGCCCAGGCCGTGGCTTTCTCGGCGCGCGCGCTCGGAATCCGGGCCGTCCTGGTCATGCCGCACACCACTCCGGCCGTGAAGGTGGACGCGTGCGTCGCGCTCGGCGCCGAGATCGTCTACGTGGAGCCGAACTCGGCGGCGCGCGAGCGGACCGCCGATCAGCTCGCCGCCGCGCACGGGTTCACGCTCATCCCGCCCTACGACGATCCGCGCGTGATCGCGGGGCAGGGCACCTGCGGGCTCGAGATCGTCCAGGACCGCCCGGACGTCGACGTCGTGCTCGTCCCGGTGAGCGGCGGGGGCCTGCTCGCGGGCGTCGCGGCGGCGGTGAAGGCGGTGCGCCCCGAGGCGAAGGTGTTCGGCGTCGAGCCCGAGCTGGCGGCGGACGCGCGCGACTCGTTCCACGCCGGGCACCCGGTCGGCTGGGACGCCGAGGAGACCGGACGGACGATCGCCGACGCGCTGCGCGTCCAGCGGATCGGCGAGCTGCCGTTCGCGCACCTGCGCGAGCACGTGGACGGCGTCCTCACCGTCACCGAGGACGAGATCCGGCACGCGATGCGCCGGCTCGCCCGCGAGGCGCGGCTGATCGCCGAACCGGGCGGCGCGGTCGCGACCGCCGCGTACCTGTACCACCGCGACGAGCTGCCCGACGCGCGCACGTACGTCTCGATCCTGTCCGGCGGCAACGTCGACCCGGCGCTCTTCCAGGACGTCTACCGCTGAGGGCCCGCCGCCGGGCCCGGCCCGCCCAGCCCCCCCACCTGCTGCGAGGCCACGGAAAGGGACGGGTAGAGTCGAGGGGCCATGCGTTCCGTAATCCTGTACACCATCGCGCGGTTCGCGATCTTCGCGGCGACCGCCGGGGTGCTCGCGCTGTTCGGCGCCCGCGGTTTCCTGCTCCTGATGCTCGCGCTGCTGATCAGCGGCGTCATCAGCTACGTGCTGCTGTCCGCGCAGCGCGACCGGCTCTCGGCCGCGGTCGACGGCCGGTGGCAGAAGTTCCAGGCGAGCCGCACGAAGGAAGACGCGTAGCGTCCCCCTTCCACGGGGAGCCCTGAGCCCCTGTCGCCGAGGCGCCGCGCGCCCTCCGGGACCCGCCTCTTAGGCTGGGGCCATGACCCGCGCCTCACTGGATAAGAAGCCCGCCGACGTCGCGGCGATGTTCGACGGCACCGCCGAGCGGTACGACCTGCTCAACACGCTGATGACCGGCGGCCGGGACCGGCGGTGGCGGCGGGAGGCCGTCCGGGCGCTGGACGCGCGGCCGGGCGAGCGGGTCCTCGACCTCGCGGCCGGGACCGGGACGTCGTCGGTGCCGTTCGCCGAGGCGGGCGCGTCCACCGTGGCCTGCGACTTCTCGCTGGGCATGCTGCGCGTGGGCGTGCGGCGGCAGGCGGGGACGCCGCGGCTGAGCTTCGTCGCCGGGGACGCGCTGCGCCTCCCGTTCGCGGACGGCGCGTTCGACGCCGTCACGATCTCGTTCGGCCTCCGCAACGTCGCCGACACCGTCCGCGCGCTGCGCGAGCTGCGCCGGGTGACGCGTCCCGGCGGGCGTCTGCTGGTGTGCGAGGTCAGCCATCCCCCGAACCCGCTGCTCGCGTTCGGGCACCGCACCCACCTGAAGTACGGGCTGCCGCTGCTCGCGCGGGTCAGTTCCAACCCCGACTCCTACCGGTACCTGGCCGAGTCGACGCTCGCCTGGCCCGACCAGGCGGCGCTGGCGCGGCTGCTCCAGGAGGCCGGCTGGGACGCCGTGCGCTGGCGGAACCTCACGTTCGGAGTCGCCGCGATGCACCACGCGACGAACCCGGGCTGACCCCCGCGCGACCGGGTGACCTGGGACCGGTCCAAAACGGGAACGCCCCAGAGGTACCCACTGACCGTGATAAAGGAATAGACTCCCCACCGGAACCTTGTGAAGTACTTCACAAGCGAACGAACGAAGAGGACCATCGTGACCGACTCCACCCGACACGCCGATGTCATCGTCGTCGGGGCGGGCCCCGCCGGATCGTCCACCGCGTACTGGCTCGCCCAAGCCGGCCTCGACGTGCTGCTGCTGGAGAAGGCCACGTTCCCCCGCGACAAGATCTGCGGCGACGGGCTCACGCCGCGCGCCGTCCGCGCCCTGATCGGCATGGGCGTCGACATCAACGACCCGGGATGGGGACGCAACAAGGGGCTGCGGATCTACGGCGGCGGCGTGAAGGTGGAGCTGCCCTGGCCGGAGCTCGCGAGCTTCCCCGACTACGGGCTCGTCCGCAAGCGCACCGACCTCGACCGGCTCCTCGCCGAGCACGCCGCGAAGGCCGGCGCCAGGCTGCTGACCGGCTGCACCGTCACCGGCCCGATCCTGGACGAGCGCACCGACCGGATCACCGGCGTCACCGCGAAGTACGAGGGCGAGGAGACGGAGTTCCGCGCGCCGCTCGTCGTCGCCGCCGACGGCAACTCGACCCGGCTGTCGCTCGCGATGGGGCTGCGCCGCCGCGACGACCGGCCGATGGGCGTCGCCGTCCGCCGCTACTTCGAGACCCCGCGCCACGACGACGAGTACATGGAGGCGTGGCTCGAACTGTGGGACGGCGAGCGCCTCCTCCCCGGCTACGGCTGGGTGTTCGGCGTGGGCGACGGGACGTCCAACGTCGGGCTCGGCCTCCTCAACACGAGCAAGGCGTTCCAGAACGTCGACTACCGCGGCATGATGCGGCGCTGGTGCGCGCAGATGCCGGAGGACTGGCAGTTCTCCGAGGAGCACGCGACCGGTCCGATCCGCGGCGCGGCGCTCCCGATGGGCTTCAACCGGCAGCCGCACTACACCCGCGGGATGCTGCTCGTCGGCGACGCCGGCGGCATGATCAACCCGTTCAACGGCGAGGGCATCGACTACGCGCTCGAGTCCGGGCGGCTGGCCGCCGACATCATGGTGCAGGCGCTGGCGCGCCGCACCCCCGCGCAGCGCGAGCGGACGCTGCACGAGTACCCGCGCATCCTGAAGGACGAGCACGGCGGCTACTTCACGCTGGCGCGCGTGTTCGTGCAGGCCATCGGGGACCCGCGCGTGATGAAGTTCCTCACCGCGCACGGCCTGCCCCACCCCACCCTGATGCGGTTCACCCTGAAGCTCCTCGCGAACCTCACCGACCCCAAGGGCGGCGACGCGATGGACCGGGTCATCAATGCGATGCAGAAGGTGGCGCCGGCGGCTTGAGATATCCGAGGAGCGCTCCATGAGCGCAAAGTTTCGGCAGGTGAGCGGGTTGATTCGCCGTACCCGACCCCCTGAGGGGAGTGCTATTGGTCACCTTGGCTAGGGTGACGGACCGTGCTCGTGACAGATGTCACGAGCGTGTAAAGGGTCACGTCGCCCCGTACAGCGTCGTACGTTCCGAGGAGAGGCAGTAGAGACCATGGATCTCTATGTACCGATCATTGTGCTGGGGGTGCTCGCGGCCGTCTTCGCGGTCGGCTCCGTGGCGATGGCCTCGCTCACCGGCCCGAAGCGCTGGAACCGCGCCCGGCTGGACGCCTACGAGTGCGGCATCGAGCCGACCCCGCAGCCGGTGGGCGGGGGACGTTTCCCGATCAAGTACTACCTGACGGCAATGCTGTTCATCATCTTCGACATCGAGATCGTGTTCCTTTACCCCTGGGCCGTCGCTTTCGACCAGATGGGGATCTTCGCTCTCGTCGAGATGGTGCTTTTCATCGTCACCTTGCTCGTGGCGTACGCCTACGTGTGGCGGCGCGGCGGTCTGGAGTGGGACTGACATGGGTCTAGAAGAGAAACTGCCCAGCGGGTTCCTGCTGACCACGGTCGAGCAGGTCGCGGGATGGGCGCGGGCCAGTTCGGTGTGGCCGGCGACGTTCGGGCTGGCGTGCTGCGCGATCGAGATGATGGCGGCCGGCGACCCGAAGCACGACTTCTCCCGCTGGGGCATGGAGCGCGCGTCGGCGACGCCGCGGCAGGCCGACCTGATGATCGTCGCGGGCCGGGTGAGCCAGAAGATGGCGCCGGTGCTGCGGCAGATCTACGACCAGATGACCGAGCCCAAGTGGGTCATCGCGATGGGCGTCTGCGCCTCGTCCGGCGGCATGTTCAACAACTACGCGATCGTGCAGGGCGTCGACCACATCGTCCCCGTGGACATCTACCTGCCCGGCTGCCCGCCGCGCCCGGAGATGCTCATCGACGCGATCATCAAGCTGCACGACCAGATGCGCAACACCAAGCTGGGCCCGCAGCGCGCGAAGCAGATCGAGGAGCTGGAAGAGGCCAAGCGCCGCCGGCTCCCGCTTCTGGGACAGGGGGCCTGAGGGATGAGTTCGCAGAATCCCGAGCAGCAGGCCGAGCAGGCGGCGGACCGGCTGCCCGCGCAGAACGAGGACGAGCGCCGCGAGCAGCCGATCGTCCGCAAGGGGATGTTCGGCGCGAACACGACCGGCGACACCTCCGGGTACGGCGGCCTGGTCGTCCGGCAGTCGCCGAAGGTGTCGGCGCCGCGCCCGTACGGCGGGCCGGGCGGCACCGCCGAGGCCGGTGAGTTCGACGAGATCGCCGACGCCCTGGAACGCGCCTACCCGCGGTTCGGCGACGCGATCGAGCGCGTCGTCGTCGACCGCGGCGAGATGACGTTCTTCGTGCAGCGCGACCACCTCCTCGAGGTCGCGCGGACGATGCGGGACGACCCCACGCTGAGGTTCGAGCTGTGCTCGAGCGTCTCGGGGGTGCACTACCCCGACGACGCGGGCGCCGAGCTTCACTCGGTCGTCCACCTGCTGTCGATCACGCACAACCGGCGCGTCCGGCTGGAGACGACCTGTCCCGACGCGGACCCGCACCTGCCGTCGCTCGTGCCGGTCTACCCGACGGCCGACTGGCACGAGCGGGAGACGTACGACTTCTTCGGCATCGTCTACGACGGTCATCCGGCGCTCACCCGCATCGAGATGCCCGACGACTGGGTCGGCCACCCGCAGCGCAAGGACTACCCCCTCGGCGGCATCCCCGTCGAGTACCGCGGAGCGGAGATCCCGCCTCCGGACGAGCGGAGGTCGTACACGTGAGCAGCACGAAGTACACCGAATACGACGCCTACGCCGCCGAGGAGGCGGCCGAGGGCCGCGTCTTCGACGTGGGCGGGCAGGACTGGGACAAGGTCGTGTCCGGTGCCGAGGACGGCGGCGACGAGCGCCTCGTCGTCAACATGGGGCCGCAGCACCCGTCCACGCACGGGGTGCTCCGGCTGATCCTGACCCTCGACGGTGAGACGGTCACCGAGTGCCGGGTGGGCATCGGGTACCTGCACACCGGCATCGAGAAGAACATGGAGTACCGCACCTGGACGCAGGGCACGACGTTCTGCACGCGCATGGACTACCTCGCGCCGATCTTCAACGAGACGGCGTACTGCCTGAGCGTGGAGAAGCTGCTCGGCATCACCGACCGGGTGCCGGAGCGGGCGCAGATCATCCGCGTGATGATGATGGAGCTCAACCGGATCTCCTCTCATCTCGTGGCGATCGCCACGTTCGGCCTGGAGCTGGGCGCGACGACGGTCATGCTCAACGGCTTCCTGGAGCGCGAGTACACCCTCGATCTCTTCGAGGAGATCACGGGCCTGCGCATGAACATGGCCTACGTCCGTCCGGGCGGCGTCGCCCAGGACCTTCCCAGCGGCGCGCTCAGCAAGATCCGTGACTATCTGGACCGGATGCCGAAGCGAATTCAGGCGCTGCGGAAGCTGATGGACGCCAACCCCGTCTACCTGGCGCGCACGAAGGACATCGCTTACCTGGATCTTACCGGCTGCATGGCGCTCGGCATCACCGGGCCCGTCCTCCGCGCGACCGGCCTCCCGTGGGATCTCCGCAAGTCACAGCCCTACTGCGGCTACGAGACGTACGACTTCGAGGTCGCCACGCAGGAGTCCGCGGACGTCTACGGGCGCTACCTCGTGCGCATGCGGGAGATGGAGGAGTCTCTCAAGATCGTCGAGCAGTGCTACGAGCGGCTGCAGTCGGTCAAGGGGCCCGTGATGATCGAGGACAAGAAGATCGGCTGGCCCGCGCAGCTGGCGATCGGCGCGGACGGCATGGGCAACTCGCCCCGCCACATCGCGCACATCATGGGCACCTCGATGGAGGCGCTGATCCACCACTTCAAGCTGGTGACGGAGGGCTTCCGGGTCCCCGCCGGGCAGGCGTACGCGCCGATCGAGTCGCCGCGCGGCGAGCTCGGGGCGCACGTGGTCAGCGACGGCGGCACCCGCCCGTACCGGGTGCACTTCCGCGAGCCGTCCTTCGTCAACCTGCAGGCCACGCCGGCGATGGCGGAGGGCGGCATGGTCGCGGACGTCATCGCGGCCGTGGCGAGCATCGACCCGGTCATGGGGGGAGTGGACCGATGACGTACGACACGGACGTGCGCGTCCGGCTCGAACGGGACGCCAAGGAGATCATCGCGCGGTACCCGAAGCCGCGGTCGGCGCTGCTGCCGCTGCTGCACCTGGTGCAGTCGGTGGACGGGCACGTCACGCAGGACGGCATCGAGTTCTGCGCCGAGCAGCTCGGGATCACGGCCGCGCAGGTGACCGGCGTCGCGACGTTCTACACGCAGTACAAGCACGCGCCGGTCGGCGAGTACCACGTCGGCGTGTGCATCAACACGCTGTGCGCGGTGATGGGCGGCGACCAGATCTGGGACGAGCTGTCCGAGCACGTCGGGGTGGGCCACGACGAGGCCACCCCGGACGGCAAGGTCAGCCTGGAGCGGATCGAGTGCAACGCGGCCTGCGACTTCGCGCCGGTGATGATGGTCAACTGGGAGTTCTTCGACAACATGACTCCCGCGAAGGCCAAGGAGCTGGTCGACGACCTGCGCTCCGGTAAGGAAGTGCTTCCTTCGCGCGGGCCGAACAAGCTGTGCGGCTGGAAGGACGCGTCGCGCGTGCTCGCCGGGTTTCCCGACGGCCGAGCGGGCGAGGGCGTCCAGGCCGGTCCGGAGTCGCTGCGCGGGCTGGAGCTCGCGAAGCGGCGCGGGTGGACGGCGCCGCCGGCGGACGTCGACGCGGCGCGGCCGGACGAGCCGGTGCGGCCGTCCGAGGTCACCGACCCGCCGCCGAACGAGCCCGGCAAGCCCATCGGCGGCGACGTGAAGCCGGGAACGCAGGAGGGGCGGAACAAGTGACTGCACAGTCAGGAACGACGCTGACCCCGATCCTCACCAAGAACTGGGATCAGGCCGACTCGTTCACCCGCGCGGGCTACGAGCGCGAGGGCGGCTACACGGCGCTGCGCAAGGCGCTCGCGATGGCCCCGGACGACATCGTCCAGCAGGTGAAGGACTCCGGCCTGCGCGGCCGCGGCGGCGCCGGGTTCCCCACCGGCATGAAGTGGGGGTTCCTGCCGCCGAGCAGCCCGAACCCGCGCTACCTGGTGGTGAACGCGGACGAGTCCGAGCCGGGCACGTGCAAGGACATCCCGCTGATGATGGCGAACCCGCACGTCCTCGTCGAGGGCGTCATCATCAGCTCGTACGCGATCAAGTCGAACCAGGCGTTCATCTACGTCCGCGGCGAGGTGCTGCACGTCATCCGGCGGCTGCACCAGGCCGTCGCGGAGGCGTACGAGGCGGGCTACCTCGGCAAGAACATCCTCGGGTCCGGGTTCGATCTGGACGTCGTCGTCCACAGCGGCGCCGGGGCCTACATCTGCGGCGAGGAGACGGCGCTGCTGGACTCCCTGGAGGGGTTCCGCGGTCAGCCCAGGCTGAAGCCTCCCTTCCCCGCCGTGGCGGGCCTGTACGGCGGGCCCACCGTCATCAACAACGTCGAGTCGATCGCGTCGGTTCCCTCGATCGTCGGGAACGGGCCGGAATGGTTCGCCTCGATGGGCACCGAGAAGTCCCAGGGCTTCGGGATCTTCTCGCTGTCGGGGCACGTCACCCGGCCCGGCCAGTACGAGGCGCCGCTCGGCATCACGCTGCGGGAGCTGCTCGACATGGCGGGCGGCGTCCGCGAGGGCCACCGGCTGAAGTTCTGGACGCCCGGCGGCTCGTCCACGCCGATCTTCACCGACGAGCACCTGGACGTCCCGCTGGACTTCGAGTCCGTCGGGGCCGCGGGGTCGATGCTCGGCACCCGCGCCCTGCAGATCTTCGACGAGACGACCTGCGTCGTCCGGGCCGTGCTGCGCTGGTCGGAGTTCTACGCGCACGAGTCGTGCGGCAAGTGCACGCCGTGCCGCGAGGGGACGTACTGGTACAAGCAGATGCTCAAGCGGCTGGAGGCCGGCAAGGGCGAGGAGGAGGACCTCGAGACCCTCCTCGACCTGTCCGACAACATCCTCGGCCGCTCGTTCTGCGCGCTCGGCGACGGCGCGACGAGCCCGGTCGTCTCGTCCATCAAGCTGTTCCGGGACGAGTACCTGCAGCACTTCGAGCAGGGCGGCTGCCCCTTCGACCCGGCCAAGTCCACCGTTTGGGCAGGTGCCTGATGACCGTTACCTCCGACAAGCAGAACGTCGAGAAGGCCGAGGAGATGGTGCCGGTCACCATCGACGGCTTCGAGATCGAGGTGCCGAAGGGCACGCTCGTCATCCGGGCCGCCGAGCTGCTCGGCATCCAGATCCCGAGGTTCTGCGACCACCCGCTGCTCGACCCGGTCGGCGCCTGCCGCCAGTGCCTGGTCGAGGTCCCCGACATGGGCAACGGGCGCGGCATGCCGAAGCCCGCGGCGTCCTGCACGACCACGGTCATGCCCGGCATGGTCGTCAAGACGCAGCTCACCTCGAAGGCCGCCGACAAGGCGCAGCACGGGGTCATGGAGCTGCTGCTGATCAACCACCCGCTGGACTGCCCGATCTGCGACAAGGGCGGCGAGTGCCCGCTGCAGAACCAGGCGATGTCCAACGGGCGCGGCGAGTCCCGGTTCACCGAGACCAAGCGGACGTTCCCCAAGCCGATCCCGTTGTCCAGCCAGGTGCTGCTCGACCGGGAGCGCTGCATCCAGTGCGCCCGCTGCACCCGGTTCTCCGACCAGATCGCCGGGGACGCGTTCATCGACCTGTTCGAGCGCGGCGCCAAGGAGCAGGTCGGCGCCGCGGACGGCAAGCCGTTCCAGTCGTACTTCTCCGGCAACACCGTGCAGATCTGCCCGGTCGGGGCGCTGACCGGCGCCGCCTACCGGTTCCGGTCCCGGCCGTTCGACCTCGTCTCGCAGCCGAGCACCTGCGAGCACTGCGCGTCCGGCTGCGCGCTGCGCACCGACCACCGCCGCGGGAAGATCACGCGGCGGCTGGCCGGGGACGACCCGCAGGTCAACGAGGAATGGAACTGCGACAAGGGCCGCTGGGCGTTCACCTACGGCACCCAGCCCGACCGGCTCACGCACCCGCTCGTCCGGAACGAGAACGGGGAGCTGGAGGCCGCGTCGTGGCCGGAGGCGCTGACGATCGCGGCGCGCGGCCTCGCGGCGGCGCGCGGATCGGCCGGGGTGCTGGCCGGCGGGCGCGGCACCCTCGAGGACGCCTACGCCTACGCGAAGTTCGCGCGGATCGCGCTCGGCACGAACGACGTCGACTTCCGGGCGCGCCCGCTGTCGGCGGAGGAGGCCGACTTCCTCGCCTCGTCCGTCGCGGGCCGCTCCATCGAGGTCTCCTACGCCGACCTGGAGAAGGCGCCGGCCGTCCTGCTCGCCGGGTTCGAGCCCGAGGAGGAGTCGCCGATCGTCTTCCTGCGGCTCCGCAAGGCGTTCCGCAAGAAGAACCTGAAGGTGTACGCGGCGGCGCCGTTCGCGACCCGCGGCCTGCAGAAGGTCGGCGGGACGCTCCTGCCGACCCGTCCCGGGGCCGAGGCCGAGACGATCGGCGCGCTCATCGCCGACGACGCGTTCGCGGACGTCCGGGGGCTGCTGGAGACGCCCGGCGCGGTCGTCCTCGCCGGTGAGCGGCTCGCGAGCAGCCCCGGCGCCCTGTCGGCGGCGGTCCGGCTGGCGAAGGCCACCGGCGCCCGGCTGGCCTGGGTGCCGCGCCGGGCCGGGGAGCGCGGCGCGGTGGAGGCCGGGGCGCTGCCCGGGCTGCTGCCGATCGGCCGCCCCGTCGCCGACGACGCCGCCCGCGCGGAGGTCGCGCGGGCGTGGGGCGTCGCCGCGCTGCCCGCGACCCCGGGCCTGGACGCCGACGCCGTCCTCGCGGCGGCGGCGCGCGGCGAGCGCCGCGCGCTGCTCGTCGGCGGCGTCGACCCCGGCGACCTCGCCGACCCGGAGGCCGCGCTCCGCGCGATCGAGGCCACCCCGTTCGTGGTGAGCCTGGAGCAGCGGCCGAGCGCCGTCACCGACCGCGCCGACGTGGTGCTGCCCGTCGCGACCGTCGCGGAGAAGTCCGGGACGTTCGTCGACTGGGAGGGCCGCGGCCGCCCGTTCGACGTCGTGCTGAAGTCGGCCGGGGCGCTGTCGGACCTGCGGGTGCTGAACGCGCTCGCCGACGAGATGGACGTCCACCTCGGGCTGCCCGGCCCGGAGGCGGCCCGCCGGGAGCTGACCGACCTCGGCGCGCACCGCGGCGAGCGGCCCGACGCCCCGAACGTCCCGCAGGCGGTCCCGGCCGAGCCGACCCGCGGCGAGGCGGTCGTGGCGACGTGGCGGCTGCTGCTCGACCGGGGCCGGCTGCAGGACGGCGAGCCGTTCCTCGCCGGCACCGCGAAGGGCGCGGTGGCGCGGCTGTCGCCCGCGACGGCCGAGGAGATCGGCGCCCGTCCGGTCGACGGCGTCGGCTCCGTGACGGTCTCGACCGGCCGCGGTTCGGTCACGCTCCCCCTGGAGATCACCGCCGACCTGCCCGACCGGGTGGTGTGGCTGCCGACGAACTCGGCCGGCTGCGCCCTCCACCGGGACCTCGGCGCCGGCGCGGGGAGCGTCGTGCAGATCAACGCTGGAGGCACCGAATGAGCCCGCTCGCGGCCGCGCCGCTCGCCGCGCCGGCCGATCCCACGCTCGCCGACTTCGGCAAGGACCCGTGGTGGCTGATCGGCGGCAAGGTCCTGGTCATCTTCGTCTTCCTGGTGCTGACCGTCCTGCTGTCGATGTGGGTCGAGCGGCGCGTCATCGGCCGGATGCAGCTGCGCGTCGGCCCGAACCGCGCCGGGCCCCAGGGCCTGCTGCAGGGCCTCGCCGACGGCATCAAGCTGGCGCTGAAGGAGGACATCGTCCCGCGCCAGGTCGACAAGGTCGTGTTCGTCCTGGCGCCGATCATGTCGGCCGTCCCGGCCTTCATCTCCTTCATCATCATCCCGTTCGGGCCGACGGTGTCGGTGTTCGGCCACCAGACGCCGCTGCAGGGCACCGACCTCCCGGTCGCGGTCCTGCTGGTGCTGGCGATGGCGTCCATGGGCGTCTACGGCATCGTGCTGGCCGGCTGGTCGTCGATGTCGCCGTACTCGCTGCTCGGCGGGCTCCGCTCGTCCGCGCAGGTGGTCTCCTACGAGATCGCGATGGCGCTGTCGTTCGTCGCCGTGTTCCTGTTCGCCGGGTCGATGTCCACGTCGGAGATCGTCGCGGCGCAGCACGACAAGTGGTTCGCGGTGCTGCTGCTGCCGTCGTTCATCGTCTACGTCATCACGATGATGGGCGAGTCGAACCGCATCCCGTTCGACCTGCCCGAGGGCGAGGGCGAGCTGGTCGGCGGCTTCCACACCGAGTACTCGTCGCTGAAGTTCGCGATGTTCTTCCTCGCCGAGTACATCAACCTCGCGACGCTGTCGGCGCTCGCCACCACGCTGTTCCTCGGCGGCTGGCGGGCCCCGGCGCCGATCTCCACGTTCTGGGCGGGCGCCAACTCCGGCTGGTGGCCGGTGCTGTGGTTCCTGGTCAAGATCTGGCTGTTCATCTGGTTCTTCGTGTGGCTGCGCGCCTCGCTCCCGCGCGTCCGCTACGACCAGCTGATGAAGCTCGGGTGGAAGGTGCTGATGCCCTTCTCCCTCGCCTGGATCGTGCTGGTCGCCACCATCCGCGCGCTGCGCAACGACGGCTACGACATGCGGCAGATCGTGATCGTCGCCGCGGTGGCCGCCGCGATCGTCCTCGTCCTCACCGTGCTCTGGGAGATGATCCGCGGCGGCGACGACGACAAGGAGACCGCGAAGCGCGGCGCCGGCGGCGCGGGCGGTCCCGCGACGGGCGGCGCCACCGCGGCGGGCCCGGGCGCGGGCGGCGCGACGGACGGCGGGTTCCCGGTGCCGCCGATGGACGCGCCGCACTACCACGGCCGGGGCGCCGCCGCGCGGGTCCAGACGCCGCCCGGGCCGTCCACGATCGAAACCCCTCCTGAGGAGGTCACCAGTGGGACTCACTGATTTCCTGAATCCGGTCAAGGGGTTCGGGGTCTCGTTCCACCAGATGTTCAGCAAGAGCGAGACCGTTCAGTACCCCGAGGTGAAGCGGCCCACCGCGCCGCGCTTCCACGGCCGCCACCAGCTCAACCGGTGGCCGGACGGCCTGGAGAAGTGCATCGGCTGCGAGCTGTGCGCCTGGGCGTGCCCGGCCGACGCGATCTTCGTGGAGGGGGCCGACAACACCGCCGACGAGCGCTACTCGCCCGGCGAGCGGTACGGCCGCGTCTACCAGATCAACTACCTGCGCTGCATCCTGTGCGGGCTCTGCATCGAGGCGTGCCCCACCCGGGCGCTGACGATGACGAACGAGTACGAGCTCGCCGACGACAGCCGCGAGAGCCTCATCTACACCAAGGACATGCTGCTGGCGCCGCTGCGCGAGGGCATGGAGCCGCCGCCGCACGAGATGCGGCTCGGCGACACCGAGGAGGACTACTACCGGCTCGGCCTGCAGGACTCCGAGGCCGCGGCCGCACCGACCGTCCCGTCCGAGGGCGGCGGACGGGCGAGCGCCGACCAGGCCGCCGCCGCCGAGAAGGGCAAGAAGGCGCGCAAGGGCGGTGACCGGAAGTGAACGCGCACGTCCTCGCGACCGAGGCGCTCGCGGCGGAGGTCGCCGACAGGCAGGCGGGGGAGCCGTTCTTCTTCTGGCTCCTCGCCATCGTGTCGGTGAGCGCCGCGCTCGGCATGATCTTCATGCGGCGGGCGGTGCACTCGGCGCTGCTGCTGGCGACCGTGATGCTCTCGCTCGCCGCGATCTACGCGCTGCAGAACGCGCCGTTCCTGGCGTTCGTCCAGGTGATCGTCTACACCGGCGCCGTGCTGATGCTGTTCCTGTTCGTGATGATGGTCGTCGGGGTCAGCTCGACCGACTCGCTCGTCGAGACGATCCGGGGGCAGCGCTTCTGGGCGGTGCTCGCCGCGATCGGGTTCATCGGCCTGCTCGGCGCCGGGATCGGCAGCGCCGCGCTGGGCGACTCCGCGGGGCTCGCCGCCGCGAACGCCGAGGGCAACATCGTCGGGCTGGCCCGGCTGCTGTTCTCCAAGTACGTGTTCGCGTTCGAGGCGACCAGCGCCCTGCTGATCACCGCGGCGCTCGGCGCGATGGTGCTGGCGCACCGCGAGCGCGTCGAGCCGAAGCCGACGCAGCGGGACCTGTCCGAGCGCCGGTTCCGGACGGGCGAGCACCCGGGCCCGCTGCCCGGCCCCGGCACGTACGCCCGGCACAACGCCGTCGACATGCCGGCGCTGCTGCCCGACGGCACCCCGTCGGAACTGTCGGTCAACCCGGTCATCGCCGCCCGCACCGACACGGTGCAGCGGCACGCCGACCTGCACGGGGAGACCGAGTCCGAGGCGGCCGAGGCGGACGTCGCCGCCGTGCGGGCCGCCACCGAGGAGGCGGAGGACGCCGGCGCCGAGTCGCGCGTCGTCAAGGCGGGCTCCCCGGCCGCGGGCGGTCCCGCGACCGGCGGGTCCGCGCAGGGCAACGAAGGCGAGGCCGGTAAATGAGCCCGGAGCACTACCTGGCGCTCTCGGCGGTCCTGTTCACCATCGGAGCGGTCGGCGTCCTCGTCCGGCGCAACGCGATCGTGGTGTTCATGTGCGTCGAGCTGATGCTGAACGCGACGAACCTCGCGTTCGTGTCGTTCTCCCGCATGCACGGCAACCTGGACGGCCAGATCATCGCCTTCTTCGTGATGGTGGTGGCCGCCGCGGAAGTCGTGGTGGGTCTGGCGATCATCATGACCATCTTCCGGACCCGCAGGTCCTCGTCGGTCGACGACGTGAACCTGCTGAAGTACTGAGAGGGCGGGGATGCAAGCCGAAGGCATCCAGGCCGCGGCCTGGCTCCTGATCGCGCTGCCGCTCGCGGGCGCCGCGATCCTCCTCCTCGGGGGGAGGCGCACCGACCGCTGGGGGCACCTGCTCGGCGTCGCCATGTCGGTCGGATCGTTCGTCGTCGGCGCGGCGATGTTCGCCCAGATGCTCGGATACGACGCCGAAGAGCGGCGCCGCACCCTGCACCTGTGGGACTTCATCGACGTCGGCTCGTTCAAGGTCGGCATGGACCTGCTGGTGGACCCGCTGTCCATCAGCTTCGTCCTGCTGATCACCGGTGTGGGATCGCTGATCCACATCTACTCCATCGGCTACATGGAGCACGACCCCGACCGGCGCAGGTTCTTCGCGTACCTGAACCTGTTCGTGGCCGCGATGCTGCTGCTCGTCCTGGGCGGCAACTTCGTCGTGCTCTTCCTCGGCTGGGAGGGCGTCGGCCTCGCCTCGTACCTGCTCATCGGGTTCTGGCAGCACAAGCCGACCGCCGCGACCGCCGCGAAGAAGGCGTTCGTCGTCAACCGCGTCGGCGACATGGGGCTGATCATCGCGATCGCGCTGCTGTTCAGCGCGGTCGGCTCGATCGACTTCACCGAGGTGCTCGGTGAGGGCGCCGAGCACGTCGGCCTCGCCTCCGAGCTCAGCACCGGGACGGCCACCGCCATCGCGCTGCTGCTCCTGCTCGGCGCGTGCGGCAAGTCGGCGCAGCTCCCGCTCCAGTCCTGGCTGCTGGACGCCATGGAGGGCCCGACGCCCGTGTCGGCGCTCATCCACGCGGCGACGATGGTCACCGCGGGCGTCTACCTGATCGTCCGGTCCGGGCCGATCTTCGAGCTGTCGACCACCGCGCAGCTCGTCGTCACGATCGTCGGCGCGGCCACGCTGCTCGCCGGTGCGATCATCGGGTGCGGCAAGGACGACATCAAGAAGGCCCTCGCCGGGTCGACGATGTCGCAGATCGGCTACATGACGCTCGCCGCCGGGCTCGGCAAGGCCGGGTACGTCATCGCCATCGCGCACCTCATCGCGCACGGCTTCTTCAAGGCGGGCCTGTTCCTCGGCGCCGGCTCGGTCATGCACGGCACCAAGGACGACGTGAACATGCGCCACTACGGCGCGCTCCGCGGCGTCATGATGATCACCTACGTGACCTTCGGGCTCGGCTACCTCGCGATCATCGGGTTCCCGGGCCTGTCCGGCTGGTTCACCAAGGACGTCATCATCGAGACGGCCCTGCACAAGGGCGGCACGTCCGGGTACATCCTCGGCGGGTGCGCGATGCTCGGCGCCGCGATCACCGCCTACTACATGTCCCGCGTCATGTTCATGACGTTCTTCGGCGAGAAGCGCTGGGCGGACGACGTCCACCCGCACGAGTCGCCGAAGGTCATGACCGTCCCGCTGATCCTGCTGTCCGTCGGCTCCCTGTTCGCGGGCGGGTTCCTGGTCCTCGGCGGGTTCGGGCACTTCCTCGAGCCGGTCGTCGGCCACCCCGAGGAGGAGCACCACTTCCAGCCGCTCACCGGCCCCGGCATCGCCACGTTCGTGCTGGTCCTGCTCGGCGCGGCGATCGCCTGGCGGCAGTACGGCGCCCGCAAGGTGCCGCGCGAGCAGCCCAAGGGCTCGTTCGTCACCGTCGCGGCCCGCAAGGACCTGTACGGCGACGCCATCAACGAGTCGCTGCTGATGCGGCCCGGCCAGTGGCTGACCCGCCTCGCGGTCTGGTTCGACGGGCGCGGCGTCGACGGCGCCGTCAACGGCATCGCCGCCGGCATCGGCGGCGGCTCCGGCCGGCTCCGCCGCATCCAGACGGGCTTCGCCCGGTCCTACGCACTCTCGATGTTCTGCGGCGCCGCCGTCGTGGTGGCCGCCCTCCTGGTGGTGAACGTGTCATGAGCGACCTTCCCTGGCTGACCGTCCTCATCGCGCTGCCGCTGGTGGGCGCCGCCGTCCTCACGGCGCTGCCGTCGCGGGACGCGCTGGTCAAGCAGTTCGCGCTCGGCGTCTCGACCCTGGTCGGGGTGCTCACCCTGGTCATGGCGGCCTCGTTCGACCCGGGCGGCGCCCGGTTCCAGTTCGAGGAGAAGTACGACTGGATCCCGTCGTTCGGGGTCCACTGGGCGGTCGGCGTCGACGGCGTGGCCCTCACGCTGATCGTGCTCTCGGTGATCCTCGTCCCGCTCGTCATGCTGGCGTCCTGGAACGAGGACGACCGCTCCGGGGGCGTCGACGTCCCCGCCAAGCGGTCCGTCAAGACGTACTTCGCGCTGCTGCTGACGCTGGAAGCGGCCATGATCGGCGTCTTCGCGGCGACCGACGTGTTCCTCTTCTACGTCTTCTTCGAGGCGATGCTGATCCCGGTGTACTTCATCATCGGGTACTTCGGCGGCGCCCAGCGCTCCTACGCGGCGGTCAAGTTCCTGCTGTACTCGCTGTTCGGCGGGCTGATCATGCTCGTCGCGGTGATCTGGCTGTACCCGCTGTCGGCGAAGCCGGAGGCCGAGGGCGGGCTCGGGCACGGGACGTTCCTGTTCTCCGAGCTCGCGCAGATGAACATCGACCCGACGACCGCCAAGTGGCTGTTCCTCGGGTTCTTCATCGCCTTCGCGATCAAGGCGCCGATGGTGCCGGTGCACACCTGGCTGCCGGACGCCGCGCAGCAGGCCCCGGCGGGCGCGCTCGTCCTCATCGTCGGCGTCCTCGACAAGGTCGGCACGTACGGGATGCTGCGGTTCTGCCTGGAGCTGTTCCCGGGCGCCGCCAAGTGGGCCACCCCGGTGGTCCTCGGCTTCGCGGTCCTCAGCATCATCTACGGCGCGATCCTCGCGATCGGGCAGGTCGACCTGAAGCGCCTCATCGCCTACACCTCGGTGTCCCACTTCGGGTTCATCGTGCTCGGCATCTTCGCGATGACCTCGCAGGGGCAGTCCGGCGCGGCGCTCTACATGATCAACCACGGGTTCTCGACCGGTGCGCTGTTCCTGATCGTCGGCTTCATGATCGTCCGGCGGCGGTCGGCGCGGATCGGCGACTACGGCGGCGTGCAGAAGGCCGCGCCCGTCCTCGCCGGGGCGTTCCTCATCGCGGGCCTGTCCGGCCTGTCGCTGCCCGGCCTGTCCACGTTCGTGTCCGAGTTCCTCGTGATCGTCGGCACGTTCAGCCGGTACGAGTGGGCCGGGGCCCTCGCCGTCAGCGGCGTCGTCCTCGCCGCGATCTACATCCTGTGGACGTACCAGCGCACCATGGGCGGCCCCAGGACCCCGGCGGTCGAGGGGATGAAGGACCTCACCGCCCGGGAGAAGTGGGCGATCGCGCCCATCCTCGCGATCATCGTCGCGATGGGCTTCTTCCCGCAGCCGGTGCTGAACGTCATCAACCCGTCCGTCGAACAGACGCTGGTGCGGGTCGACCAGCATGACCCCGCACCGACCAACGTCGCCGAGAACGGAGCCCGTCCATGAGCACCCTCGCGCAGGGCGCCGACATCCCGGCGCCGCACATCGAGTACGCGGAGATCGGCCCGCTGCTGGTCGTCCTCGGCGTCGCCGTCCTCGGGGTGCTGGTCGAGGCGTTCGCCGGCCGCGCCTGGCGGCCCCGGCTCCAGGTTCCGCTCGCGTTCCTCGGCCTGCTCGGCGGGTTCGTCTGGACGGTCGCGCTGGCGTGGGACGGCGTCCCGCACCACGTCGTCGCCGAGGGGGCCCTCGGCGTCGACGGCACCACCCTGTTCCTGCAGGGCACCATCCTGGTGCTGGCGCTCGTCAGCCTCCTGCTGATCGCCGAGCGCGGCGGCGACCGCGCCGGCGGGGCGTTCGCCGCGCAGGCGTCCGCGCTGCCCGGCAGCGAGGCCGAGCAGCGCACGCAGTCGGCGGGCATCGTGCAGACCGAGGTCTACCCGCTGATGATGTTCGCCGTCGGCGGCATGCTGATCTTCCCGGCGTCCAACGACCTCCTGACCATGTTCATCGGCCTGGAGGTCATGTCCCTGCCGCTGTACCTCCTGTGCGGCCTCGCCCGGCGCCGCCGCCTCCTCTCCCAGGAGGCGGCGGTCAAGTACTTCCTGCTGGGCGCGTTCTCGTCGGCGTTCTTCCTGTACGGCATCGCCCTCCTCTACGGCTACGCCGGATCGGTCACGCTCGCCGCGATCTCCCAGGAGATCAGCCGGGACGCGGGCAGCGAGACGCTCCTCCTCGCGGGCGTCGCGCTCCTCACCGTCGGGCTGCTGTTCAAGCTCGGCGGCGTCCCGTTCCACATGTGGAAGCCGGACGTCTACCAGGGCGCGCCGACCCCGATCACCGCGCTCATGGCGTCCTGCACCCTCGTCTCGGCGTTCGGCGCGATCCTCCGCGTCTACTACGTCGCGTTCGGGACCCTCGAGTGGGACTGGGAGCCCGCCATGTGGGGTGTGGCGATTCTCACCATGGTCGTCGGCGCGATCATCGCGATCACGCAGACCGACATCAAGCGGATGCTCGCCTACTCGTCCATCGCGCACGCGGGCTTCCTGCTCATGGGCGTGATCGCCACCTCGCGGGACGGCCTGTCGGGTTCGCTGTTCTACCTGGCGGCCTACGGGTTCACCACGATCGGCGCGTTCGCCGTCGTCACGATGGTGCGGGACGCGGGCGGCGAGGCGGCCCACCTGTCCCGCTGGGCCGGGCTCGGCAAGCGCTCCCCGGTCGTCGCGGGCGTCTTCTCGCTGTTCCTCCTGGCGTTCGCCGGCATCCCGCTGACCAGCGGCTTCACCGGCAAGTTCGCGGTGTTCAAGGCGGCCGTCGAGGGCGGGGCGACGCCCCTCGTCGTCGTCGGCGTCATCGCCTCCGCGGTCGCCGCGTTCTTCTACGTCCGCGTGATCGTCGTCATGTTCTTCAGCGAACCGGACGCCGACGGCCCCGTCGTCGTGGCCCCACCGGCCACCGCGATCGTCGTCGCGGTCGGCGTGACGGCTACTGTTGTACTCGGCGTGCTCCCGCAGCCGATCCTGGACCTCGCGGGAGACGCCACGACGCAGATGTTCGTCCGGTAGGGAGTCTTGGGTGAGCAACGCCTTCGCTGAGGAGTCCGGCGGGCCGGCCGTGCAGGAAGCCGGCCCGTTCGGGCTTCCCGTGGACTCGGCGCTCGCGGCCGACAGCCGGCGGTTCCTGGCCGCCGTCGAGGAACTGCTCCTCGACTCGGTCCGCAGCGACAACCCGTTGCTCAACGAGGCGTCCAAGCACCTCGTCGAGGCGGGCGGCAAGCGCTTCCGGCCCATGCTGGTGACGCTCGCCTCGCACTTCGGCGACCCGACCGCGGCCGGGCTCGTCCCGGCCGCGGTCGTCGTCGAACTCACCCACCTCGGCACCCTCTACCACGACGACGTCATGGACGAGGCGACCGTCCGCCGCGGCCGCCAGTCCGCGAACGTCCGCTGGGACAACACCCGCGCCATCCTCACCGGCGACTACCTGTTCGCCCGCGCGTCCGACCTCCTCGCCGACCTCGGCACCGAGCCCGTCCGCATCCAGGCCCGCGCGTTCGCCCGTCTCGTCCGCGGCCAGATCGAGGAGACGACCGGCCCCGCCGAGGGCGCCGACCCCCTCAAGCACTACCTGCAGGTCCTCGCCGACAAGACGGCCTCCCTCATCGCGGTCTCGGGCCAGTTCGGCGCCCTGCTGTCCGGCGCCCCCGCCTCGACCGTCGACACGATCACCTCCGCCTGCGAGAAGATCGGCATCGCCTTCCAGCTCTCGGACGACGTCCTCGACATCGACTCCGAGACCGAGGAGTCCGGCAAGACCCCCGGCACCGACCTCCGCGAGGGCATCCGCACCCTCCCGATGCACCACGTCCTCGCCGGCGTCGGCTCCGGCCCCGACGACGCGCGCCTGCGCGACCTGCTCGTCCAGGACCTCACCGACGACGCCCTCCACGCCGAGGCCCTCGCCCTCCTGCGCGCCCACCCCGCGATGGACCGCGCCCGCGCCGACCTCCACCGCGTCGCCGAGGACGCCCGCGCCGAACTCCTCACCCTCCCCGCCAACCCCGCCCGCGACGCTCTCACCGCCCTCTGCGACTACGTCGTAAGCCGCACCGGCTGACCCAACCCGCCAGCACAAGCCCCCAGGCCGCACCGCGCACCCCAGCCACAGCACCAACCTTCGGCCGCACCCGCAGCACTACGCCGCACCGCGCCGATGCACCCGCCGAGGCGATGACCCCATACCCATGCGGACGGCCCAACGAGCGGAGCCGGTCGAATGGCGGATGCCTCGGCCCCACAACCACCGCGACAGGCCGGGGCGGTGTTTCGCGGGCGTGGGCCAGGGACTCGCGGGTGGGGCCAAAAGTCAGCTCGTCGGCGTCCTCGCCGGGATGGAGCGGGCGGGCATCGCCGTGGACGCCGAC